>NZ_JAJUFV010000054.1 GCF_029263575.1 Microbacterium sp. | reverse complement strand
TGCGGCCGCAAGAGCCTCAAGCACCTTCGCTCCGCTCAGGGCACGCCCCTCGCGCACAAGCCACGCCGTGATCGGCTCAACGAGATCGAGTTCGGCATCCGACAGATCCATGCGCGCAGCGCTCGTGCGCCAGATCGTCGTGAACATCGACGCGTATCCGCGCGGGCGCCAGTTGAACGCGTCGGCTGCGTGCCCGGCATCCGTCAGCAAGATCGTGGCAACGTCGACAGCACGCGCCGCGTCGCTGTCGAGCACGATGTCTTCGTCGTCGTCCCACGGCGACACGGTGGTGACGCCGACACGAGCGGATGCCACGGCATCCGTCGCCGCGTCGACGAAGCGACCCACCCCTGGCGCCTGCGTCGCGTACGAATACGCGCGCCCGACGACCTGCACTTCCAATAGCAACGCTGCGTCGGCCACCGTCCGCGCGATGGGACCGGCGACAGGCAATCCACCTGGGCTGTCGAGCCCGGATGCAAAAGGAATGCGCCCTCGCGACGGCTTGAGTCCGACGACGCCGACGGTCGCGGACGGAATGCGAATCGACCCGCCGCCGTCCGACGCCGGGGCCAACGGCAACAGACCAGCCGCGACCGCCGCCGCGGCACCTCCGCTCGACCCGCCGGCGCCGTTATCGAGGTTCCAGGGATCGCGTGCGGGCCGGGCGATCTGCGTCTCCGTGTACCCGGTGAGGCCGAACTCGGGAGTGTTCGTCTTGCCGAGGCTGACACCACCCGCCTCATCGAGCACGGCCGCTTGATCGGCCGTGGCATCCGGCACGAAATCACGATGCAGACGTGAGCCGAACCGCGTCGGCACGCCAGCACGAGCCACGAGATCCTTGTCGGCGAAGGGCAGTCCCCATAACCTCCCGGTCGGTGATGGTCTCAGCGCGGTGGCTCGCGCGAGCGCAGCATCCGCCGTCACCTCGACGAACGCTCCGATCTCGTCATCGAGCCGGGCGATGCGATCAAGGTAGTGAGCGGCGAGATCCACGGGGCTGAGATCGCCCCTGCGCAACGCCGCCACCTGTTCGGTCGCGGTCAGATCGTGCAGCTCTGACATGCTCCGACTCTACGTCGCACCAGCGACGGTCAGTACCGTTGCTGCGGCGGCCCACCCGGGTTCTGCGGATGCTGCGGCGGCGCGCCGTATACTCCTCCCGGTCGCTGCGCTGCACGCTCGGCGTCAGCGCGCAGGATGCCGTTCTTCACGGCCGTGCGCATGATGAGGTAGCCGATCCACAGCATGAGCGCGATCGTGCCGAGGTAGATGACCAGACCGAAGATAATGGCGCCGATGCCGAGCCCGGCGGCCACTCCTGAATAATCGTTCATGCCCACACGGTAGCGAACATCGTGCTCGCACAGGAAGGGAGGGGAACTTCGATGAATTCCCCTCCCTTCCCCGCTCGCTCCTGACTGAGCGCTATGCGCGAGCTGACGCACGCAGGCGCCACACAACCAGCGTCAACGCGCCCGCCAGCAGCAGCACAAGCCCTGCGCCGAGCGCGCCGCTGCTGTCACCACCCGTGGCGGCAAGCTGGTTATCGCCGTCTTCCGCATCGGGAGCCTGGTCCCCCGGTGTCGGAACGTCAGTCTGCGCCGGCGCGATGATCGTGGTGTCCCAGCCCTGAAGCTGCCCGTCGATGTCGTAGACGGCGATACGGTGTGCCCCGGTGATGCCCTCCGGAAGCTCGACCGTCACCGTCAGATCATCCGAAACCGTGAAGGTGCCGAGGTACTGCGGTGTGGAGAACAGCCACACGCCGATCACGTCACCAGGCTGAGCGTCGCCGATGCGCACGGTGACCTGTTCGCCTTCAACCGTTCCCTCCGGCACCGAGACCGCGCCGCCGTTATCTGCGGTCAGCTCGTCCTCAGACGGGGTCTCAGCAGGAATCTGCTCGGGCAGCTCGGGGTCGATCACAACCGGGTCCTCCACGACCGTCAACGACGTCTCCGCATCGCCATCGGTCGAACTCAGCACAACCGCATGCGGCCCAGCAGCAAGCTCGCCACTGAACGAGAACTCGACGTTGCCGTCCGCAGCCGTCGACTGCGAACCGCCATCAACACCGCCAACAGTCAACGACACCAATGCATCCGGCGCAAAACCCGTGCCAGATACGGCCACACCAGAAGACGCCAGCTCCGACACCGTCACCTCGGCAGGCGACCCCGACACCGCAGGATCCACAACAACCGGGTCATCGACGACCGTCAACGATGCTTCCGCATCGCCATCGGCCGAGCTGAGCACAACCGCATGCGGCCCAGCCGCAAGCTCGCCACTGAACGAGAACTCGACATTGCCGTCCGCATCCGCCGACTGGCTGCCACCATCAACACCACCGACAGTCAGCGACACCGAGGCGCCCGGCGCAAAACCCGTGCCAGACACGGCCACACCAGAAGACGCCAGCTCCGACACCGTCACCTCGGCAGGCGACACCGACACCGCAGGATCCACAACAAGCGGGTCATCGACGACAGTCAACGATGCTTCCGCATCGCCATCGGCCGAGCTGAGCACAACCGCATGCGGCCCAGCCGCAAGCTCACCACTGAACGAGAACTCGACATTGCCGTCCGCATCCGCCGACTGCGAACCGCCATCAACACCACCGACAGTCAGCGACACCGAGGCGCCCGGCGCAAAACCCGTGCCAGATACGGCCACCCCAGAAGACGCCAGCTCCGACACCGTCACCTCAGACGGCGACACCGACACCGCAGGATCCACAACAACCGGGTCATCGACGACAGTCAGTGTCGACGATGCGCTACCGTCAGCCGAGCTGAGCACGACGTTATACGAACCCACCCCCTGCGACCCCGATACGTATGCGAACGAGACGGCGCCATCCGCGTCCGCGTTTTTGGTTCCGCCGTGCACACCACCGACCGACAGCGACACCGACGAATTCGGGGCGAAGCCCGTGCCAGACACGGCTACGCCAGAAGAAGTGAACTCCGACACCGTCACCTCAGACGGTGACACCGACACCTCAGGGTCCACAACCACCGGGTCCTCGACAACCGTCAGTGTCGACGACGCATCGCCCTCGGTCGAGCTGAGCACCACCGCATGCGAGCCAGCTGCGAGGTCACCGCTGAACGTGAACGTGACATCGCCGTCAGCATCCGCTGTCTGGTTGCCGCCCGATGCGCCGCCGACCGTCAGCGATACCGAGGCGTCAGGCACGAAGCCGGTGCCCCACACGGTGATGCCTGAGCTCGCAAGCTCAGACACCGTCACCTCGGACGGCGACAACGTCACCTCAGGATCGACCACGATCGGATCCTCGTCCGCCGTGGCGGTCCATTCGAAGTCCAACCCGGTGCATCCGATGCTCGGCATCTTCGCGACGCCGATACCCACGGCGTCGCCATCAGCAGTGATGACACCGCTGAGCTCGTACTCGACGTCGGAGAAGGTCCACTCCTGCGTGAACGTCGACCCGGCAGTCACCTGCAACGGAGGCTGCTCGGCCCATTGGATCGCCGTCGGGAAACTACCGCAGTACAGATAGCTCTCGGTAGCGAAGTTCGTCATTCGGCCGTCGCCATCGATCGAGAACTCGACCGTCGCACCGTTGTACGCGTCGCTCGTTCCCGAGTACCCGCCGGTCGGAACCGTAGAAGCGGCGTTCGCCACGACCGGCAGTGCGAGTGCCGTCGCGATCATCGCTATCGGCACTGCCACCGCCAGACTTCGGCGCCCCCGAAACGCTGAATCCACTGTGCGCATGCATACTCCTCGTTGCTGAAAGGTGAAGATCGCCCGTGCAGAGCACACCGGGCCACCTGACACCTTGGCAGCGCACACTGCGGTGTGACGACGAACTCGGACATTCCCGGACACCCGTGCGCAGCGCGCGAACAGGCCCGATTCGTGCACTGCTAGGCTCACCGAGACCGTGCCACCCTCCCCAGGAGCCCCCGTGCATCAGACTGACGCATCGCCTTCTGCTGTGAACTGGGCTGTCGCTCCCCGCAACATCGACACGATTGCTGACGAGCTGCGCGCACTGCGCACGACCGACGGCGGCACCTCCTACGCCGAGATCGCCCGCCGCATCGAAGAGCGACGGGCTGCCCGGGGCATTCCTGAGCATGAACGTCGGCTGGCGCGCTCGACCGTATACGACTGTTTCAAATCCGGTCGTAAGCGGCTCGACATCGATCTGAGCGTCGAGATCGCGGCAGCTCTCGGACTCACCGATCCGGATCTCCCCCGGTGGCTGGAACGATGCGTCGCTGCGCAGGGCGTAGCGGACTCCGCCTCGGTCGTCACGCTGCGCACCGAGATTCCTCAGCCCGTTCCAGAGTTCCTCGGGCGTCGCGAATCGATCAGCACGATCCTCACCTGGGTCGAGCAGGGTGCCAGCACCGTCTGGATCGATGGCATGCCCGGCATGGGCAAGACCCAGCTCGCCCTGCACATCGCGTCCGTGCTGCAGCGCGATGCAGCCAGCGCCGGCGTCTTCGTCGAGCTCGGCGGTCACCGAAGCGACGCGGACGCCGCCTCACCGGATGCCGTCACCGAAGCCATCCTTCGCCATATCGGCGCCCGCGAGCACGTGACCGAGCCCGCTCCGAAACGACGGAAGCAGCTTCGCGCCCAGCTGGCATCGACGAAGACGATTCTGATCCTCGATGACGCGAAAGACGACGAGCAGGTCGCCGAGATCGTCGGTGATGCCGCGCAGGGACTCGTGCTCGTGACAAGCCGCAACCGCCCACACACGGAGGTTTCTACACGCAGATCGCTCACGCTCGAAGAGTTCGACACGGCAGAGTCCATCGCGTTGCTGAACCGGCTCACCGACGCGGGCTCGGTCGACACGGATCTTCCTGCCGCCACCCGACTCGCCGACGCTGCCGGACGCCTGCCGCTGGCGCTGACCCTTACCGGCCGGCGCCTGTCGGCCCACCCCGACTGGACATTGGCAGACCACGCCGAGCTGCTCGAGAAACGCCTTGCTGAGAACCGCATCGACGACCGAGTGCGCAGCGCTTTGTCGCTGTCGGTGACAGACCTCGACCAGCAGGCAGATCGGATGCTGCGCCTCATCGCCGACGCTCCGATCAGTGATGTCGACGCGGTCGCCGTCGCAGCGCTGACCGGCGCCACCCACGACGATGCGACAACGACGCTGACCGAACTGCACCAGCGCAACCTCGTGGTTCCGCTCGGCGACGGACAGTTCACCCTCCACGCGCTGGTGCGCGCGTTCGCCGCCGACCGATGCGCCGAATATGACTCTCCCCGCGAGCGATCTGCCGCGTTCGAACGCCTCGGTGACCACATCGTCGACTCGGTGTGGGCGGCGTATACGACCCTTTCGACATCGATCGGCGACACTCCGCGCCCGGCTCGGTTCGCGTACGCCGAGCGGTCGTGGCGCAGCGAAGAAGCAGAGAGATGGCTCGTAGACCACCTCGACGACATCCTCAGCGTCGCGTACGCCGCCGCGGCGCGAGAGCACCCGCAGATCCTCATCCGCATCTCCGAGGGCATCAGCTGGTGGCTCCATCTCACCGGACGGCATGAAGACGCGATCAGTCTGCACGAGGCCGCGGCCCAGACGGCATCGGCGATCGGCGATGCGACGGCATACGCAACCGCCAGCCTCGACGTCGGACAGGTGTTCGCCGCGCTCGGACGCGCTCAGGAGGCTCTCGTGCACCTGCGCCGCGCCGCGCGACTCGAGGGTGATCTGGATGATCCGGGCATCACCGGACTGCTGCTGAACATGATCGGCGTCGCACTGGTGTACAGCGGCGAACTGGAGCAGGCCGTCGTGAGCTTCGAGCGCGGAGCCGAAGTGCACCGCGAACTCGATCAATCCAACCGCCTGCTATCGTGCCTGGTGAACCGGGGGGTCGCGCTATCGAGATTGGGCCGCTGGGCGGATGTCCTCTCGGTCAATGACGAGGCTCTGGCGGTGGCCGAGCAGAGCGGCCACCGTCTGATGTACGCCAATCTCATGGTGAACCGTGCACAGCTGTTCATCGATCTCGATGAACCGGATACCGCATTGACCATCGCGCGCCAAGCACTCCAGCTCTCCGAAGAGGTCAACTTCAACCTCGGCGAGATCAACGCCGAGACGATGATCGGCAAGCTGCTTCGCCTGAACGCAGACCTGACCGGCGCTCGTGTGCATCTCACGCACGCGCTGGATATGGCTCGCAAGACCGCGGATGCGCGGCTGTGCGCGGAGGTGGCCATCGAGATGTGCCGTCTGCTTCTGGACGAGCGCGACGACCCCGCGCTTCATGATCTGCTGGCAGAGACCGGCCGATGGGCGCAGCAGGCGGAGGACCCCCTGCTGCACGGCCAGTTCGCTCAGCTGCAGGGGGATGCCGCGTCAGATCCTGTCGAGCAGATCACACACTGGCGTGAGGCCGCCAAGCTGTTCGAGAGCATGGGATCGCCGCACGCGAAGGAGATCCGCGAACGGCTGGCCTCGGCCGTGGCAGAGCACACCTAGAAGAGGCAGAGCCTGTCAGGCCCGACCGAACTGCGCGACCGCCGGGCAGTCGAACGGGTCGCCGGCGGCGAGCCCCACCCGATTCAGATACTCGATCACGATCGCGTACGAGTGCAGGAGTGTGGTCTCGGTGTACGGCACGTCATTGGCGAGGCAGTAGTCGCGAACGATCTCGCGCGCCTGCGCCAGGTAGGGCCGCGGCATGTTCGGGAACAGGTGGTGCTCGACCTGGTAGTTGAGACCGCCCATGAGCGCCGTCACCCACCAGCCGCCCGAGATGTTGCGGGAGGTGCGCACCTGCTTGGTGAAGAAGTCGAGTCGGGCGCCGGGCTCGATGATCGGCATCCCTTTGTGGTTCGGTGCGAACGAGGCCCCCATGTAGACGCCGAACACGGCCAGCTGCACGCCCATGAACGCGAACGCCATGCCGAGCGGCAACAGCAGGAAGACCGGCACCACCACGGCCGCGATACGCACGACGATCAACGTCAGCTCGAACCAGCGCCCGGGAACATTTTTCTTGGTGAGCAGGTACTTGAGGCTGAGGTAGTGCAGATTCAGCCCTTCGAGCGTCAGCAGCGGGAAGAACAACCACCCCTGCCGGCGCGTGATCATGCGGATCAGACCGCGCGACTTCGCGGCATCCGTCTCGAGGAACGAGACCGTGTCGACCTCGATGTCGGGATCCCTGCCGACCTGGTTGGGATTTCCATGGTGTTTGGTGTGCTTGTTGTCCCACCACGAATAGCTCATGCCCACCAGACCGACGAGGATGCGCGCCAACCGGAAGTTCGCCGGACCAGAGGTCAGAATCTGCCGGTGCGCGGCCTCGTGCGCGAGGAACGCGATCTGCGTGAAGATGATGCCGAGGGCGGCTGCGATGAGCAGCTGGAACCAGCTGTCGCCGAGCAGGATGAATCCGGTGATCGCGCCGCCGAGCGCCACGGCGATACCCGCTCCGACTGTCGCGTAGAACCAGTGCGCTCGCCGCAGCAGCCCCAGTTCGCGAACCACCTGTGACACGCTTCGGTAGGCCTTGGCCATGGGAGGGAAGTCAGCGTTTCCCGAGTACGTCTGACGCACCGGTCCGAGGGTGCCTGTGGTCTGTTCAACCTGTGGGATGGAGATACTGCTCTCCTGCCGATCGGAGCCCGTGAGCTGTGAAGCCAAGGGCGGTCGCCGATCGCTTCTGCCCATGCTAACTGGGCGCGTATACGCCGACGCGTATACGTCAGGACCGCGCGCGGCTGAGACGGCGGCGCAGTGCCAGTCCGATCGAACGCGTCGCTCGCCGCGGCGAGCGCTCAAGTGCACGTCGCGCCTCAGGAAGACTGGAGAACGATCCGAGTGCGGTGCCGTGGTTGTCGCGCGCGAGAAGCGCGGCGCCGGATGCTTCGACGAAGCCGGCGAATTCACCATCGCGTGTGGCGACGTGCACGTTGTCGTCCGCCTGTTTCCAGGTCAGCGCTGTCGATGTGAAAGTAGGGGTACTGCTCATTGTGTTGCTCATTGCTGTGTGTGGACGCGCGCGTGCGCGTCTTCAGGTTGTGGAGATCGAGAGCGGATGCCGCGCGCGTCGGTGCGAGCGGTCCGTTACGGCCCTGATCAGTGGCGACGTGAGCGCCGAAATCATGGCGAATCGTTCACGTTGCACCACCAGTCTACCCGAGATCGCTCGAACGGATGCTGCGAGAGCGTTTCAGAGTTCCCCCGGGCGCATGGCCTCGGCGTCGATGGCGCGGATGATGCGCTGCGCCGCGGTGTCTGGTTTCGGCTCTGTGCCCGCGGCATCCGATCGTCCACTGCGCCCGCGGCGCGGCGCGTAGACGAACAGCGAGTGGAAAAGGAATCGCGCGAAGAACGCGACGATCAGCGACAACGCGGTGGCCAGCACGCTGGAGATGTGCCAGGTCTCGACCATCAGCACCATGATGGGGATGCGCAGCGCAGCCTCGACGTTGTTGAACGTGAAGGATGCCGCGAAGCGGGCGCCGACACTGCGGGCATCGCGTCGCATGTCTTCGAAGACGAACCGCTCCTGCAGCAGGAAGTTGCCGATGATCGTGACCTCGGCGCCGATGATCGCCGCCCAGACGTAGTCGACCCCGAGCGTCGTGAGTGCCCACATGATGGCGAGGTTCACGATGGCGCCGATGCCACCGATGAGCGCGAACAGCGACATCTTGCCGAACCGCAGCCGCGCGAGGTGCAGCGCGAACGTCGCACCCTGCCGGAAGGTCGCCTTCGACGTGCCGTTTCGGCGTTCGGAGAACTCCATCGGCACCTCGGCGATGCGCATGTCTGTTCTGGCGAGGATCTCGAGCAGGATCTTGAACCCCTGCGGACGCAGTCTCGCCACTTCGAGGCGTCGCCGGTCGACGAGGAAGAACCCGGTCATCGGGTCGGTGCTGTTCGCCAGGCGCCGCGGGAACATCGCCTTGGTCAGCCAGGTGGCTGCTCGCGAGACACCGAAACGCACGGCCGTGCCGAGACCCCGGGTGTCGCCGCCGCCCACATAGCGCGATGCCGCGACGACGTCGGCGTCGCCCTGCTCGAAGCGCTCGATCATCGCGGGGATCAACTCGGGCGGATGCTGCAGGTCACCGTCCATCACGACGCAAACGTCCGACGCGGCTTCAGAAAGGCCGTGGACGACCGCGCCGCCCAAACCGCCGACATTGTGCGTGCGGTGGATGACTCGCACCGGCACCGGCGCATCCGCCGCGACGCGTTCGATCTCGGCCGGGGTGTCGTCTGAGCTGTCGTCGATGAAGAGGATCTCACCGCCGCGACCGGCGAGCGCCGCTCCCGCGCGCGCGACGAGTTCGGCGACGTTCGAGCGTTCGTTGAACGTCGGCACGATGACCGTGACTGCAGTGCTCACGTGCCTCCCTCAGGTCCTCGCGGCACCTCCTATCGTTTCATGCCGCTCTATGAGGGAAAAGCCGACGGCGGTCAGCGGTCGGGGCGGGAGTGCACGCCGAGAAGACTGCGGGCCATGCGGGCGACATGCGGCGGGGTGTGCGGGCCGAGCCAGACCGTCCAGGCCAGCGGCGGATCGCCGCAGGTCCATTCGACGCACCAGGCGTGAACTGCGAGCCCGAGGCGTTCGCCGGGCATTCGTTCGTGCAGGCTCTCGCCGGGGATCAGCCAGCGCACCGCGATTCCCTCGGGAACATCGATGGTTCTCATCTGCGCCCGCATCGTCGCTTCGAGAAGCACGACGCCCATGGCGTCCCACGGCAATCGCCGGCAGACATCGGTGATCATGGACAGATCGCGCATGTCTCCCGCGATGAGCACCGGTCCGTCGAGATTCTCCCAGTCCGGTGCATAATCATGTTCAAAGGCCCACGTCACACTTCGATTGTAGGTAAGGGTAACCTAACTCCACAAGGGTTGGATCCAACGCCTCCTTCCCCGACAGCGCCTATTCTTAAGTCATGACCTCTCCTGCCTCTGATGCGATCACGATGTTCGGCGCCGAATGGTGCGGTGACTGCCGTCGTACCAAGAAGCAACTCGACGACCTCGGCATCGAGTACACCTATGTCGATCTGGTCGCAGAGCCCGCCGCGGCAGACGTCGCCCGTGAGATTTCGGGTCGCACGAACATCCCGGTCGTCGTCTACCCCGACGCCTCGCACCACGTCGAGCCGTCGAACGACGACGTCGCTGCGAAACTGCGTGAGCTCTCGCTGATCTGATCTCGGGGCCCTTCCCCGAGCCCTCCCAGTCCGCTCGTCGCACCGCTACACTGGCGCGATGAGCACCGCTGCTCGACCCGAACGAGCATCCTCCCGACTCTCCGTGCCCACGATCGCGAACTACGCGGTCGGATCCCTCGGCACCGGTGGCTACGCGACGCTGCCCGGGCTCGTCCTGACATACTTCCTCACCGACAACCTCGGCGTCGCCGCTCTGGCCGCCGGCCTCATCGTGACGGCCGCCAAAGTGTGGGACGTCGTCATCGACCCTCTCATCGGCGCCGCCAGCGATCGGCAGTTCGCACGCACAGGCTCGCGCCGCGGCTTCATGCTCATCGGCGCGTTCACCCTGCCGCTGTTCTTCGCCCTGACCTTCGCGGTGCCGCCGGCGTGGGGGCCGGTGGCCGGTGCGGTCTGCGTACTGCTGGCCTTCCTCGGAACAGCAACCTCATTCAGCCTGTTTCAGGTGCCGTATGTGGCGCTTCCTGCCGAGCTGACGCGCAGCTATGACGAGCGAACTCGTCTGCTCGGCTGGCGGGTCGTCGTGCTCACCGCCGCGATTCTGCTGTTCGGAGCCGGCGGGCCGATGCTGCGTCGTGCCACCGGCGATCAGGTCAGCGGCTACCTGCTGATGGGCATCGTCGCCGGTGTCGTCATCGGCATCGGCATGCTGATAGCGACGCGAACAGCGGATGCCGCGGCATCCGCCTCCCTCACCCCCGCGAGACTGCATTCCGCGGATGAATCAGCTGGAAATCCGCGAGACCTCGTCCGCACAATGCAATCTCGGGGGCTGCGCGATCAGTATCTGACGGGGTTTCGAGCACTGCGGCGCAGCCTTCCGTTCCGCGCGCTGCTGGGGACGTTCCTGCTGCAAGCGCTCGCCACGGGCACCATGCTCGCCGGGGCCCAGTACGTCGCCACGTGGGTACTGCGCGACGAGGCCGCCGTCGAGCTGTTGTTCATCGCGCTTGTCGCCCCGGCCCTGCTCGCGACGCCCGGTTGGACGGCGATCGCACACCGCATCGGCAAGGAACGCGCATTCCTCGGCGCCACCATCCTCTATCTCGTCGCGGCGGCGAGCATCACGGCCGCCGTATGGACGCCGGGCACGTGGATCTACGCATCGGTGGCGCTCGCGGGCATCGCCTACGCGGGGCTGCAGTCACTGCCCATGGCGATGCTGCCGGATGTCATCTCACACGACGAACATACGACGGGGCCCGGCCAGGCAGGCACCTTCACCGGCATCTGGACAGCCGGCGAGACTGTCGGCTTCGCCCTCGGGGCGACGGTTGTCGCGCTGATGCTCGCCGCGACCGGCTATCTCTCGAGCATCGCCGGCGAAAACACCGTGCAGCCCGAGGCAGCTGTCACCGCAATCGTGCTCAGCTTCAGCATCCTCCCCGCAGCGCTCATGGCCGTCAGTCTGATTCCGCTGGCTCGTTACCGCCTGCGTCGTAGCGATTTTCAGAGCGCTCCGGTCGCGCCCGCATAAGCTAGGGGCACCGCCAGAAGGAGACGACGTGACGAGCGAGTTCGACGACGCTGACCGCAAGCGGTTGGATGCCGCCATCGATGAGCTGCATCGCGGCACCCGCACCTGGACTGCGCTGGCCGTCAGCCAGCGTGCGACCCTGCTGCAGGCAGTGCGATCGAGCGTCTCGGCTGTCACCGAGCAGTGGGCTCGCACGGCAGCGGATTCCAAAGGACTCGATGCGAAGCATCCGCTGCGCGGCGAGGAATGGCTGTCGGGGCCGTACAGCACCCTCGGCGCCCTCGACGCTTACATCGAGACGCTGTCTCGCCTGGCGGCCGGGCGCAATCCTCTGGAGGGTATCCGCATCGGGCGTGCACCCGGTGGACGCTGCCGTGTGCATGCCTTTCCCCTCACCGGCCTCGACTCGGTGTTGCTGTCCGGCTTCACCGGCGAGGTCTGGCTCGAACCGGGGGTCACTCCGCGTGCCGCCCGTGCGGGGGCCGGACTCGCGCAGCGCACCCCGGAGGAATCCGGCGGCGTCGGTCTGGTGCTCGGCGCGGGCAATGTGACCTCGATCCCGATCCTCGACGTGCTCTACGAGCTGTTGGCGCACAACCGCACCGTGCTGCTCAAGGTGAATCCCACCCAGGACGCGCTCGTTCCGACCTTCGAGCAGGCGTTCGCTCCGCTCATCGAACCGGGGTTCCTGCGGATCGTCCGCGGCGGCGGCGACGTCGGCGCGTACCTGACCGCGCACAAGAAGCTGGCGCACGTGCACATCACCGGATCGGCCGCGACATTCGATGCGATCACGTGGGGTCCGTCGACCGGGTCGTCCGCGGCGGCCACGAAGCGACGCCGCCGTGACAACCGCCCGCTGCTGAAGAAGCCCATCACGGCAGAGCTCGGCGGCGTCTCACCGATCATCGTGGTGCCGGGCGAATGGACCGACGCCGATCTCACCTTCCACGCCGAGCACATCGCCACGATGCGCCTGCAGAACAACGGACACAACTGCATCGCCGGTCAGGTGGTGATCCTGTCGTCAGACTGGGATCAGGGTGACCAATTCCGCGCCGCCCTGCGCCATGCCTATGCGAACGCTCCCGAACGACCACTCTGGTACCCGGCGGCAACCCAGCGCATGCAGCAGGCCGACGCCGATTACCCGGAAGCCCTGGCGCTCGGTGACCGGCTCCTCGTCGAGGTTGACACGGCGACCGACCCGACCGCCCTGCAGACGACGGAGTACTTCGCCCCGGTTCTGGGAGTGGTCGAGCTCGCCGGCACCGGTCAGGACTTCCTCGACGCGGCTGTCGCGCACGCCAACGATCACCTCCAGGGAACGCTCGGCGCGAACCTGCTGATCGACCCCGCGACCGAGCGGTCACTCGGCACCGGCTTCGAACGTGCGCTCAGCCAGCTGCGCTATGGTTCGATCGCGGTCAACGCCTGGACGGCGCTCGGTTTCATCTTCCCCACGCTGACCTGGGGCGCGTATCCCGGCAACACGCTCGATGACGTCGGCAGCGGTATCGGGGTCGTCCACAACGCCCTGCTTCTCGACCGGGTGGAACGCTCGGTCGTGCGCGGCCCGTTCCGTCCGTTCCCGCGGTCACTCGGTGCGCTGCTGCCGTCGGCGCACGGCGGTCGGTTCACGATTCTGCCGAAGCCACCGTGGTTCGTCACCGCGCGCACCGGCGCCGAGGCATCCGAGGGCCTCACCCGCTTCCGCGCCCACGGCGGGGTCATGGGGTTGTTGAAGACCCTGCTGCAGGCGCTGCGCGCCTGATCACCCCGCGAGTCGGTCGGCTGCGTCGCGCAGCGCACGCTGCATGCCAGGATCGGATGCCGCGTGCCCGGCGTCATCGACGACGACGAACTCGGCCTCCGGCCAGGCGCGGTGCAGATCCCACGCCGTCATCATGGGCGTGCACGCGTCATGCCGCCCCTGCACGATGACGGCGGGGATGTGCCGGATCGGATCGATGTTCTCCAGCAACTGCCCTTCGGCGAACCATCCGCGGTTCATGAAGAAGTGACTCTCGATGCGGGCGAAGGCCACGGCGTACTCAGGCACCGTCATGGCGGCGACCAGCTCGGGATCGGGTCGCAGGGTCACGGTGGCGGCCTCCCACTTCGTCCACGCGACAGCCGCCGGAACATGCACGGCCGGGTCAGGATCGAACAGCCGCCGATGGTACGCCTCGATCATGCGATTGCGCTCGAGCACCGGGATCGGCGCGATGAACTCCTCCCAGAGATCAGGGAAGATCGCCGCCGTTCCCCCTTCGTAGAACCACTCCAGCTCCATCTTGCGCAGGGTGAAGATGCCGCGCAGGACGAGCCCGCTCACTGCGGTCGGGTGTGCCTGGGCGTAGGCCAGGGCGAGAGCGCTGCCCCACGATCCGCCGAAGACCTGCCACTTCTCGATGCCAAGGTTCTTGCGCAGCAGTTCGAGGTCGGCGACCAGGTGCGCGGTCGTGTTGAAGCGCAGGTCGTCCGCTGGGTCAGCCGCCGACGGCGTGCTCTTGCCGCACCCGCGCTGATCGAACAGCACGATGCGGTACTTCTCGGGGTCGAAGAACTGACGCTGCCAGGGGGAGGAGGCGCCTCCCGGGCCACCGTGCAGATAGACGACCGGTGCACCCTCGGGATTTCCGCTGACCTCCCAGGCGACTCGCTGCCCGTCGCCGACGAGCAACATCCCGCTGTCGTGCGGTTCGATTGGCGGATACAGCGCATCCAGGTTCATGTTCGACCCCCGGTCAGTGAAACGACCGCTTTTGTGCGGTCATCTCACCGTATCGCGATGCTCCCGTTCCGCGTCGTAGGCTCGGGTTATGGCTACCACGATCACGATCACCGGTGCGGGCGGGCAGATCGGCTACGCCCTGCTGTTCCGCATCGCAGCAGGCGACCTGCTCGGAGCTGACGAGAAGGTCAGACTGCGTCTGCTCGAGATTCCGCAGGGTCTCGCCGCCGCAGAGGGCGCAGCGCTCGAGCTGCAAGACGGCGCCTTCAGCCTGCTCGACGATGTCGAGGTGACCGATGACGCCGCCACCGGCTTCGACGGGTGCAACCTCGCTCTGCTCGTGGGGGCACGGCCACGCGGTCCCGGGATGGAACGCGGCGACCTGCTCGCCGCCAACGCGGGGATCTTCGGCCCGCAGGGTTCTGCGATCGCCGCGGCAGCGGCCGCAGACGTTCGTGTCACGGTTGTCGGCAACCCTGCCAACACGAACGCGCTGATCGCCGCGGCATCCGCTGACGGTGTTCCCGCTGAGCGCTTCACCGCCCTCACCCGCCTCGACGAGAATCGCGCTCGTGCCCAACTGGCGCTCGCGCTCGACGCCCCCGTGTCGAGCATCCGTCGCGTCCCGATCTGGGGCAACCACTCAGCCACGCAGTTTCCCGACGTCTCACACGCGACCGTCGACGGTCGTCCGGTTCCGACGTGGCTGGAGCAGGAGTTCATTCCGCGCGTCGCGCGACGCGGCGCCGAGATCATCGAGGTGCGCGGTTCATCATCGGTGGCGTCCGCCGCGAACGCGACGATCGAGCACACTCGCGATTGGGTGCGCGGCACGGATGACTGGACCAGTGCCGGCGTCGTCTCACACGGTGAGTACGGCGTTCCCGAGGGACTGGTCTCGTCGTTCCCCGTGCGCTCGGTCGACGGCGAATGGCAGATCGTCGAAGGCCTGGAGCTGAGCGATCGAGCCCGGGCGAAGGTGGATGCCTCGGTCGCCGAACTGGTCGACGAGCGAGAGACCGTGCGTGCGCTGGGCGTGCTGTGATGACGGCCACGCCGGTCGCCGAGCGCCCGGCTACTGATTCCCACGGATGCAGGGCAGAATAGCTGTGGAGGTGCGACCATGAGCGATTCGATGACGAGCCCACTGCATCTGCCGCATGCGGCAGCCGAATGTCCGAAGTGCTTCACCGAGCTCGAAGAGAACCATGATTGGTGGCACGCGCGGCCGAAAGGCTCGCGCCTGGTCGGCCTGGTGGTCTCGCGCGAAGGTATGCCACCTGTCGTGCAGCAACGGGAGGACCTGACCCGTTTCGGTGTGCCGATCGAGGGCTTCCGGCATCCGGCCCCCGATATTCTGGAGAGCTGGGGCGACCGGCTCAGCCGGCTCATCAACACCTTGCAGACCGGCGATGTGCTCGTGGTGGCGAATCTGCACGCACTTGGCAACGACCGCGACGAAGAGACCCGCACGCTCGCCGAGCTGCGTCGCCGCGGCATCATGGTGAAGGTGCTCAGCCACGACGCCCGCCATCTCGCCGACGCGGCGCGCTGACGAAGCGCCGCGCCGCGTCAGCTGCGTTCGTCGGCGTCGCCCTGATCGCGCAGGGTGTCGTCGTCGAGAAGCGGAAGGTCGGCACGCGTGACCACCTGGGAGGTCACCGCATATTCGACCAGCCGCGAGCGTCGGTTGGTGGCAAGCTTGCCCGGGCCACCGCGCAGTCCCTGCACGCCCATACGGTCGAGCTTGTCGCAGACGTTGTCGAGCTTGCGGTTGAACTTCGTCATCGTCCAGCCCAGGCGCTTGGCCGCATCGCTCGACGAGGGCAGCTCGTTCATGCTGACGCCCTCACGTCGCAGCATCGGCTCGGCAAGGGCCACGATGAGCTGCTTCTGCAGAGGAGTGAATCGGGCCGGCATCACCGTCGTCTCACCACTCATCGACGCCTCGACATGACGTGAGACCTCATACGGTGCCTGCTCAGTGTGCAGGCTCAGCTCGTAAGTGACGGGGCCTGCGGTGAAGACGATCACGCTGCGCTCGAAGACCAGCGGCATGCGCGCACCCGGCGAGAGCCACGATTGAACCGCGCCTCCCGCACTCGACACGGTGGCCGCGAGACGCACGCCGATGTTCGCCAGCCACCAGAGCCCGTCGCGGTGCTGCAGTTCGAGAAAGTGCCGGTGCAGATAGGGGTTCTCGTCAATCGCGAGATCACCCTCGCGACCGATGATGAACGACCGGTCGAACGGCAGATCGTGCCATTCGCCAGCGAACTCGAGGCGCAGCGGCACGACCGATTTCGGTTCTTTCAGGTCGACATCAGCACGCTCTTGTGCGGAACTCGTGTCCTTCACGTAATAACCCCCTCGGCACATATCCTGCCATGGAGGGCGTCAACCGCGTAGAGCGGTCGGCCAGCGACGATATCCCCGACGATCACCTGCGCCGTGGTTATGCGCCGGTCAGCACGCTGGCGCGGTCGATCGAGAAGAGGTCGGGCTGCGCGCGCACGAACGCATCCTCAAGAGCTGCGGGCCCGTGCGCAATCACGAGGTCGGCCTCGTCTGCGGTGATCGGAACCAGCTGCAGCCAGGTCACATGCACATCGTCGTCGTCATACTGTTCGAATCCTGCATCCCAGATGAACGGAGAAACCGAGAAGAGGTGCGGGGTCGCGGCATCGGGGTAGGCGTTCGACACCGCACCGCGATACACCGTCCCCGGTTTGACGTCGTTGGCCGGATCGATCTCGAAGGCACTCGCCGCGACGGCGTCGCCAAACTGGTCGAGACGACCGTCGACCGCGGCGACAAACTCGACCCGAACCCCGCGGCCGTCCGGGGTGCGAAAAGGTGTTTCGAAAGCGCTGGCCTCGACAGTCGCCCACGAGTCGACACCGCGAGCGGGCGAGTCCTTCACCTGCAGAATCCCGACGGCCCGAGATTCGTCTGCCGTCGTGCGCGTCGTCGGCGGCTCTTGCGGTTCTGCCTCAAAACCAGCAAGTACACGAGCAACGATCTCGTATGGGTTGATCACAACGTCTCCTTCGTGGGATCAGGGTCCGCTCACCTCAGCGCTCGCACCTCGATCGTCACTGGTCGGTGATGCCTGCGGCTCTCGCCTGTTCCTCCAGTTTGCTGATCTGACGTTTCGTGTACTCAATCATGCTCACGAAGTACTGGCCGAACGTGTCAAAAGTCTCTATGACCTCACCCTCAGCAAGCCAATGCACGTTGCGCCCGACGACACCGTCGTCGATCGGCATGACGAAGATGTCAGCTTGTTCGAGACTCGCAGCAATCGTCAGCAGATCCTCGGTGGTTCGACCAAGATCCTCCAGCGGTTCAGGCGCGTACTCGAAAGCCTCAAGTGACGAGTCCCGCAACGGTCCGCCGACGAGCTCACCGGCGCCGAACAGGGTGACGGATTGATGAAAACACTTCCAACCGTCCGCGTACCCAAGAAACCCGCGAAGCTCAGAATCAAAGGTTATGCCGAGCGACCTTTCCGCTGCGTTGATGGACTCCTCCGGCGCTGCTACCTCAGGAAGCTGGTGCGGGAAAATTCCTTTGGGATCCCACGCCGCGAGGTTCTGCTTCGCCATCACCATCTCCACGATGGGTGGGCGCCAGTCTTCGATCGTCGGCCGTGAACACCTCGTGCGCATAGACCTTCGTGCTTCGCCGACCGTCGTCCCAGGAAATCGACTCAGTCAACTCTCCATGCATCGTTCCG
>NZ_JAJUFV010000053.1 GCF_029263575.1 Microbacterium sp. | reverse complement strand
GACCCGTGGAGAGACTCAAAGACCGCCGAGCGACACAATGCCCGCCTGGCTGAACCGCGAATACGGCCCAGCCTGCGACACGAGCCAGGAAAGCGTGCCGACTCCTCAGCCCGGGCGCGGCGAGGCGCTGCTGCGCATCCGGGCTACCGCGCTCAACGCTGCCGATGTGAGGCTCATGCTGGGCGATCCGGTGCTGATGCGGCTCATGTTCGGGCTGAGGCGGCCGAAGCGGCCGATCCGCGGCAACGATGTCGCGGGCACCGTCGTCGCCGTCGGTGACGGGGTCGATTCTGCGCTGATCGGGTCAGAGGTGGTCGCCGAGCTCGACAGCGGCGGCCTCGCACCCTATGCCGTCACCCGCGTCGACAGGTTGGTCGCCCGTCCCGAGGCGCTCGCGCCCGAGCGTGCGGCCACTGTGCCGATTGCCGGCGGCTCGGCCGTGCAGGCGCTCGACGCCGCCGGAGTCGGCGCCGGCACGCGCGTGCTGATCATCGGAGCATCCGGGGGAGTGGGAACCTTCGCCGTGCAGCTCGCCGCGCTGCGCGGAGCGGACGTCTGGGCCACCTGCGGCGAGCCCAATCGCTCCCTCGTCGAATCGCTCGGGGCCACCCGCACCTTCGACTACCGCACAACTGACCTGTCCACGCTTCCCGGAGGCTTCGACGCGATCGTCGAGATCGCCGGAAAGCGTCCGCTGCGCCAGCTCATGCGCCTGCTGACACCGGACGGAACCGTTGCGGTCGTCGGCGGCGACGGTGGGCGAGTGCTGGGCCCGATTCCACGGATGCTGCAAGCCATGTTCCTCTCGCTCGGCTCTCGCCGAAGCATCCGCATGCTCGCGGCCACCGCGAAACGCGACGTGAACGAGAAGCTCATCTCGCTCATGGCCGCTGGGCGCATCGCGCCCGTGATCGAGCAGACCTATCCGTGGGACGCCGCGCCAGAAGCTCTCGCGCGAGTCGAGTCCGGGCGGACCGTCGGCAAGGTCGTGGTGCTCGGGCGGGAATGACCTGCGGGTGCGCGTAGTGGCGTGTGGCGCATACCCAGCAGCAGATGTCACAATAAATGCTGGCGTGCCCGCAGCGCATCTTCCCCCGCCGCGACATCTGAGACCATCGACGAGTCGCGAGAGGGTCGAACTTCCGCCGGGCCCCTGGACAGCGTCCGCCGCACCTCTCACAAGGAGCTCTCATGACGACGCCTGAAATCACCACCACCTCAGCGACCGGAGCGCGCACCGCGCAGCACCGGCGTTACCTGATGTGCCGCCCCGAGCACTTCACCGTCAGCTACACGATCAACCCCTGGATGGAGCCGGCCAAGCCCACCGACACCGCCAAGGCTGTCGCGCAGTGGCAGAAGCTGTACGACCTCTACCTCGAGCTCGGTCACGAGGTTGAACTGATCGATCCGCTCGAGGGCTACCCCGACATGGTCTACACGGCCAACGGGGGTTTCGTGATCGACGGGCGCGCTTACGTTCCCGAGTTCCGCTTCACCGAGCGTCAGGGCGAGGCGCCCGCGTTCGCCGAGTGGTTCCGGCAGAACGGCTTCGACACGGTCCTGCCGGAAGAGGTCAATGAGGGCGAGGGCGACTTCCTGCTCGTCGGCGACACGATCCTCGCCGGCACCGGCTTCCGCTCGACCGGAGACAGCCATCGTGAGGTCGGTGAGGTCTTCGGCCGCGAGGTCGTCTCGCTGAACCTCGTCGACCCCCGCTTCTACCACCTCGACACCGCGATCGCCGTGCTCGACCCGGTCGAAGGCGCTCGGAACGGCGGGCCCGAGAAGGCGAACATCGCCTACCTCCCCGGCGCTTTCGACGACGCCAGCCGGGCGACTCTCGAAGAGCGCTACCCCGACGCGATTCTCGTCTCCGATGAGGACGGCGCCGTGTTCGGATTGAATTCCGCCAGCGACGGGTACAACGTCATCATCTCCCCGCGCGCGAAGGGCTTTGAGAAGCAGCTGCGCGAACGCGGGTACAACCCCATCACCGTCGACCTGTCCGAGCTGCTGCTCGGCGGCGGCGGTATCAAATGCTGCACGCTGGAGCTGCGTGCCGCCGAGAAGGAGTAAGCGACCATGACGGAGCCGTCGACATCCCGCATTGAGGTGCACGTCGCCGAAAACTACAGCCCGCTGCCCGTGACCATCGCCACCGGCGAGGGGGCGTGGGTGACGGATGTCGACGGCAAGCGCTACCTCGACCTGCTCGCGGCCTACTCGGCGGTGAACTTCGGCCACCGGCATCCGGCCCTCCTCGCGGCTCTCACCGATCAACTCGGGCGCATCACGCTCACGAGCCGGGCATTCAAGAATGACCGCCTCGAGCCCTTCGCCGAGGCGCTCGCAGGGCTCTGCGGCAAAGAGATGGTGCTGCCGATGAACACCGGCGCCGAGGCCGTCGAGACCGGGATCAAGGTCGCGCGCGCGTGGGGCTACCGGGTCAGGGGCATCGCCGAGGGCCAGGCGCGCATCGTCGTGGCGGCCGGGAACTTCCACGGGCGCACGACGACGATCGTGAGCTTCAGCGACGATGATTCAGCCCGCACCGGCTTCGGGCCGTTCACGCCCGGTTTCGACGCGGTTCCGTTCGGAGATGCGGATGCCATCGCCGCCGCCATCACGGATGAGACCGCCGCCGTCCTGATCGAGCCCATCCAGGGTGAAGCCGGCGTTATCGTTCCGCCGGAGGGATATCTGCGTCGGGTGCGCGAGATCTGTGACCAGAAGAACGTGCTGTTCATCGCGGATGAGATCCAGGCCGGCCTCGGACGCGTCGGGGAGACGTTCGCCTGCGACCGCGAAGGTGTCGTTCCCGACCTGTACCTGCTGGGCAAGGCCCTCGGCGGCGGCATCCTGCCCGTGTCTGCCGTCGTCGGAAACCGCGACGTGCTCGGAGTGATCCGTCCCGGTGAGCACGGCTCGACCTTCGGCGGGAATCCGCTTGCCGCGGCTGTCGGGCTGCGCGTGGTCGAGATGCTCGAATCCGGCGAGTTCCAGGAGCGCGCGCGTGCCCTGGGCGAGCACCTGGATGCGGGCCTGCAGAAGCTCATCGGCCACGGCGTCACGACCGTGCGCGTCGCGGGGCTCTGGGCCGGCGTCGACATCGACCCGGAACGGGGCACCGGGCGAGAGATCAGCGAGAAGCTCATGGCGCGCGGCGTGCTGGTGAAGGACACGCACGGGCAGACGATCCGCATCGCGCCGCCGCTGGTCATCCGCGGCACCGAGATCGACTGGGCCCTGGATCAGCTGCGCCTGGTGCTGGAGGGCTGAGCGACCGGTGCCCTCGCGACTCAGTCGGTGCGCGGCAGGCGGATCGGCGTCGTGGACGCGACCTCGTCGCTGAAGGCCACCGGGTCGGTACGCGTGACGGAGATCGGCATCGTCTCATCGAGAGTGAGCTTGAAGCGGCTGTGCTCGCTGCGGCGCAGGCGGCCCGATACCAGCATCCACGTCACACCGACAGCCATGGCGAGCAGCCCCGCGATGCCGCCGACGAGGATCGCCGCCTGGGGTCCGGCGATGTCGGTGATCCAGCCGGCGATGGGCGCGCCGATCGGGGTCGAGCCCATCACGACGGCCATGTACAGCGCCAGCACACGTCCGCGCAGGGCGGGATCGGTCGTGGTCTGCACATAGCCGTTGGCTGTGGTCAGCAGCGTGACGGTGCAGAACCCGACGAAGATGAGCACGCTGGCGTAGGTCCAGTATGTCGGCATCCAGGTGGAGACGACGGATGCTGCGCCGAAACCGCCCGCAGCGATCACGAGTACGCGCACGCGGGCGCGGTCGCGTCGGGCGGCCAGGAGCGCACCGGCCAAGGACCCGATCGCCAGCACGGAGCTGAGCAGTCCGTAGCCGTCGGCGTCTCGACCGAACTCCAGCGCCATGGTCGACGCGAAGATCGGGAAGTTCATGCCGAAGGCACCGATGAGGAACACCATCAAGAACGTCACCTTGAGGTCGCCGCGTGCCCACACGTAGCGAAAGCCCTCGGCCAGACCCGTGCGGCCCTTGCTCTTCACTCGCGGCAGCAGCTCATTCACCCGGATCAGCGCGAGCGCGATGAGCATCGCGAGGAAGGTGGCGGCGTTGATGACGAACACCCACCCCGTGCCGACGGCCACGATCAGCAGCCCCGCGGCGGCCGGGCCGATGAGGCGCGCCATGTTGAAAGACGCGGAGTTGAGCGCCACGGCGTTCGACGCGTCTTCGACCGTCACCATGTCTGAGACGAACGCCTGTCGTGCCGGAGCGTCGAAGGCGTTGGTGATGCCGAAGGCCAGGGCGAAGCAGAACATGAGCGGCAGGGTCATGAGCCCGGTCAGCAGCAGCGCGGCAACGGCCAGAGCGAACACCATGAGGATCGACTGCGTGAGCAGCAGAATTTTGCGACGGTCGAAACGGTCAGCGACCCACCCGGTCACGCTCACCAGCGCCAGCGGCGGGCCGAACTGCAGGGCCATGGTGACGCCCATTGCCGTGGCGTCGTTGTCGGTGAGCTCGGTCAGCACCACCCAGTCCTGGGCGGTGGCCTGCATCCAGGTGCCGACGTTTGAGACGACCGCGCCCAGAAACCAGGTGCGGTAGTTGAAGGTCGAGAAGGAGCGGAACATGGCGGGGGCCGTGCGTCCGGCGGGTCGGCGCGATGCGCCGCCGGCGCGGCGAGCGGGGGTGGGGGTCATCGTTCGGCCACCTTCCGCATGAGGGCCGCAGCGGCGCGGAGGGTGGCGAGCTCACGATCGCTGAAGTCGAACTCGGCGAGGGCGTCGGCGAGCGCCGTGTCGCGTTTCTGTACGGTCGCGGTGACGACCGCGATCCCGGCATCCGTGATCTCGATGTGCACGCGGCGGCGGTCGGCGTCGTCGGGAACCCGGATGACGTGGCCGCTGGCGGCGAGGGCATCGACCGTGTTCGACATGGTCGGCGCGCTCACGCGTTCGCGCTGTGCCAGCTCGCCGACGGGAAGGCGGCCGTTGATGCGCAGACACGCGAGCACGGCGAACTGCGCGTCGCTCAAGCTGTCGACCGCGCGCTCGCGGCGAAGCCGGCGGGCGAGACGAAAGGTGGCAAGGCGGAGATCGGTCGCGGTGGCGTGGAGAAGATCTTCCGGTTCAGTCATTACTTAGCTAGTCTAACTAAGTTTTCTGGGTGTCGGGTCAGAGTCGCAGGGGAGCAGAATGGATGCCGTGACCATTGCGCTCGAACTCGCCGTCCAAGACACCGCCGGAGTCCGCATCGCCCACGAGCTCGGCGCTGCGCGGGTCGAACTCACCCAGGCCCTCGCGCTCGGCGGACTCACCCCGTCACCCGCCACGCTCGAGGTCGCGCTCGAAGCCGCGGGCACATGCGGGCCCGAGGTGCACGTGCTCATCCGGCCCCGACCCGGAGGGTTCCGCTACGACGCCGACGAGATCGCCGTGTCCGTGCGCGATATCGAGAGAGCTGTCCGTGCGGGCGCTGCTGGCGTGGTTGTCGGAGCCCTCGATGATGCGGGCGCGCTCGACCTCGACGTCATGAGCAGACTGCGAGACGCCGCAGCGGATGCCTCGGTCACCCTGCACCGCGCGATCGATCTCACCGCTGATCCGGTCGCGACCCTCGAGAGCGCCGTCGAGCTGGGCCTTCGCCGGGTGCTCACCTCGGGCGGAGCATCCACCGCGAGCGAGGGAATCGACACGCTGCGCGCGCTGGTGGCGGCAGCACAGGGGCGCATCGAGGTCATGGCCGGCAGCGGCGTGTCAGCCGACAGCGCGCGGGCGCTCGCCGACGTCGGCGTCGACGCCCTGCACTTCTCCGCCAAACGAGCGGTCGACCCTTCGGGGTCGGGCGCGATCGCCGATTCGATGGGCGGCCACGACGTCACCGACCGCGACGCGGCATTCGCCGTGCGGGCGGCGCTGGGGCGGGGAGCCCTCTGACATCCGCACGCGCGCATCCCTAGACTCGAACCATGCCCTCCACTTCCGAGTTCATCGACGCGCACGGCGTCACGATCGTCTATGACGTCCATGCTGCCGAGGGCGCGCCGCGCGGCGTCGTGCAACTGCTGCACGGCGTCGGCGAGCACGCCGGCCGCTACGCGGCGCTCATTGCCGACCTCACGGCGGCCGGCTTCGTCGTATACGCCGATGATCATCGCGGGCACGGCCGCACCGGCATCCTTCAGCATGGCTCGCCCGAGCAACTGGGCCGACTCGGTAAAGGAGGACTGCGCGCCGCGAAAGAGGCGATCTGGCAGCTCACGGGCGTCATCCGCGCCGAGCATCCCGACCTCCCGCTCGTGCTCTTCGGGCACTCATGGGGGTCGTTTCTCGCACAGAAGCTCGTGGCCGATCACCCCGAGGCGTGGGATGGGGTGGTCCTGTCGGGATCGGCTCTGCTGACGCCGCGCGACCTCAACGCTGCGCCGCTCAACGCCCGGTGGGAGGGCGAGTCCGCCACCGGGTATGAGTGGCTCAGCCGCGACACGGCGGTGTGGAAGGAGTTCGACGACGACCCGCTGACGACGAACGTTCCGCTGTTGAAGCTGTTCGGTCCGATCGAAGCCCTCAAGCTCTACGGGCGCCCGCCGAAGAACCTCGGTCACGACATCCCCATGCTGCTGATGGTCGGGCGCGACGATCCCGTCGGCGGCGCGCACAGCGTGCACAAGCTCGCCGACCAGTACCGCACGCGATCGGGACTGACCGATGTGACGACGCTCGTATATCCTGACGCCCGGCACGAGATCTTCAACGAGCTGCAGCAGCACGAGGTGCGCGCCGACCTCCTCGCCTGGCTGGGCAAGCACTTCCCTGCTGTCTGAGTCGCCTCGCGCTTCGACGGCTTAAGCTGTACACGTGCATGGTGAGTACAAAGTTCCCGGTGGAAAACTCGTCGTCGTCGACCTGGAGGTCGCCGGTGGCGTTCTGACCGACTTCCGGCTGGCGGGCGATTTCTTCCTCGAACCCGACACGGCGCTCGACGCGATCAACGCGGCGGTCAACGGTCTTCCGGCGGAGTCGGACGCCACGGTCATCGCGGCGGCGATTCGCGAGGCCCTGCCGGCCGGAGCGCAGCTGCTCGGCTTCAACCCCGAGGCCGTCGGCACAGCCATTCGTCGCGCCCTGGTCACAGCCCCCGGCTGGAGCGACTTCGACTGGGAGATCGTGCATGAGAAGGCCGTGTCGCCGCGCATGAACCTCGCCCTCGACGAGGTTCTCACAGCCCGGGTCGGTGAGGGTCGTCGGCGCCCGACGCTGCGCATCTGGGAGTGGGACGAATCCGCCGTCGTCATCGGCTCGTTCCAGTCGTATCGCAACGAGGTCGACCCCGACGGCGCGGCCAAGCACGGCTTCGATGTCGTACGTCGAATCTCGGGCGGCGGCGCCATGCTCATGGCCGCCGGGCAGATCATCACCTACTCGCTGTATGTTCCGGCATCCCTCGTGCAGGGGATGACCTTCGCCGACTCGTACGCGTTCCTCGACGACTGGGTGCTGCAGGCGCTGCGCTCGATCGGGATCGAGGCGACCTATCAGCCCCTCAACGACATCGCGAGCCCTACGGGCAAGATCGGCGGCGCGGCGCAGAAGCGCCTCGCCAACGGCGGCGTTCTGCACCACGCGACCATCTCGTACGACATCGACGGTCAGGTCATGACCGAAGTGCTGCGCATCGGCAAAGAGAAGCTGAGCGACAAGGGCACGGCGTCGGCGGCGAAGCGGGTCGATCCGCTGAGTACGCAGAGCGGCCTCAGTCGTGCGGAGATCATCGAGAGCTTCAAGAAGACGTTCCGCTCGCTCACGAACGCGGAAGACGGCGCGATCGCCGACGACGAGTACGCCGCGGCAGAAGCGCTCGTCGAATCGAAGTTCGCGACGGACGCGTGGCTTCACCGCGTGCCGTGAGCGGCGATCCGGGTGCTGGGGGTGAGCACCAACTTCGGAGAAAAGCACGTTCTGCGGACGAATCAGAAGAATCTCTCCGAGATAAGCGCACATCTCCGAGCGAAGCGCTCGCCCCCGATCAGGGCACGGTCACCCTCATTCACGGCGACAACCTGGCCGTGGCGCGCACATTGCCCTCGGCCTCCTTCACTCTCGTGTATCTCGACCCGCCCTTCAACACCGGCCGCGTGCAGGAACGGCAGCTGGTCACCGCCCGCCGCACGGTCACAACTCAGCAAGGACCGGCCGGTCCAGCGCCCGAAACCGCAGAGTCAGCCGATTCTGCCGAGGTCTTGCGGAGTCATGCGCCGGCACCGGCACCGACGAAGCCGCGCGAGATCCGACACGGCTTCCACGGGCACGAGTACGAGCGGGTGCGGGGGATGCTGCGCACATACGACGACCGCTTCGACGACTACGGCGAGTTCTTGGTGCCGCGGCTGGAAGAGGCGTGGCGCCTGCTCGCCGATGACGGCACGCTGTATCTGCATCTCGACTACCGCGAGGCGCATTACGCCAAGGTCATGCTTGACGCGGTGTTCGGCCGCGAGTGCTTTCTCAACGAGTTGATCTGGGCGTACGACTACGGCGCGAAGTCCCGGCGCCGGTGGCCGACCAAGCATGACACGATCCTCGTGTACGTGAAGTCACCCGGCAAACACGTCTTCAACGCCGACGACATCGACCGCGAGCCCTATATGGCGCCGGGCCTCGTCACGGCGGAGAAGGCTGCACGCGGAAAGCTTCCGACCGACGTCTGGTGGCACACGATCGTTCCGACGACCGGGCGTGAGAAGACGGGGTATCCGACTCAGAAGCCCGAGGGAATTCTGCGCCGCATCGTGCAGGCGTCGAGCCGCCCGGGCGATCGTGTGCTCGACCTGTTCGCGGGGTCGGGAACGACCGGCGCGGTGGCGTCTGCCCTGGGGCGCGACGCCGTGCTCGTCGATGACAATCCGGAGGCTATTCGCGTGATGCGCGAGCGGATGCCGCATGCCGAGGTCGTGCGCCGCTGACGCTCAGGTGCGCACGGTCGCCAGTCCGTCGTGGAGCTCGAGGATGACGTCGATCGAACCGAGTTCGCTGACATCGTGCGTGACGACGATCACGGCCGCTCCGTTCTGTGTCAGGCGGGTGATGGCGGTGGTGATGATGGTGCGCGACCGTGCGTCGAGCCCGGCCATCGGCTCATCGAGGAGCACGAGGTCTGCGCGCTGGACGAGTGCTTGCGCGAGCAGCGCCCGCTGACGCTGTCCTCCCGAGAGCGCGCCGATCGGTCGACGGGCGAGGTCGGTGAGCTCGACGGATGCGATCGCGTCGGCCACGGCGGCCCGGTCGGACGTGCGGGCTCGGCGCCACGCGCCCAGGCGCGCCCACGACCCCATCGCGACGACATCGGTGACGCTCAGTGGCAGGTGCGCGGCCAGTGGCGTCGACTGCGGGACGAGGGCGATGCGCGTCTTCGGGCGCAGAGAGACGGTTCCGCGGTGCGGGGCGATGAGTCCGGCCGCGACGGACAGCAGCGTGGATTTTCCTGAGCCGTTCGAGCCGACCACGGCGAGCAGTCGGCCCGCGTGCGCGTGCGCATCGACTCCGCGCAACGCAGCATGCCCGTCGAGATCGACGGCGACATCGCGAAGTGAGAGCACGAGGGTGGTCGGCAGTGGGAACGCAGGGGAAGACACGCCCCCATTATTGCAAATGAAAATCATTCTCAATAAGTGCTACAGTCGCTCACTGTGTCACTCCTGTTCGAGCCGTTCGCCCTCGCGTTCGTGCAACGCGCCCTGATCGTCGGCGCTCTGGTCGCTGTCATCTGCGCTGTCGTCGGCACGTGGGTCGTGCTGCGCGGCATGGCCTTTCTCGGCGAGGCGATGGCGCACGGCATGCTCCCCGGCATCGCCGCCGCCACGCTCCTCGGCATCCCGCCGGTCTTCGGCGCCGCGGTCAGCGCCGCGGCCATGTCTGCCGGAATCGGGATGCTGCAACGCCGCGGGCGCCTGTCGGCAGACACGAGCATCGGACTGCTGTTCGTCGCCAGCCTCGCCCTCGGCGTCATCATCATCTCGGCGTCGCGCAGCTTCGCCACCGATGTCACAGCGATCCTCTTCGGCGACATTCTGGCGACGACGGTGGACGACCTCGTCATGCTCGCCGTGGTCGCGGCCGTCACGCTCGCGGTGGCGATGGTCGGTCACCGTTCGTTCGTCGCGCTCACGGTCGACCCTCGGCAGGCGCGGATGCTCGGCCTGCACCCGCGCTCCGCCCAGGTCGTCCTGGTCGGTCTCATCACGCTCGCGGTCGTCGCCGCCTATCAGGCGGTCGGCTCGCTGCTCGTGGTCGGGATGCTGCTCGGTCCCGCGGTGGCGGCCGGATGCTGGGCGCGCCGCATCCCGTCGACCATGGCGCTCGCCGCGCTGTTCGGCGCGGCAGCCGTCGTCGTCGGAATGCTGCTCTCGTGGCACCTCGAGACGGCAGCGGGCGCGACGATCGCTCTGGCCGCGATTCTCGGCGCCGCGGGCTCGAGCCTCGTTCGCCAGCTGCTGCCGCGCGGCGTCGACCGACGTGAGAAATCTGAAAACAATGCAGAAAGGCTCGTATGAAGACCCGCCTCGCCGCGGCCTGCGGCATCGTCCTGCTCGCCCTGACGGGGTGCGCCGCCATCGAACCGGCCGCGCCACCCGAACCCAGCACCGCCGCCGGACACGGTGCGATTCCCGGCGCGCAGGAACTCGCCGAACCCGCCTTGCACCTCGCCGCTGTCGATGCGGCAGGCATCGTGCACCACCTCGATCTGCTTGACGAACATGAGTCGGTGCTCGCCGAGATCGAGCCCATTGACGAGCTCGTCTCCGACGGCCGCTACCTGTTCGGGATCCGCGATGGCTCGGTGACCGTGATCGACAGCGGCGTCTGGACGCGCAGCCACGGCGACCACTTCCACTATTACGAGGCGCCCGCGCGCGTGCTCGGAGAGATCGATGGCCAGGGCCGGGCGGCGGTGGTCGCTGGAGCGAGCGGCATCGGCATCCGCTTCGACGACGAAGCCGTGCTCGTCGAGGCGGCCGCGCTGGGCGAGGGCGAGATCGTCGAGAGCTTCCGCATCGACATCGCGCCGCATACCGGATTCGTCGTACCTCTCGCGGAGGGCGCCGCCGTCACCGAGCCCGATGACACAGGCGCCGTGCGTTCGCTGCGCATGGTCGACGCCGACGGCGCGCCGCAGGATTCGGTTCCGTGCGAGGCTGCGGCGGGCACGATCGCGACGGTCGTCGGCACGGTCGTCGGATGCTCCGATGCGGCCCTGCTCGCGGTCGACGGTGACCCGGCGGCGTGGGAACGCATCGCCTATCCGACGGATGCGGTCGCACCAGCCACCTCGTTCGCCGCTCGCGAGGGCCGGCCCACCGTTGCCGCCGTCGCGGGTGATTCCGGCATCTGGCTGTTGGATACGCGCGAGCGCAGCTGGTCGCACGTCGAGCTGGGGGAGCAGGTCATCCGTGTCGGCGCGGTCGACGACGACGCGGGCCGCGTGCTGGCTTTGACCGCGACCGGCGCTGTGCTCGTGATTGCCGAGGGCGAGGTCATCGCACGTACGGAGCCGCTCGTGGCGGCGTCGCTCGCCGACCCTGAGACGGCAGCCGGTGTGGCCTTCGTGATCGACCAGCATCGTGCCTATCTGAACGGCCCCGCCGAGAAGGCGATGTGGGAGATCGACCCCGCTGACGACGCGCGGATCTCACGGACGTTCCCGGCCGAGACGGAGCCGGTGCACTTCGCGGGGACCGGACGATGAACCGCGCAGCACGCGTCGTCGCCGGGCTGCTCGCGGGCGCCTTCGCCGCGGGGGTGCTCGCCGGATGCGCCGGTGCGACGGACGAGCGGCCGACCGTGTATGTCACGACCAATATCCTCGGCGACGTCGTCTCCGAGCTCGCCGACGACCAGTTCGAGGTCGTCACCCTGATGCCGCCCGGGGCTGATCCGCATTCGTTCGAGCTCTCGGCCCGGCAGGCGGCAGGGCTGCGGGATGCCGATCTGATCATCGCCAACGGGCTCGGGCTGGAAGAGGGGCTCGCTCAGCACGTCGATGCGGCGGCCGCCGAGGGGGCGACCGTCGTCGAGGCGGGGGTCTATGTCGATGTGCTCGATTACGCCGACGACGCGGGCCCCGATCCGCATTTCTGGACGGATCCGACGCAGATGATCAGCGTGGTCGACGAAATCGCGCCCCTGCTGACCGAACTCGACGGCGTGCCGGCAGCGAGCATCCGCGCGGCGGCTGACGGCTATCGTGCCGAGCTGATCGAGCTCGATGAGCACATGGCGTCAACGCTGGCGCAGATCCCCGCTGAGCACCGGGCGCTCGTGACGAATCACCACGTGTTTGGCTACCTCGCCCGGCGGTACGACGTGACGCTGCTGGGCGCGGCGATTCCCGGCGGGACGACGCTCGCGGCGCCGAGTCCGGCTGATCTCGAGAGTCTGGTCTCGGCGATCGACACGGCGGGCGTCGGCACGATCTTCGCCGAGTCCTCGCAACCGGATCGGCTCGTGCAGGTACTCGCCGACGAGGCCGATCGCGACGTGGCCGTGGTCGAGCTCATCACCGAGTCGCTCGCTCCGGCCGGCGAGCCCGGCGACAGCTACCTCGACATGATGCGTGTCAATACCGAACGCATCGCCCAGGGCCTGAGCCCATAACCGCGCCCGATGGCGCAACGAAAGGAAGAAGAATGACACAGCTGAGCACAATCGCCCGCAGCGCGATCGCGGTGGGTATCGCCGCGATGGCGCTGACCGGGTGCGCCGCCGGAGCCGCCGGGCAGGATTCCGACGATCAGACGATGAGCACGGATGCCGCGGCAGAGGGCCCGCGGGTCGCCATCGCCTACGCCGGAGGCGTGCTCGTCGTCGATGGCGAGTCGCTCGAGGTGATCGATGACCTGCCGTCGGAAGACTTCGTGCGTCTGAACAGCGCTGGTGATGGTCGTCACGCGTTCGTCAGCACGTCTGAAGGGTTTCAGCTGCTTGACGTGCACGAGCCTGAGCTGACCGAGCTGGTGGTCGAGGCGGGTGCGGCCGGGCACGTGGTGCGGCACGCGGGCAAGACCGTGCTGTATGACGACGCGACCAGCGACACGACGATCTTCGACACCGACGCGCTCGCCGATGTCGACGGCAGCTTCCCCGAGGCGAAGGTCATCGAGGGGGCCGAGGCGCATCACGGAGTGTCCGTGCTTCTCGAGGACGGCACGATCGTCACGACCGTCGGCGACGAGAACAGCCGCTCCGGCATCCGTGCGGTGGGTGCCGACGGCACCGAGATCGCCGCGAGCGACCAGTGCCCCAGCGTGCACGGCGAGGGCACCGCGAAAGACGAGACGGTCGTCTTCGGCTGCGAGAACGGCGCGCTCGTGTACCACGACGGTGAGATCACGAAGCTGACCTCGCCCGATGAGTACGGCCGTATCGGCAACGCCTATGTCACCGAGAGCAGCGAGCTCGTCGTCATGGATTATAAGGACGACCCGGATGCCGAGGGGTCGCTGTTGCAGAACATCGCACTCATCGACACCGAGGCGCAGACCCTCGAGAAGGTCGCTCTGCCGGAGGGCATCAGCTACACCTGGCGCGGCGTCGTTCGCGCGCCCTCCGGTGAGGTGCTGATGATCGGCACCGACGGCAGGCTGCACGTGATCGACCCGGCGACCGGCGAGATCACGGATTCGTTCGCGGCGATCGAGCCGTGGGAGGGGCCCGCCGAATGGCAGGAGGAGCACCCCGCCATCGCCCTGCACGACGGCGTCGTCTACGTGACGGACTCGGCGAACAGCCAGATCGTGGCGCTGGATGTCTCCACCGGGGAGGAGCTCGCCAGCGGTGAGCTTCCCGAGGTGCCCGACGAGATCGTCGTAGTCGGATAAGCGCGGGGTCAGACAGCGCGCACGACCTCTCCCGCGGGGAGCAGGCGGTGCCGATATCGTTGACGGTATCGGCACCGCAGCCGCATGCGCGGTGCACGGGCATCCACGGAGGAACCATGATCATCGACAAGGCTGAAGTCATCGTCACCAGCCCCGACCGCAACTTCGTCACGCTGAAGCTGACGACGAACGATGGTCACACCGGCCTGGGGGATGCGACGTTGAACGGCCGCGAGTTGTCGGTCGTCGCGTATCTGCAGGAGCATGTGGTTCCGTTGCTGATCGGTTCGGATGCCTCGCGCATCGAAGACACCTGGCAGTTCCTCTACCGCTCGGCATACTGGCGCCGCGGCCCGGTGACGATGGCCGCTATCGCCGCTGTCGACATGGCGCTGTGGGACATCAAGGCCAAGGCCGCGGGTATGCCGCTGTATCAGCTGCTCGGCGGCGCGTCCCGTTCGGGGCTGCTTGCGTACGGCCACGCCTCGGGTAAGGAGCTGTCTGAGCTGTTCGACAGCATCCGCTCGCACCAGGATCAGGCATATCGGGCGATCCGCGTGCAGACCGGCGTGCCGGGGCTCAAAGCCATCTACGGAATCGCATCGCAGGCGGCCGACGCCGGCGGCGGCGAAGCCCGCTACGACCACGAGCCCGCACGCCGGGGCGCCAAGCCCATGCAGGAAGACTGGGACACCCGCTCCTACCTGCGCCACCTCCCCGGTGTGTTCGAAGCCGTGCGCAACGAGTTCGGCCCCGAGCTGCCATTGCTGCACGACGGACACCACCGCATGACGCCTCTGCAGGCCGCGAAGCTCGGCAAAGAGCTCGAGCCCTACGACCTGTTCTGGCTCGAAGACTGCACCCCGGCCGAGAGCCACGAGGCACTCAAGCTCGTGCGCCAGCACACCACCACGCCGCTCGCGATCGGTGAGGTCTTCAACACCGTGTGGGACTTCAAGGACATCGTCCGCGATCAGCTGATCGACTATGTCCGCGGCGCGGTCACTCACATGGGTGGCATCACCCCGCTGAAGAAGACCATGGAGTACGCGTCGCTGTACCAGATCAAATCGGGCTTCCACGGACCGACCGACATCTCGCCGGTCGGTATGGCCGCGCAGATGCATCTGGGGCTGGCGATTCACAATTTCGGCATCCAGGAGTATATGCAGCACGGCGCCAAGACCGACGAGGTGTTCGAGCAGTCCTTCACCTGGCAGAACGGTCTGCTGCACCCGGGCGACGAACCGGGCATCGGTGTCGAACTCAACGCCGACGAGGCAGGCAAGTATCCGTACGAGCAGGCCTACCTGCCCTACAACCGCCTCGCCGATGGAACGATGCATGACTGGTGAGTGAGAGTGCGCCGCCGATCTGCGAGACGGCGTAACTCATCCAGCATCCGTCGGCGAGGGGCGCACCACCAGCGCGAGCGTGCTGTCGTAGGCGTCGGCGGTGACAACCCGGCCTGCCGTGTCGCCGAACACCCGCGTCGTTCCGGGGTCCGTTCGCCACGCCGGCCATCCGGGGTCGCCGTCGACGATCATCGCCACGGCGGCGGCGTGCATCTCATCCGCCAGCGGCTGCGGCGGGTGCGGCCCCGCGAGGGCGGCGACGCGTTCGCGGCCGAGGCCGTCGAACCAGAACGGCACGTCGAGGCAGTGGCACGCCCACCCCTTGGTCGGCGACACCCAGGAGAATCGGTACGTCCAGGTCGCGGCATCCGCTTCGCTGCGTGCCTGGGCGACACGGGGAACCAGACTCCGGAAGATGTCGTCGCTCACGAATCGTCCGACCATCGCGGCGCTGCCCTTGGCGCACTGCTCGCGATTCGCCGCGAGGTAGGCGCGTCGCGTCCGAGCGTGCCGCAGGAAGGGCATCAGCAGCAGCCCCGGCGGCACCAACCGCGCGTGGCGGCCGTGTTCGACGGCGACCATGGTGAACTCATCATCCGTGGCGCCCAGCAGCAGCGGTTTGTCTGCGCCGATGCCGGATTCGAGCGATTCGACGGTGGGGCGCGGGATCAGGTCGCCGTCGACCATCGGCCCCCAGGGCAGACCGCCGGCGAGCAGGTCGAGCACCATGCGAACCCCGGCGCGAGGCGTAGCCGCCTTGGGCTGGAGCTGACGGATGCGGCGCTCGCTCAGGCCGCGCAATCCATCGACGTCCGGCTCGACACCGCCCAGCGTCGCGAGCCGCTGGCCACGCCGGCGTGCGGTCTCACGGGGGATGTCGGCGATCGCGCCCGAGAAAGACATGGCGGCGTGGAACAGGTGCTGCACCTGCGGCATCCCGAGCAGCGTCAGCACCGCGCCGCCGCCGGCGGACTGCCCGCCGATCGTGACGCGGCCGGGGTCTCCGCCGAACGACGCGATGTTCTGCTGCACCCATTCGAGTGCGGCGATCCAGTCGAGCACGCCGCGATTGTGCGGCGCGTTCTCGATGTATCCGAAACCGTCGAAGCCGAGCCGGTACGAGAGCGACACCGTCACGACGCCGTCGCGATTGAATGCGCTGCCGTCGTACCACGGGCTCGCAGGTGAGCCTTCTGTGTAGCCGCCGCCGTGGATCCACACCAGCACGGGGAGGGATCCGTCCAGTGCGGGTGTGAAGACGTTGACGTTGAGGGTGCTCTCACCCGCGATCGCCGGTTCGGGAATCAGCGTGTCCGAGCCGGTGACCCGCAGCGCGGTCGCACCGTATTCCGTGCAGTCGCGCTCGTCGCTCCAGAATTCCGGCGGCGCGGGAGCGGCGAAGCGCAGGTCGCCGACCGGTGGTTTCGCGAACGGGATGCCGAGAAACGCGGCGGATGCCTCGGGGGTGCCGTGCCCGCGCCAGACGCCGCGCACGGGGCCGGAGAAGGTCGTGACGACGGGCGCATCGGTCATGGCAACTTCTCCTCGCAAGAGCGTTCTCAGCGTATCGACCTACGATGTGAACACGGTGTCGCGCAAGTGGGACACTTTGTGTCATACTGTCCCGAACGAAGTACGAGGAAGCGTAGTGACAAGACCTCTCGCGGGGCCGCAGACCCTGTTGCGATCGTTGAACGCGCGAGCGATCTTGGAGACCCTGGCCCGACGGGGTCACCTGACTCGTGCCGAGTTGATGAGTGAGACCGGGTTGTCGCGGACGGCTGTGACTCAGGTTCTGAGAATGCTCGAAGCTGGGGACGCCGTAGCATCCGCTGGGGAGGATCGAGCCACCCGCGGTCCGGCGGCGACCCGGGTCTCACTGAATCCGAACCTCGGGCTCGCAGCCGCGGTGCACGTCGACCACCGCTCAGTGAGTGTGTGCCTGGTCGATCCCTCCGGCACGGTCCGTGCCGAGGCGCTCGCCCGCTACAGCGCTGTCGACGATCATGCGCAGCACATCATCGAGCTCATCGAGATGTGCCTGCGCGATGCGCCCGGCGTGCTCGTGTGCGCCGTGATCGGCATGCCCGGGATCGTCACCGCCGACGGCAGCGTGCGCAACGATCGCGGACCCGACGGCGGTGCGTTCCGCGCGGCACTCGTGGCCGCCCTCGACTGCGAGGTGCAGATCGAGAACGACGTCAATCTCGCGGCCCTCGCTGAATGGGGCTCCGGCGAGGGCGAAGACCTCGCCAGCTTCGCGCTGCTCATGCTCGATGACGGCCTCGGCGCGGGCATCGTCATCGACGGGAAGCTGCACCGTGGAGCATCCGGCATCGCCGGCGAAGTGCAGTTTCTGCCGCAGTCGCCGTTGCCGATCGCCGCTCCCGTGCTGGGCGATACGGTCGTCGCCGACCTCGCGCTCACGCACGGACGCGACCCCGAAGCGCCCATGCACGTTCACCTCGAGGCATGCGCCGACGGCGACCCAGCCGCGATGCAGATGGTTGACGAGATGGCGCGCCGCCTTGTGATCGTCGCCGGGAGCATCACGCTCGTGCTCGACCCCGCCGCCTTCGTGCTGGCCGGGTACGCGACGCATCCGAGTTTCGTTGAACGCATCCGGCGCACCGCCGACGAGTTCGCCGAGATGCTGCCTCTGCGGTTCCTCGTGTCGAGCTTCGGGCGCGAGGCGCCGCTTCTCGGAGCGATCGACGAGGCCGCCGCGATGCTGCGCGACACCGTGTTCGAACGCATCCTCGCCTCTCCGCGGAGAGCGACGTGACCGCGCCTTCAGCGCTGACGATGCGACTGGGCCTCGCGCCCGATGCGCGTGCGATCATCGTCAACGCGGACGACTTCGGCATGTGCCACGCGGCCAACGAGGCCATCGCCGACCTGCTTGCGGCCGGTCACCTCGACTCGGCCACCGTGATGGTGCCGTGCCCATGGGCGCCGGAGGCGCTGACCTTCGCCGCCGCGCACCCAGAGCTG
>NZ_JAJUFV010000052.1 GCF_029263575.1 Microbacterium sp. | reverse complement strand
CTGGCCGAGCAGACCTCCCTCGGAGCTGCTTCCCTCGCGGCTCCGGTGATGGGAGCGTTCATTCTGCTCGCCTACGCGTGCGTCGCTGGGCTTCTCGCGATACTCGTTCCTCTTCGCCGCGACCTCAGGTGACGAGTCAGCAGCATCCAGCGGCGCGCGTGCATCCCGCATCCGGTGCGCTAGTTTCGGTTCAGGCCATGCCGACGGGTGTCTAGAGCCTCTTTGAAATGGCTCTCTGCTGCGTCGATATCCCGCGGAGCAGAGGTAACGCTCGAGGCGATCATCTTTGGTGGCGGTCGCCCGGAAGATGCGCCTGCTCGCCGCCGTGATCGAAGATCGTCAGCATCTCGACCGGGCCGTCATGCGCCTCGATCAGGTGCGGCGTCATGGTGTCGAACTCGACCGCCTGCCCGGGGTGCACCATGATCGTCCGGGTGCCGAGCTGAAGCCGAGCAACCCCGCTGAGCACGGTGAACCATTCATACCCGGGGTGCACCTGTGGCGTGGTGAGCTCACGCTCTTTCGTGATGCGCATCTTCGCGATCGTCACACCGCGCCGATCGCGCTCTCGAGACAGTATCCAGTAGGTCGTCCCGTCCATCGACTCCGGCTCGGGACGAATCACGATGTCGTCGGCGCCCTCGGGCTCGACAAGCTGATCCAGTGAGGTGCCCAGCGCCTTCGCGATAGCGACCAGCTGCTCCAGCGCGATGCGCTGGTGACCGGTCTCGATGCGACTGAGCGTCGATGGTGACAGAAAGCACCGCGCGGCAAGCGTCTCGAGCGTCCACGATCGGGCGATACGCAGTCCGCGGATGCGCTGGCGAACGACCGACTCCGTCTTTTCTTGCGTCATATGCAAGAGTTTATCCTCCAGACGGGAATCGTGGGTAGCGTCTCTCTCATGACCCGCGAACACACCCCCGACACCCACCACCTGCCGCACGAGCTGTGGCACTCCCTGCCCGGCGGCTTCGCCGACTACCTCGACGCCGGAGCACAACTCGGCGCCCCCATCCGCGACAGCGTCCTCGACCAGCTGACCGACGCGCACGATACCGCTCCGGCCACGATTGTCGATCTCGGTTCGGGCGTCGGCGCCGACGCCGTCGCCCTCGCGAAGCGCTACCCAGAAGCCCGCGTGCATGCGATCGACGTCTCGGCAGAACTTCTGGAACACGTCGCGTCGCGCGCCACCGCCGAGGGCGTCACCGACCGCATCAAACAGCACCTCACCGACCTCGACAGCGACTGGCCGGCAGCGATTCCGCAGGGCGTCGACCTGGCCTGGGCTTCTCTGTCGCTGCATCACATCGCCGACCCCGCAGCCGTGCTGCAACGCGCCTTCGACGCACTCTGCCCCGGCGGAAAGCTCGTGCTGACTGAATTCTCCGGCCACGAGAGCTTCACCCCGAACGATCTCGGCACCGGCCGCACCGGCATCCGCGACCGCGTCGCCCCCGCGCCCGGCAGACCCGGCGCAGACACCGACTGGGCGCAGCTGCTTTCCGACGCCGGTTTCGCGCCCGCAGACAGCAGCGAGCACGCGCTCGTCGCGCACGGGACCACGCCCGCGGGAGCGCAGTTCCTCGCCGCACGCCTGAGCACGCTGCGCGACCTGCACAGCCACGACCTCACCGATGACGACCTGTCGGCCCTGGACGCTGTGATCGCCGACCTCACGGCCGGAACCTCGCAGATCTCATTCATCGATGGGCGCAAAGTCTGGATCGCGACCCGCCCCGAAACCCAGCCGCCGGCGAAAGTCATCGAAGCGGATGCCGTGGTGCTCGGTGGCGGTGCCGCCGGGCTCGCGGCATCCGTCGCCCTCGGTCGCTCCCGACGCCGGGTGGTCGTGATCGACGACGGAAAGCCCCGCAACGCACCCGCCGACGGAGCACACAACGTGCTGGGCAACGAGGGCATCGCACCCGGCGAACTGCTCGCCCGCGGGCGTGCAGAGGCGGAGTCGTACGGGGTGCAGATTCTGCACGGGCGAGCGACCGGCGTGTCAGGAACCATCGACGACTTCACCGTGGACGTGGCAGGCAGCACCCATCGCGTGCACGCGCGCCGCATCATTCTGGCCACGGGGCTCGTCGACGACCTCCCCGCCATCCCCGGCATCGCGCAGGGGTGGGGGCAGAGCGTTCTGCACTGCCCGTTCTGCCACGGATGGGAAGTGCAGGGCGAGCGCATCGGAATCATCAGCAGCGACGAGGTCGCCATTCACCAGGCGCTGCTGTTCGCGCAGCTCAGCGACCGCGTCACCGTGTTCCTCCACGAGGCCGCCACCCCGACGGAAGAGCAGCGTGAGCAGCTGGCGGCGCTGAACGTCGAGGTCGTCGCATCCCGTGTGAACCGCCTGCTCATGGACGGATCTCAGGTGCGCGCGATCGAACTGGACGGCGGCCGCACCGTCGCACTCGACGCCGTCGTCGTCGCCCCGCGGTTCCACGCTCGAACCGCGCTCTACGAGGCGCTGGGCGGCATCGCCGAAGAGACCCCCTTCGGCATGCAGATCCCCAGCGACCCTCGGGGGATGACCCCCGTTCCCGGTGTGTGGGCGGCAGGGAACTCCGCTCAGCCCATGGCCATGGTCGTCGCATCCGCCGCATCGGGAGTCACCGCCGGAGCGGGCGTACACGGCGACATGGCTTTCGCCGACCTGGGCCGTGCCGTACAGGAACGCCGCGGAGAATCTATCGTCGCTCAGCGGCGATAGGCCGGAGGATCGAGGCCTCGCGTATCGCGGGCCGTCAACCCGTGACGAGTCAACCCCCTCACACCCGACGGCAGACAAAGTCCAGACTGAGCGCAGAACGGCGGTGCATCCGTCCTTCTGCAGACAGAGGAGGAGACATGAACTCGACACCGGACGACCCGGCCCAGGCGGAATGGGAGCGCACCGAAGCTCTCGACAACGGCGCTTCGGAGAGTGACCTGGACGCGGCGACCGCGACCGGAGGTGACCCCAGCGAGATTCCGGATGCTGATGATGAGATCCCGATCGAGGATTTGCACGGCTCCGCCGAGCAGTCCGAGTCTCAGGGCGCCAATCCGGTCATCGCGGATTTGGGCGCTGAGGGCGAAGGAGATGTCGCCCCCGAAGACGTCTGACCCGGCTGAATGAGCATGACCGGTGCGAACGCTGTGTCGGTGTTTCGTGCGCCCATGCGCTCACGCGACGTCGAGGTGCCGACCGGCGCCGCAGTAGAGCGAGCCCTGGAAACGGCCGTTTGCGGGATCGGAGGGCGACTGGACCCACCGCCGCGAACACTCGATGAGGCGATCACGCGCACCGATCAGAACCGGGGTGAGCGGGCCGCGCGCCGGCTTGAGAGATTTGCAGCCGCGCCCCGCGGCGCGTTCGTCTGGACCCGTGACGCCCAGGCCTTCTTGTGGCTCGGCAGAATCACCGGAAGCTGGCGATATGACGATAGCGCGAAGGCGGCAGAAGCAGATCTGGTGCATATCCGTGCCGTCGATTGGCTCAGCGACCCGGTTCCGCACGATCAGGCCCCGCCCTCGGTACACATCGCTTTCGCCCGTGGCGGCCGTAATTGGCAACGCATCCGACCGCCGGATGCGTCAGCGATCAGCGCGGACCTGTGGTGCGAGGGTGAACAGCGCAGGTGACGAGTGTCGCGCGGCACGCGCCGCCATGGGAAATCATCGCGGCCAGCGCAGCACCGCCAACGGCGGGCGCGGGGCGCGATGCTCCCGCGGGGCATCCTCGGCATCCGGTTCGTCTCCGGCGATGAGAATCCGCGCGTCGGTGAGAATCGCGGCGCGAACCAGCGCTTCAGCGGCCGGGACCCGCGCGACGATCCCGACATCCAGATCGTCGTCCGAGCCGACCCAGGGCGGTGCCTCCAGCGCATCCAGCAGCTGATCCGATTCCGCCAGGCGGGCATCCAACAGCAACGTCTCCACCTGTGCCTGCTGGAGCGCGGCCACGATCTCGGGGATGCCGTGCGCTCCTCGTCGTCCGTTATCGACGTCAGCACGGTCCGAGGCGTCGGCGACCGCTTCGTCATGGTGCGATTCGAGTTCTTCGGCGATCGCCGAATCGAGCAGCCCGTCGTCAGCGCCGGCTGCACGCGTATGCGCTTCGACATCGACGACGAGCCGCCGGGCCGCGTCAGAGAGCTCATCGCGCAGAAGCTGTCGCGCACGCACGTCACCGGAGACGATGAGAAAAGCCGGAGCATTCTCACGAACCAGAGCGTTGACCGTGTCGGCGACCTCGCGCTGGTTGAGCTTCCAGATCTCCTCCGATGTTCTCTGATACCGCGCCTCCGACAGTCCACCAGCGTGCACCTTGGGAAGCGCGTCCGTTCGTCCCTCGATCTCCTCCACAAGTTCTGGGATCCGTCCCGCCCGTTCCCGTCGCACTTCTGCGCCATCGCGGCCCGTTTCCACGACGAGGTAGTGCAGGCGGTCATCACTGTGGCGTACCAGCGCCAGGAGCGGCGGAATGGCATCGTGCCCGGTGTGCTCTGGGCCGACACGCGGGCCGGGCAAGGACTCGTCGACCTCAAGCGTCCCATCCCGCGCGAGGAGATATCGCGTCGATGGCGCGGGCAGACCGGGGCGCTCACGCAAGGCGCGAGTGATCACCTCGGCGTCCGCCCCCCGGAGCGCCTGCCGAGTCCAACCGGCGACGTATCGAGTCCTGTCTCGTCTCCTCGACGACCTGAGGCTCTTCACCCGGACCGTCCACGTAGGCGAACGTCCACGGTCCCTTCTCCCGCAGTAGGGTGGCCACTCGATCCTGATCAAGCATCATCGGCCTCCGGGTCCTCGCCGGTGAAGGCTCGCTCCACATCGGCGGCATCGGTGTCATCGGGAAGTGGCTCGGTCTCCCGGAACGGCTCCGCATGCGGCCGGTCGCCATGACCTTGGACCATGCCGCGTGTCTCCTGCTCCATCTGGTCGTCGAGAGCCGGACCGTGTTTCGTGTTCCCTCTCTGGGCGTCGCTCATCTCAGATCCCTTCGTCGATGTGTCAGCCACCGTAGGGCCGATTCTCACCGCAGGGGACCGGGTTGACGAGCGCAGTCGGGCCCGCTAGCCGGAGTTCGCCCGCGCCCTGGCCACGATGATCCCGCGCTGCGAGGTCCAGAACCCGTCGAGCATGTCACGCAGCTGCGTGGCGGCGACATCGGCGCCGAACGCCTCGGCACCGGGCTCGAGCATGATGCCCGCCGACAGCGGACCGGCGGCAACCGGATCGAAACCGAGATCGTCGACCAGGCGGGCGACCTGCTCGATATCGTCACTATGATCACCGGCAATGGCGATCGCCTTGCGCTCGGGCATTCCGGTCGGACGAGCCTCGTCTTCGAGATCTTGATACCCCATATGGCTCAGGGCTTTCACGACGCGAGCGCCGTCGAGATGCGCCTGCACGAGCTCGCTCGTCGACGTGCGCGGATCATTCAGATCATCACGGATGCCGTCGGATGCCCACCAGTAGTTCATCGCATCCAACACGAGTTTTCCGCGGAGGGCCTCAGCGGGCAGCATCCGATAGTTGCCCAGCGGGAGCGCCAGGATCACGGCATCCGACTCGTCAACGAGAGTGTCGACAGACACGGCCTCGGCGCCGAGCGCCTGCATCCGCGCCGCGATCGGCGCAGGATCCCCCGAGCGCGCGACGAGCACACGATACCCGGCCGATGCCGCCAGCCGGGTCAGCACACTGCCGAGGCGGCCAGCCCCGATGATGCCGAGCTTCATTCCGCCATCGTACGGTCTTCCCCGCCCGCCACGGGCCGCTCAGTCGACCGCGACGCGATTGCGCCGCACCTGACGCACCCGAATGAAGATCCAGACCGCCACGGCGATGACGACGACGGCGATGACGACCTTCTGGAAGATGCCGGCGTACTCCTCGACGACGTGCCAGTTCGCCCCCAAGAAGAAGCCAGCCAACACGAAGATCGTGTTCCAGATGGCGCTGCCCGCCGTGGTGAGCAGGGTGAACCGCAGCAGCGGCATCCGTTCGATGCCCGCCGGAATCGAGATCAGACTCCGGAAGATCGGAATCATGCGCCCGAAGAACACCGCTTTCGAGCCGTGCTTGTCGAACCACGCCTCGGTGCGCTCGACGTCGGCGGCCTTGATGAGCGGCAGCCGCTCGACAATCGCATACATGCGGCGCCGACCCAGCCACGCGCCGATACCGTACAGCGCGAGTGCGCCGATAACCGACCCCAGTGTCGTCCAGATCAGCACCTCGACGAGGCCGAGGGTTCCCTTCGCCGCGGTGAACCCGGCCAGAGGCAGGATGATCTCGCTTGGCAGCGGCGGAAACAAGTTCTCCAAGGCGATCGCCAGGCCAGCACCCATGCCGCCGAGGGTCTCCATGAGCGAGATGGCCCACGTCGCGATGGCGTTGAGATTCTCCGCTCCGGATTCCATGATTATCCAGCGTAGAAGAACGCTCCTGTGTGATCGCGGAGAGTGCCGGTCATGCGCGCGGCGCGACGGGCACGAACGGCGTGATCCTGGGCAGCCAGCATCGCACGCGGCGCGCGTAGTCGGCGTAGGCCGGCCCGAACCGGGCCACCAGGTCGCGCTCTTCCAGCGGGCGAACAACCCCGTTCCACACCAGCGAGCCGCACAGTGCATAGGTGACGACCAGCCACGACCCCGCCATCAGCCCCACAGCCGCTCCCTGAGCGATACCCGCCAGCGCCATCGGGTTGCGCACGAACCGGTACGGGCCCGCGATCACCAGGGTGCGCGCGGTGGCTGACGGAAGCGGCGTGCCAGCGCCTCGGGTCGACATCGCGATCGCCGACCAGATTCCCAACGCGCTCGCCGCGATGAGCACGACGAGCCCCGCCCAGCGCACGGCGATCGGAAAGGCGACATGCAACGCCCAGCGCTGTTCGAGTATGACGATCACGGCAGGAAAGACGACGAGAAACAGGCCCCAGAAGACGAATACCTGCACGCCCGTGCGGACAACATGCGTGCGCGCCTGGGCGATCGGCGCCACGGTGATGCGAAACGGGCCGAACAGGATCCACCCGACGGGAAGGCGCCCGAGCCGTACCACGAGGCCCGCCGCGACACTTCCGGCGGTCGCTGCGGCCATGACCAGCACGCCCCAGCCGGCCTCGCCGCTCAGCGTGGCGTAGATCGCCATGCCGGATGTCACCACCGCAGCCCACGGTGCGACGACCCAGGCCAGGCGGCGGACGCCGAAAGCGATCAGCGCAGAGGCGACCACGAACAGCGGAATATCGACGATGGCGATGAGAACCGGATCCAGCCCGCCGAGCGTGAGGGTGCGAATGCTGTCGCTGGCGAACACCCCCACCCACCACAGCGCCGCCGCAACCGCCTGAAATGCGAAATAGACGCGCCCCGCGCGAGCGCCGAGACGCTCAAACAGCGAAGACGACGACATGCTGTGAGTATAGGAGAGAGCGCACAGGCCATTGCCAGACGCACCCGGGTTCGCCAGGGTGGGAGCGTGAGAATACACAGCGAGGGGCTGCTTCGACGCGACTCCGCCGAGTTCGATCGCGGCGTCAGCTTCTACGATGCCGTCTACGGGTTCGCCGTCACCTTGCTCATAGCCAACGTCGACGCGCCACCGGCCGAAGCATGGCAGGATCTTTCGTCGCTGCTGGCAACGGGCGTGCTGCATCAGCTCGGCGGCTTCGCGCTGAGCTTCATCGTCATCGCCGTGTTCTGGCGGATCAACGTCAAACTCGTCCAACGCATATCAGCGATGGATGCGGCAACGACCGCGGCGAACCTGGCAGCGGCGGCCTTCGTGATTCTCATCCCCTTCACGACGCAGGGAATCAGCGACCCCGGGTCGGCAGAATTCGCCCTGCCGACCGTGTTCTACGCCGCCAACATCGCCGTCGTGTCGCTGCTGCAACTGGGCGTGTTCGAAGTGGCGCGTGCGCGCGGCCTCGAGATCGAACCGCTCACGAAGAAAGAGCACCGCCGATTCGTTCTCGATGCGCTTCCGACCTCTGTGGTCTTCCTCGCCTCCATCCCGGTCGCGCTGCTGTGGAGCCCCGAGGCAGGAAAGCTCACCTGGCTGGCGCTCATCGTGATCGGCCCGCTCACCGCGCGCCTGCTGCAGCGCGGTGCCGTTTCACAGCCTGAGGATTAGTTCACAGCGTGAGGATTAGAGTGAGCACATGGACAGGACGGTCGTCTTCTCGCTCTCAGCGCCGATCTCGCGCGGGCATCGGATCGAGGTCACCCAGACGCACGATGAATCCGGCAGCGCATCCATCGCCGCGATCGTCGACATCGATGCCGGGGTGCGCTTCGAACGCTCCGATGCGCCGACCGGACAGACATCGAGATGGATGGGCACGGTGGTGGCCTGCACGGTGACCGGATCCGCGAGCCGCGTGCGCACGACGCTGGTCGTTGACGCGGTGCGCCCGGGCACAGCCGAAAGCGATGCGGCGCTGCGAGAAGCGGATGCCGCGGCAGACGCCGCGCGCGACGAAGCACTCCGGTGGGGCGGGACAGACCGCGAACCGGAGCCGGAGACGCCACGATTCTGGTGACGCGCTGGCTCTGGTGACGCGCTGGCTTCGGGGCGCGGGAGCCGGGGTCAGCGGAAATCACGAGAACGATGCTCCAGACCGGTGCGCAGATCTTGGAAAGCGTCGGCGAGAACGTTGATGACGCCCTCGGGGGAGCGCTCCAGGATGCCGCGCACGATCAACGCGGGTGAATCTCTCGCGACGCGAAGATAGCGAGTCCAGACGCCCGCCGAGCAGACCACATTGACGAGCCCGTGCTCGTCCTCCAGGTTCACGAATGTGACCCCCGCGGCCGTCGCCGGTCGCTGACGATGCGTCACGAGACCGGCGACCTCGATGCGCCGACCGACCTCATGCTCACGCAAACCGGCAGAGGTGAGCACACCGCGCTCGTTCAACGCCGAGCGGAAATGAGCCATCGGATGATCATCGGCAGAGACACCGGTGCTGCTGAGGTCAGCGGCCAGCTGCTCGTAGCTGCTCTGGTCGGTGAACAACGGCGGCTGCACGGACACCGTCGTGCCGGGAAGGAAACGTGAGCGATCTTCTGCCGCGGCGCCGGCGAGCCAGATCGCCTCGCGCCGACTCAACCCGAGACATTCGAACGCGCCAGCCGTGGCCAGAGACTCCAGCTGGGCCGCGGTGGCATCGGTGCGGCGCACCAGATCATGCAGATCGCGGTAGGGACCGTTCTCACTGCGTTCTGTGACGATTCGTTCGGCCAGCGCTGTGCCGATACCGCGCACATCGGCAAGCCCCAGCCGCACAGCGAACGCCTCATCCCGCCGGTGCGCGGGCGACTCATCAGGGGCATCGAGGCGGAAAGGCCCGGCGGCGGGATGCTCCGAGAGCAGACAGGCGCTTTGCCCCGAAGGGACGGGGGCATCGTTCGAGCGCTCCAGCGTTGCCGAGACATCCGACGCATGCAGATCAGGGCGGCGCACCTCGACACCGTGCCGACGGGCATCAGCCGTCAACGTCGCCGGAGAATAGAATCCCATCGGCTGCGAACGCAGCAGCCCGGCGAGAAAAGCGGCGGGGTAGTGCAGCTTCAGCCAGGAGCTGGCATACACGAGAAGCGCGAACGACAGCGAGTGCGACTCCGCGAAACCGAAATGCGCGAACGCCTGAATCTGCGCATAGATGCGGTCAGCGGTGACCTCGTCGAGCCCCTTCTCGGCCATGCCGGCATACAGCTTCTCTTGAATCCGCTCGATCTTCTCTTGCCCGCGTTTGGATCCCATCGCCCGGCGCAGCAGATCAGCCTCATCCGCCGTGCAATCGCCGAGAGCGGTCGCCATCTGAATGAGCTGTTCCTGGAAGATGGGGATCCCCAAGGTGCGCTTCAGGATCGGCTCTAACACCGGGTGGGCATAGGTGACCTCTTCTCTGTTCAGCTTTCGACGGACGAACGGGTGCACCGCCCCGCCCTGGATGGGCCCCGGTCGGATGAGCGCGATCTGAATGACCAGGTCGTAGAAGCAGCGCGGCTGCAGGCGGGGGAGCAGCCCCATCTGCGCGCGGGACTCGACCTGGAACACCCCGATCGAATCCGCACGGCAGAGCATGTCGTACACCGCCGACTCTTCCTTCGGCAGCGTCTGCAGCGTCCAGCTCTCACCCGTGGACTCGGCGATGAGAGTGAAGCAGTGCTGCAGCGCAGCCAGCATGCCCAACCCCAGCAGGTCGAACTTCACCAGCCCCATCCACGCCGCATCGTCTTTATCCCACTGGATGACCGTGCGATCTTTCATCCGCGCATGCTCCACCGGCACGACCTCACCCACGGGTCTCGCCGTGAGCACCATTCCGCCCGAGTGAATGCCCAGGTGCCGCGGCGCCTTCAGCAGCTCACCGGCGTACTCCAGCACGTTCTCGGGAATGTCATGCCCGACAGCGGGCTCGAGCGCGGCGCCCCACCCGGAGACCTGTTTCGACCAGGCGTCCTGCTGGCCGGAGGCGTGCCCGAGCGCCCGGGCCATATCGCGCACCGCGTTCTTCGGACGGTACTGGATCACATTCGCCACCTGCGCGGCGCGCTCACGGCCATAGGTCTCATAGACCCACTGGATGATCTCTTCACGACGATCGGAATCGAAATCCACATCGATATCCGGCTCTTCCTCACGCGTGGTCGCGAGGAACCGCTCGAAAGGAAGACGGTAGAGAATCGGATCGACCGCAGTGATGCCCAGCAGATAGCAGACCGCGCTCGCCGCGGCTGACCCGCGCCCCTGACAGAGGATGCCGCGGCGCTTCGCCTCGGTGACGATGCCGTGCACGATGAGGAAATACCCGGGGAAGTCTTTCTCTTCGATCACCGCCAGCTCGCGGGTAATGCGCTCTCGTCCTTCTCGGTCGAGCTGCGGATACACCGTCGGGACCGCCTCCCACACGAGCGCACGCAGATGACTCATCGGCGTGTGCCCCGGCGGCACCTTCTGCCGCGGCAGGGCGGGTCGCGCACGTCGCAACTCGAACGCGGCATCGGCGGCGATGCGCAACCCCTCGGAGATCGCCCCGGGGTAGCGGCGAAAACGGGTCGCCATCTCAGCGCCGCTGCGCAGATGCGCCGCATCATGTGCGGGGAGCCAGCCGTCCAGCTCGTCCAAGCCTCGCGTCGCACGAACCGCGGCGACGGCCTCGGCGAGCCTCGCGCGCTCGGGTGCGGTGTAGTGCACGTTGTTCGTCGCCACGATCGGCAGCCGGTGGCTCGTCGCAAGATCCGCGAGAGCATCGTTGCGGCGCGTGTCTTGCGGGTCGCCGTGATCGATGAGCTCGACCACGACCTGATCGTGTCCGAAGAGGTCGACCAAGTGGCGCAGCGGTGTCACGGCATCCCCTCGGGCAAGCCCCTGGCGCACCGCGCCCTTGCGGCACCCGGTCAGGATCGTCCAATGCCCCTCGGCGCTCGCGGCGAGGTCGTCGAGATCGTAGACCGGTCGGCCCTTCTCGCCGCCGCGCAGCTGCGCTCTCGTGATGGCGCCGGAGAGCCGGTGATACCCCTCCATTCCGCGGGCGAGGACGAGTAGATGCTCGCCGAGCGGATCGGGGACGCCGCTCTGGGGCGCGGGCAGCCCGAGTGACAGCTCGGCGCCGAACACGGTCTGCACCTGAGCGCCGCTCACATCGGCCGCCTCAGCGAAGCGGGCAGCGCCGTAGAAGCCATCGTGATCGGTGATCGCGAGCGCTGTGAGCCCGAGGCGCTCTGCCTCGGCGACGAGATCTTCGGGAGCACTGGCCCCGTCGAGAAACGAGAACGAGGAGTGCGCGTGCAGCTCGGCGTAGGGGACGGCATCTTCCGGCCGGGCGATCGGCGCAGGCGGCGGTGCCTTTCTGCGCTGGCTGCTCGGACCGTGGTCCCGGCGGCGAGACGGTGCGTCATCGGCGCTGGGGCGGCGGGGCTGCGTGGGTGCGCTGAGCGTCTGCTCGAGCTCTTTCCACGGCATCGGCGGGTTGTGCCATCCCATCAGCGATACCGTCCTTCAGCCCACCAGGCCTCGTCTTCGAACAGCACGAGCCAGGCACCTTGCGCCTCATCCACGATCTGGAACCGGTGAGCGCGGCGGGCGCGATCACGATCCCACCCCCGCTCGCGCAGCGGCCAAGGGCCAGCCCAGCTCAGAATCGGGGTCTCGTCGATGGCGGCGGGAGCAGCCGAGAGGTCCCCGCGATCGTCGACCGCTGGCACCGTGCCGTCTGCGGCCGTCACACGCACCGACTGCGGCGGGGAGAATATCTCGGAAGGGTACGGCGGCGGCAGACTCCCGGGCCAGGGGAGTGCCCGGTCGCGCTCTGGCGGCACCTTGTCGCCCCAGGGCTGGAGCAGCTGCCGATCTGCGAGCCGGCGCCCGCCGATGACGACCGGAGTGACGACGCCGCGGTGGCCGAGCATCGCCTGAACCCGTGACACGGCATGGTGCAGTCGCTCGTGCGGGCCCTGGCCGAACAGCCCCGGCTGGTGGTGGGAGCTGTCATCGACTCGGGTCGGGGTGATTCGCACCTCGGCGATTCCGGCGGATGCCTCGCTCGGGCGCAGCCCCTCGAGCTGCCAGCGCACCCGATCGACCAGATCGCTTGCCTCGAAAGAGGTCGGATGCATCCACACTCGGGAGGAGACGCCGCCGTTGTCGTCGGTGAGGTCGATGCGCACCTCGGTGCACACCTGTGAGAGCTCAGCGAGTGCGGTGGCGACGGCATCCGCTGTCTGCCTTACCGCGAAAGCCACCTGATCGGCATGCTCGAGCGGGGAGTCGAAGACGACCTCACGCGCGAGTTCTGGCTCGGGTTGCTGCGGCGTCAGCGGGCGTGAATCAGCTCCGGAGGCCAGCGCATGAAGCCGAACGCCGCGCTCGCCCAGTCGGTCGCGGATATCGCCTTCGGCAAGAGCGGCGAACTCGGCGAGAGTGCGGATGCCCAGCCGCTGCAGCAGCCCGGCCACCTCAGCGTCGTCCAGCGTCTGCACCGGAAGCGGAGCGAGAAACTCCCGCGAAGCGCCCGGGGCGACGATGCGTGCGGGCGAAGCCAGCCGCGCGGCCTGTTCTGCTGTGAAGAGGCCATCGGCAACCGCCGCGCGGGAGCCGGGGTACCCCTGAACGGCGAGTTCGTCGATGAGCCGCAGCGCAGCCTGCTCTTCTCCGCCATAGTAACGTGCGGCGCCGCGGGCGCGGAGCGCGGCGAGCCCGGGGCGCAACGGCTGCACACCGGGTACCAGGTCTTCGAGCAGTCGCAGCACCGGTACGAAGGCTCGTTCATCTCGTCGCGGATCGGCAGGGATCAGCTGCAGCGCAGGTGAGCGTGATTGCGCGAGTCGGCGACGCTGGCCGCGCCGCACGCCGTGAGCGCGGGCTGTCGCCGAACAGGCGATGACCAGATTCGCCTGCACGATCGCGACCGGCTCATCGGCAGAGGCGGCGCCGAGTGCGGCGCGCACCGGCCAATCGGGAAGCCACAGCACGAGGTGGCGTGGCGGCATCATCCGGTCGCCGCCAGTTCTGTCGCAGCGGGCGCAGAGGTGATCGTGTGCACGGGAGCGACCCGGGTGCCGACCTGCCCGAGGGAGGTGGGCAACTGCACGCGCACACGCCGCGACGCACCGTAGCGGCGCCCGGAAGCACGCAGGGTCACCGTGCGATCGGCCAGAAGCCCCCACCCGGTGCCCAGCCCGTGCCACTCGGACTCTTCGACGCGGATCGTGGCCTCGCTCTGCGGCCATTCAGCGGTGACCAGCAGCGTGCAGCCGCGATCACGCAGCCGAGCGTTCAACCGGGCGATATCGGCATCGGCCACGCGGCTGCGTGGATGCACCGCGATCAGGGGAATCACCTCAGAGAGCGCGGTGGCGACCGTCAGCCAGCGCGGACCGGGATCGGGAACGAGCACGAGACGCTCGAGATCGACCCCGAACCCGGCCAACGCCTCGATGCCGACGGTGGGCATGCCGATGACCGCACACCACGAGCCCTTCTGCGAGGGGGCGGCGAGTAGGGCACCCAGCAGGCTCGGCGAGGGAGAGATCGAGTACGACGAGCCGACGCGCAACCCCGCATCGGGCAGCAGCGAGGCCAGAGCCGGATCGAGCGGCAGGAAGGGCACATCGCTGCGTCGCCGCTGCATGCGCGCGATCTCGCTGCGCAGGCGATGCAGATCGTGCGCGCGGGCCGCTGAGATCTCTGGGGTGCCCATGATTCCATCCTCGAAGATAAGTGCGAATATATCAACTGCATCTCTGAGCGTAATTCGCACATCGGACATCGGAGTTATCCACAGGGTCACATCGCGAGAAGCGCCGTTCTCGTACCCTTCGAAGATGACCTCGCCCCCTATCGCGTATGCGTCCGTCGTCGTTCTCGCGCATCTCGTGCTGCTGGGAATCGGCGTCTGGCTGCTGATCATCGATGCGCGAACACATCGGCTTCCGAACCGCATCGTGCTGCCGACGCTCGGCGGCGCGATCGTGCTCGTCATGGCGGACGCTCTGGTGACAGGGGAGGTATGGACGCTTGCCCGTTCGGTCGGCGGGATGCTCATTCTCGGCGGCTTCTACGCCGTGATGCGCGCCGCCAGCCGCGGCGGCATCGGCGGCGGGGACGTGAAGCTCGCAGCGGTCATCGGCGTCGTGCTGGGCTGGCACGGCTGGGAACAGCTCGTCATCGGCGCTGCAGCGGCCTTCGTGCTGGCCGCGCTCTATGCGCTCGTGCTGATGGCGCTGCGGCGAGCTACGCGCTCCACACGTATCGCCTTCGGCCCGTGGATGATCGTCGGGGCGCTGATCGGCGTCGTGCTGACCTGATCGCAGGCGCCCCACGATCACGGCATCCCACCGCTCGACGCCTAAAATATGCCCATGACGACTGAGCCCTCACGCGCGATCGAGATCGAACGCAAATACGACGTCGATGTCGATATGGCCCTGCCGGTATGGGAGGGAATCCCGGGGGTGACCGCTGTCACCGACGGTGAGTTGCGTGCGCTGGATGCGCGCTACTTCGACACGATGGATGCTGCGCTCTCACGTGCCGGTGTCGCCCTGCGCCGTCGCACGGGCGGCTCCGATGAGGGCTGGCATGTGAAAGGCCCCCGTGAGGGGGACGGCCGTCTCGAGCTGGGCTGGCCGCTCGGCGAAGACGATGGTGTGCCCGACGCTGTCGCCCGTGCGATCGCACGCTGGACGACGAGTCCGCTCAGCTCACTCGCCCGTATCGAGAACGATCGCACCGCCTACCTGCTCACCGGTCCTTCCGGGACCGTGGCCGAGTTCGTCGACGATCGGGTGCGCGCGACTGACCTGCGTGCAGGAGAACAGCGCGAATGGCGCGAGTGGGAGATGGAGCTCGGGCCTGCCGCTGCGCCAGACGTCGCCGGACGGGAGGCGTTCTTCGCCGCGGTCGAGGCGGCGATCTTCGCCGCTGGAGGGCGGCACGCGGCATCCGGATCGAAGCTCGCCCGCGCCCTCGGTTTCTGAACGCAACCCCCTTTATTCAGGTTGCCGTGCGTGCTTGAGTGACCTCATGAGAAACTCCGCGGTCCTCCGCTCCCTGCAGACGATCGTCCCTGACACGACGCTGAGACAGGACGAGGTGCGCGATGTGTTCGCCGCGCAACCCGATCTCGGACGATTGGCGAAGCGCATTGTCACAGCATCCTTCAACGGGTCGGGCATCGAGACCCGATACACCGTGCTCGATGAGCTGTCACTGGCCGCGGACGTGGAGACATCGTTGTTCTACGACCGAGACAGCGGCGCGTTGCTGTCACCAGGAACGAAGGTGCGCAATGAGATCTACGTGCGCGAGGCCGGGAAGCTCTACGTCGAAGCGGCCCGTCGTGCGCTCGACGCCGACCCAGATATCACCGCTGCTGACATCACGCATGTGATCACCGTCTCGTGCACCGGGTTTCATGCGCCGGGTCCTGACTATGAGATCGTCCGCGGGCTCGGCCTGGCAGACAGCGTGCAGCGCTATCACTTCGGGTTCATGGGATGCTACGCCTCCATGCCCGCCCTGAAAGCGGCGAGTCAGTTCTGCGCAGCAGACGCGGACGCCGTCGTGCTCGTCGTCAGCGTGGAACTGTGCACGCTGCACCTGCGCTCCACCGAGGATCCCGACATGATCGTGGCCACATCGCTCTTCGCCGATGGGGCGGCCGCGGGCCTCGTCACCGCCAGGGACGTCGATTCCGAGACGCCGGGCTTCTCGCTGGACCGCTTCCACACGGGCATCATTCCGGACGGGAAGGACGACATGGCGTGGACGATCGGTGATGAAGGCTTTGAGATGGTCCTCTCCACCGCGGTCCCGCAGCTCATCGGCGAGAACGTCTTCGACGCGCTCCGTCCGCTGTACGCCGGGGAGGACTCCCTCGCCGCGGCCTTCGATGACGGCACAGTCGGCGAGCAGGTCGCGCACTGGGCGATCCATCCCGGCGGACGCAGCATCCTGGACCGCGTCGAGGAACGACTCGCTCTCTCAGAACAGCAGATGCATCCGGCTCGAGAAGTGCTCCGGCATTACGGAAACATGTCCAGCGCCACGGTGCTGTTCGTGCTGCGTCGCATCCTGGAAGAAGAGGGCGCCCACGCGGGGGAACGCGTGGTGGCGATGGCATTCGGACCAGGGCTGACCGCCGAGAGCGCCCTGATGACAGTCGTCTGACGCCGATGGCCGTTGACCTCACCAGCCGCGCCGTCGACGCCCGAGAGCTGATGGACGACCCGCACGCGGACCAGGACATGCTGGAGCGAACCTACGAGCGTTTCTCGCTCGTGAACGCCGTGGTCTCACGGTGGCGATCGGTGTATCGGCGCGACATCCGTCCGCGAGCACAGCAGGCACCGCTCCGGGTTCTCGACGTGGGCGCAGGCGGCGGCGACGTATCGCGCGCCATCGCCGCATGGGCGAGCAAGGACGCGCTGCCGATCACCGTGACAGCTCTCGATGCTGATCCGCGGGCGATTCAATGGGCGCGCGGTCGCGGCTCCGCGGTCGAATACCGGTGTGCGTACACGGGAGAGCTCGCCGACGCTGATGAGCGCTTCGATGTGGTGATCTCCAACCATCTGCTGCACCACCTGTCAGGCGATGAGCTGGCCGGCGTGCTGCGTGATTGCGCCCGTCTCGTCGGCGACGGCGGCATCGTCATCCATCGTGATATCGAACGCAGCAGGTTCGCGTATCGTGCATTCGCCGCAGCGACGTGGCCATTCGCTGCGACCCTTCTCGCCGACTCCTTCATCCGGGTGGATGGGCTCACCAGCATCCGCCGGGCATATACCGCAGATGAGCTCGCATCGACTGCGCCGAGCGGGTGGCGGGTGCGACGAGCCTTTCCCGCTCGGGTCGAGTTGCGGTGGGAGGCGTCCCGTGCCGGATCATGACGTTGCGATCGTCGGGGCGGGGCCGGTCGGATTGCTCGCGGCGTGTCTGCTCGCGCAGGCAGAGATCGATGTCGCTGTTTACGAACGACGCGTCGATGACGATGACCGGTCGAAGGCCATCGGGATTCATCCTCCCGGATTTGCCGCGCTGGATGCTGTCGGCGTGGGAGATGAGGTAGAAGACGAGGCGCTCGCGCTGGACGGGGGCGACGTGCTCTGGGACGGTCGCGTACTGGCTTCCCTCTCGTTCTCTGCGCAACAGCGGGTGCTCGTTCTCCCACAGCGTCGAACACACGCGCTGCTGATGCAACGCCTTCGTCAGTTGCCCTCGGCGAGACTGCTCACCGGTCATGAGGTGCGTCACGTGCGGAATGAAGAGGGGATGGTGCATCTCGAACTCGACACAGCCGGCGCACCGCCGCGGCACGCCACCGCATTTTTCGTCGTCGCTGCAGATGGGGTGCGCAGCGGAATTCGCCGCCGGCTCGGCATCGGCTGGCGCAGGCGATACGGCAACGGTTCATACGCGATGGTGGACATCGCGCACGAACGGGACGACGCCCGCGTCCAATTGCACTGTGAGAGCGCCGGACTGGTCGAATCGTTTCCTCTTCCGCACGGTCAGCGGCGCTGGGTCGCCGCTGAAACGCAGGGCGCGCTGGGGGAGGCAGACGCGTTCGTCGACGCGATTCGAGAGCGCACCGGTCGCCAGCTGGAACTTCCTGCCGGACTTTCTCCCACCGTGTTCCGGGCGCAGCAACACCATGCCGCGCGCCTGAGTGCAGGACGTGTCGTCCTGCTCGGCGATGCCGCACATGAAGTCAGTCCGATCGGCGGGCAGGGGATGAACCTGGGGTGGGCGGCAGCGCTCGAGCTCGCTGCCGCACTGGAGCGTTCTTTGACAGGTGCACGGCCCGAGTTTCGGGAGTACGAGCGGCGCGTCCAACACGCAGTCGCTCGCGCTCAGCGCCGCTCGGCGTTCTACATGACGGTCGGCCACGCAACGAAGGGGCCGGCTCTCGCCGTCCGCAACGGTGCGATCAGGCTGCTCGGAACAGCACCGTTGCGGCGCGGCACCACGAACATGATCACCATGCAGGGCGGGGCCGCCCCCTTCAGCGTGCGACGCCGATGAACGTGTCGATCAGAAGTTGATCATGTGGCCGGCGAGGCCGTGGAAGCCCTCCTGCAGCGCCTCCGACAGCGTCGGATGCGTGTGCACGTTGCGGGCGAGCTCCAAAGCGGTGAGATCCCACTTCTGAGCCAGCGTCAGCTCGGGAAGCAGCTCGGAGACG
>NZ_JAJUFV010000051.1 GCF_029263575.1 Microbacterium sp. | reverse complement strand
GTCGAAGGTCAGGTCGACCGCGACGAACGTCGACGCGTAGGTCTGCTCGCCGTCGAGCTGCGGGAAGACGAGGTACGACAGTGCCGTGTCATCGGCGACCGCGATGTCGAGCTCGTCGTAGAGGATGCTGGTCGACGACGCTGGGCCGGCATCGAGGTGGCGACCGGAGTAGTTCAGCGCCTCCGTGCCAGTGAAGCCGACACCCGTCTTCGCGGTGTGCGAGGAGGACGGCCCCGAGTCGACACTCAGCGAGAGGTCGCTCGGCTCGGCTGTGGCGTCGTCGGTTTCGATGAGGTCCCAGTCGGCGAGCTGGATGAGACCGCCCGATTGGTTGGCCGTGATGTCGAGGCGATAGTAGAGGTAGGCGTCGCTGGGCGCCTCGAGCTCGAAGCTTCTCTCCTGGGCGCGCTCGTCGAAGCTCTCGCCCGTGCGGGTGTCGAGCGTGGTCCATCCGGTGGCGTCATTCGAGGCCTGCAGGGTGAAGTCTCTCGGATCGCGCTGCGGCGCATCGCCTCCGCTGGTCAGCGTGTAGCGGGTGATCGACTGCGGCTCGGTGAACTCGTACTGCACCCAGGCGGTGCTCGTGAATGTCAGCCACTTCGATCCGGCGTTTCCGTCGGCCAGCTTCTCGACGGTCTCGTTCGGCGGGTTGTCGCTGGATGCCGTCGCCGTCGGCGCCAGCGGCAGCAGGCTGCCCGGGGTGAAGCGGTCACCGGTGACGTTGACGGCCGCGCCCGTGCCGGTCAGCAGGGGAGCGGTGTCGTCGGCCTCGAACGACGAGGAGAACTCGGTCGCGGATGCCGCCGTCGCCGGCAAGGGAACGAGGAATGCGGCCGCCACTGCCGCTACGATCGCCACGCCGCCTGCGCGGCGTGCGAGGGTTGGGCTCGCTGATTTCTCACGGGTCGAGACCATCGTCTAGCTCCTTCAGCTGCTGTGCTGTGTGGGGAAAAGAGATTCTGACATCGCTGTCATATATGGTTAGGACGCTACCATAGCGCCAGCGCGACAGGGAAGAGTCAATGGGAAAAGCAGAAAACAGTGAGGACGGCGGTGCCTCGCGTGCCACGCTCGCGCATGTCGCGGAACGGGCCGGAGTCAGCCTGAAGACGGCGTCACGGGCGCTGGGCGGAGAGTCCTACGTCAGCGAAAGCACCCGTGACCGCGTTCTCGCGGCCGCCCGCGATCTCGACTATCAGCGAAACACCGCAGCGAGCCTGCTGGCGAGCGGACGCCTGGCCGATTCGATCGGCCTCGTCACCGGAGACTTCACCAACCCGTTCTACTCGGCTCTCGCGCAGGCTATTGAAGACGAGATCCGCCCGCACAGCATCCATCTCTCCGTCGCGAACTCCCGCGAGTCAGCCGACCAGGAATGGCTCGTGGTGCACGACCTCGCCGACCGGCAGACGAAAGCGCTCATCGTCGTCTCGGCGATGCCCGAGCACGGTGTGTACCAGCAGCTGCAGGCCCGCGGCATCCCCGTGGTGTTCATCGACCGTCCCTCGGAAGACGTCAACGCCGATTCGGTGGTCTTCGACAACCGCGAAGGCGGGCGCATCGCCGGCCGACACCTGCGCCAAGCGGGGCACACCCGCATCGCCTTCATCGGCGACTACCACTGGCTCCCCACCTTCCGCGCGCGTCTGGCGGGCCTGGGCGACGTGCTCGACGATACCGACGCCGCCGAGTGGCGTGATCTCGTGCGCGCCGACACCCACGACGTGTCAGCCGCGAGAGAGCGCACGGCCGAACTGCTCGCACTGCCCGAACCTCCGACCGCGATCATCGCCGGGAACAACCGCATCCTGCTCGGCGTCATGGAAGAGCTCACCGCCATGCATCCCGAGCGCCGCCCCGCCATCCTCGGCATCGACGACGTCGAATGGGCGCGGGTACTCGGCATCAGCGTCGTCACCGGCGATACCGAACAGCTCGGACGCCAGGCCGCGCGTCTCGCACTCGGACGCCTCGCCGACCGCATGGGTGCCTCGGAGCACACGGTGCTGCCGATGAAGCTCATCGCCCGGGGCTCGGCCGAGACGCCACCCGCGCCGTAGCCGCCGCGCGATGCCGTCAGGTCGCCGCGGTCGGGCCACTCGGGAACCGACCGGGAAGGATGCTGTGCAGCCGGTCTTCGCTCAGCGCGAGGTCGCGAATCGCGCAATGCGTACGCACGGCGAGAAGTTCATAGCGGCCGGACAGCGCCGCTCCGGCGCTCAGACGTGCGGCGATCGCGCCCGGTTTCAGAGACAGAAACACTCGTCCCGACGCCTCGGTGAACGCGTGATACGTAGCATCGGCTGACGCGGCGACACGCCGCACGAGTTCAGCGCGCTACTCGACAGCCGACGTCAGTGCCGGATCTTCTCCAATGCCACGCGCAGCCGGTCGACGGTGCCGTCAATGTCGGCGAGCTTGTCGAGACCGAACAGACCGAGGCGGAAGGTCGAGAATGCCGCCGGCTCGTCGCAGTGCAGCGGCACGCCCGCGGCGATCTGCAGACCCTGTTCCTTGAATGCCGAGCCCGACTTGAGCGCCGGGTCGTCGGTGTGCACCACGACGACACCGGGCGCGGCGAACTCGTCGGCAGCAACAGAGAGCAGTCCGTACTCGGCAAGCAGAGCCCGCACACGCGAGCCGAGCTCGATCTGCGCCGCCCGCAGCGCCTCGAAGCCGCGGTCTCGGGTCTCGGTCATCGCGGCGAGGTTATGCACCAAGGCATCCGTCGGCATCGTCGCGTGATACGCCGGGCGACCGGCACGATACTCGTCGGCCATCGTGAGCCACTTGGCAAGATCGATCGCGAAGCTCGTCGCGGGGCGGCTGGTGACGGCATCCCGTCCCGCCTCGCTGAGCATCACGAATCCGGCGGCCGGCGAACCGCTCCATCCCTTCTGCGGAGCAGAGAGCAGCACGTCCACACCGAGAGCCGACATGTCGACCCACATCGCCCCCGAGGCGATGCAGTCGAGCACGAGCAGACCGCCGACCTCGTGCGTGGCCTCCGCCAGAGTGCGCACGTAGTCGTCGGGCAGGATCATTCCCGCCGCTGTCTCGACGTGCGGCGCGAACACGACCTCCGGCCGACGCGCGTGGATCGCGGCCACGACCTCTTCGATCGGTACCGGAGACCACGCCGCCTGCACGGCATCCGAATCGGGGCGAGCCGAGAGAACCGTGACGTCGTCGCTGATGCCACCCACCTCGAGAATCTGCGACCACCGGAACGAGAACAGGCCGTTGCGAACGACCAGGGTGCGCCGGCCGGTCGCCAACTGGCGTGCCACGGCCTCCATCGCGTACGTGCCGCCACCGGGAACGATCGCTGACGTGTACGCGTTATACGCCTCTTCCAGAATCCCGAGAATCTGCTGCATGACACCAACGAATCGGGCCGACATGTGATTCAGCGAACGGTCGGTGAAGACCACGGAATACTCCAGCAGACCACCCGGATCGATGTCTGCGTGGGGGAGCTCAGGCTGCGACGACTCAGTCATGCCCCCAGCATTCCACACCCCCTGTCGATTTGAGGTCGAGCGGCAGGCGTGACACTGTGGAAGACAGACCGAAGCTGTACCCCCAGCGGAGATTACCCTCATGAATCTGATTCTTTTAGATCGTCACGCCCCGATCCGGGACGGTGAATCGCTCTGACTTTCGCCGGCTCCAGACAGCCGAGAACGTCAACACACACCGCGCATATCGATGCGCGGTCGGGTCGGACAACCCTTATTCGTCCGCCCCGAATCGACGAGGGAATCGCGATGTGGCGCATCGCTCGCGACTCACAGACGCTTGATCTGAACTCGTCGTACGCGTACGTTCTCTACGCCCGCGACTTCGCTGAGACCTGCCGCATCGCCATCGTCGATGGCCGCCCGGCAGGGTTCGTTCTCGGCTACCGTCGCCCGACAGACGAATCGTGCCTGTTCATCTGGCAGGTCGCCGTCGACGCCGAGTTCCGAGGCCTGGGCCTCGCGGGCCGGATGCTTGACGACCTGCTGCACGACGACACGTTCGGCCCTGAGGTGCGCATCCTGCACACCACCATCACCGATGACAACATCGCCTCGCAGAACACCTTCCGCAGCCTCGCCAAACGGTGGGGCGATGCGCCGATGGAAGTGACCCCGCTCTTCGAGACCGAGCATCTGAGCCTCAGTGAGCCGGATGCCGAACACCATGACCCTGAACGGCTCTATGAGATCGGCCCGCCTGTGGCCGAGCCCGTGGCCGTTTCCCATTCGCCCGAGACCGGGCGACGTGCACTCCCCGCACGACAACAACCAGGAGGAGAACAACTCCACATGAATATCTTCACCGAACTCGAATCCGAAGTTCGCAGCTACTCGCGCTCATGGCCCGTGGTCTTCAACCGGGCAGTGGGCAGCACGATGTACGAAGAGTCCGGCAAGGAGTATCTCGACTTCTTCTCGGGCGCCGGCGCCCTCAACTACGGGCACAACAACCCCGAGCTGAAGAAGGCGCTCATCGACTACCTGTCGGATGACGGCGTCATGCACTCGCTCGACATGTTCACCTCGGCCCGCCGTGACTTCCTCGAGACGTTCGACGAGGTCATCCTGAAGCCGCGTGAGCTCGACTACAAGCTCGTCTTCCCCGGCCCCGGTGGGGCGAACGCCGTCGAGGCAGCGCTGAAACTTGCACGCAAGGTCACCGGTCGCGAATCGGTCATCAACTTCACGAACGCCTTCCACGGCATGACGCTGGGTGCGCTCTCGGTCACCGGTAACTCGCTCAAGCGTGGCGGCGCCGGGGTTCCGCTCGTGCACGCGACGCCCATGCCGTTCGATGACTACTTCGACGGCGACTACCCCGACTTCTTCTACTTCGAGCGCCTTCTCGAAGACTCCGGCAGCGGCCTGAACACGCCAGCAGCCGTGATCGTCGAGACCGTGCAGGGTGAGGGTGGCATCAATGCCGCGCGCGCCGAATGGCTGCGCCAGCTCTCGGCGCTGTGCAAGAAGCACGAGGTGCTGCTGATCATCGACGACGTGCAGATGGGCTGCGGCCGCACGGGCGACTTCTTCAGCTTCGAAGAGGCCGGGATCGTCCCCGACATCGTCTGCCTGTCGAAGTCGATCTCGGGCTACGGCATCCCGATGGCGCTGACGCTCATCAAGCCCGAGCTCGACATCTGGCAGCCCGGTGAGCACAACGGCACGTTCCGCGGCATCAGCCCGGCATTCGTCACCGGTGCGGAGGCGATTCGCCGCTACTGGTCAGACAACACGCTGCGCGACTCGACCATCCGCAAGGGTGCTCGCGTCGAGGGCTGGTTCAACACGATCGCCGCACGCTACCCGCAGCACGAGCTGTTCGCCAAGGGCCGCGGCCTGGCGCGTGGCCTGCAGTTCCCCACCGGCGAGCTGGCGGATGCCGTGTGCCAGGCGGCGTTCGAGCGTGGCCTGCTCATGGAGACCTCTGGCCCCGAGGGCGAGGTCATGAAGATTCTTCCCGCGCTGACCATCACTGACGCCGAGCTCGACCGCGGCCTGCGGATCATCGACGAGTCGGTGCGCGCCGTTCTCGGCGAGCCCGACCTCGAGGCCGCAGCCCGCGCCGACCAGAGCGACGAGCACGACACCGCTGAGAACAAGGAGCACACGCACGCATGATCGTCCGCACGATTGACGAGATCACCGACACTGACGCCGACATCCAGAGCGAGAACTGGCGTAGCAAGCGCATCGTCCTCGCGAAGGAGGGCGTGGGCTTCTCGGTGCACGAGACCACGCTCTACGCCGGCACGGTGAACCAGTTCTGGTACGCGAACCACATCGAAGCGGTCTTCATCGTGGAGGGCGAGGGGGAGATCACCGACCTCGCCACGGGTGAGACACACCAGCTGGCTCCCGGGTCGCTGTACCTGCTGAACAACCACGACAAGCACGAGGTGCGCCCGCGCACCCAGATGCGCACCGTGTGCGTGTTCAACCCGCCCATCACCGGGCGCGAGATCCACGACGAGAACGGCGTGTACCCGCTGGTGACGGAAACCGCCTAACCACCGCTGTTTCGAATCCCAGGCAGTCAGAGCAATCTGGCCGCCTGGGATTCGGCATATCCCGTGCCGACCGGCGCGGTCGACATTTCGAGAAGCGACAGGAGAATCACGCATGACAACCACCGCGACGACATCAGAGGACCTGTTCCCCACGCGACTGACGACACCGTCCGATTTCATCGCGCGCACGCAGCCCACGGTGTGGGGATCGGCCGACGACGGTCCGTTCTCGGCATCCGAGCTCGAAGCGCACGAGAAGCGCGGCTTCACGATCACCGATGACTTCATCTCGGCCGACGACGTGGCGCTGTACTCGAGCGAGCTCGACCGGCTCGCGGCCGACAGCTCGCTGAAGGGCGACCCGCGGTTGATCACCGAGCGCACCACGGGTGCGGTTCGGTCGGTCTTCGAGGTCGAGAAGCTCAGCTCGGTGCTGAGTGCGCTCGCGCGCAGCCCGAAGGTTCTCGACCGTGCCCGGCAGATCGTGGGCTCTGAGGTGTATCTGCATCAGACGCGCATCAACTACATGCCCAGCTTCACCGGCACCGGGTTCTACTGGCACTCCGACTTCGAGACCTGGCACGCCGAGGACGGCATGCCGATTCCACGGTCGGTGAGCCTGTCGATCGCGCTGACAGACAACTATCCGTTCAACGGTGGACTCATGGTGATGCCCGGATCGCATCGCACGTTCGTACCCTCTGTCGGCGAGACGCCCGACAACAACCACGAGCAGTCGTTGCAGGCGCAGGAGGCCGGAGTGCCCAGCCATGCCGCGATCACCGCCTTGGCCGACAAGTACGGCATCGACCAGTTCACCGGGGATGCCGGTTCAGCACTGTGGTTCGACTCGAACATCATGCACGGCTCGGGTAACAACATCACGCCGTACGCACGGTCGAACGTATTCATGGTGTTCAACAGTGTCGAGAACGCGCTGGTCGAGCCGTTCGCGGCGAGCGCTCCGCGCCCGGAACACATCGCCAACCGCGACTTCACTCCGATCAGCTGATTGTCGGTGTGCCGAGCTTCAGACGCAGATACGTCTGAGGTTCGGCACACCCTCACTGCTGATGCGGTAGGGTTCTTCACATGACAACCCGTTGGTATGCGTATTTTGAGTCGGCTCTGGAGGGGCCGGCGCAGAAGTAGCGCCTACCAACCTTCAGAGCCGACAAGCCAGAGCATTTTGCTCTGGCTTTCGCCGTTTCGGCGGGCTCTGCATCCGGGGTCCGCCCTCACACAGGACAGGACCCATGAATACCATCACCTCAGCCGAGGCCACCGCCGATCTGCACGTCGCACAGTTCACGACGCTGCCCACACCCGACGAGATCTCGGCAGAACTGCCGATCGGCGAGGAGCGCGCCTCGCTCGTCGCGCGTACCCGCGATGAGGTTCGCGCCATCATGGCAGGAGAGGATGACCGGCTTCTCGTCGTCGCCGGACCGTGCTCGATTCACGACCCGCAGGCTGGGCTCGAGTACGCGGGTCGCCTCATGCGTGTCGCCGAGGAGCACCGCGATGATCTGCTGATCGTGATGCGCACGTACTTCGAGAAGCCGCGCACCACGATCGGATGGAAGGGCCTGATCAACGATCCGCACCTCGACGGCAGTCACGACATCGAGACCGGGCTGCGTCTTGCACGCGGATTCCTGCGTGACGTGACGGCGCTCGGGATGCCCTGTGCCACCGAGTTCCTCGAGCCGATCAGCCCGCAGTACACCGCGGATCTCATCACCTGGGGCGCGATCGGCGCGCGCACGACGGAGAGCCAGATTCATCGCCAGCTGGCGTCCGGCCTGTCGATGCCGATCGGCTTCAAGAACGGCATGGACGGAGGGCTTCAGGTCGCGCTGGATGCGGCTGCTGCGGCATCCGCTCCGCAGGCATTTCTGGGAATCGGTGCCGATGGGCGCGCGAGCCTGGTGACCACAACCGGAAATCCCGACACGTCGGTGATTCTGCGGGGCGGCGCCGACGGCCCGAATTACAGCGTCGAGCATGTCGCGCAGGCGGCTCAGCGACTGGATGCTGCGTCGTTGACTCCGCGCGTGGTCATCGACGCGAGTCACGGCAACAGCGGCAAAGACCACATTCGCCAGGCCGAGGTCGCTCGGGAGCTGGGGGAGCAGATCGCGACCGACGGCGCGGCGATCGCGGGTGTCATGATCGAGAGCAACCTCGTCGCCGGGGCACAGAAGCTCGACGTGACCGCGCACCACTCACGATTGACTTACGGCCAGAGCGTCACTGACGCCTGCATGGGGTGGGATGCGACGACCGCGGCCCTCGCGGAACTCGTCGAAGGCGTGCGCCGTCGACGCCGATGACGAGTGCTCTTCGGCGCCGGTGCAGCGGGCGGATCAGTGACCCTGGCGGCGCTCGAGCTCGGTGCCCTGGGGCGTGCGGTATTCGATGAGGATATCCATGTCAGATCCGGTGAAGCGGATGCGACCTCCCGCTGGGGTGTCCCAGAGAGCGTTCTGTCGATCACCGTCACGCACGATTCGGACGGCTCCCCAACGGGTCTCACCCTCGCGAACGAGCATCGCGAAAAGGTCATCGAGGAATCGGCGGGATTCTTCGGTGACCTTACGGATGATGTCCGTCGTGCGCATATCGACGGACAGTACGTGTTCACGGTTAGAGATGACCGAGACATCGGGCTCTGAGAGCGCCGATGCCGTGTTGACCAGGTAGTGCTTATTCCGCGATTCCTCGATCGTCCAGCCGAACCGTTGGGCAGCCTGGCGCTGCACCTGCGATTTCACGAACGGCCACGACAGCGATTCGAAGAAGTCGATAACGTCGCACACCTCAGCCGGAGCCATCGCTTTCCACGTCATGCTCACCACCCTAGCGACGAGCACCTCTCGTCAAGATCATGCTGCCCCGTTCGGGGGTGGGTCGGTGCGATAGTTTGGACAGCATGTCGCTGCCGGACGTCGGGCCCCATCCGCTCAGACCGCATTTGTGGGCGCAGCGCGTCAGTCGCTCGGCCCCGCACGGTCTTGACGTTCTCGAGGCGCACGTTCTTGCGTACACGACGAAGGCGGACGAGGTGTCACGGATGCCATGGTGGCGGATCGCGTGGGGCGTGTCGCCGCTTCTGGCGATGCTGGCGTCCATCGGCGGTTTCGCGGCCGTCTTCGGCAACCCGCGGGACGTCTGGATCGGACGGACGGACGCACCGGATTCCGCTGACATTCCGTGGGCGATGTTGTCCTACAGCGTCGCCGCGATCGGGGTGGTGCTGATCTTCGTCTACTGGATCGTGACATCGAAGCGGCGTAGAAATGGTTCGTTGCAGATCATGCTCGCCCTCGTCTTCGTGTTCGGTCTGCTCGGCGTGCCGGTCGCCCACCAGCTTGCGCGGGAAGCCGGGATCGATCTGGGGCTGATGCCGCTCCTTCCCGTGTACGTGATGATGGGACTGGCGGTGATCGTATTCGTGATCATCCAGCTCTCCCCACCGATGCCACCCGAGCCCGACACCCCGCCGATACCGGTCGACCAGCTTGAGCCGAAAGCGATGAAGATTCTGATGCGGGAGCGGAACGACGCCATCAAGAAGCTCGCGGAACGCGGGATGCTGCCGGACGTCGACGTCGATGTGCTGCAGGCACGCCCGCTCGGCCGACTGCACATCAGCGACGACACGATGTAAGCGGATCTTCGGTGAGCACTGGGCTCCCGCGTCCTACGCTTTGTTCTTGCGAGCGTTCCTCTTGCTGCGCACGATCGTCCAGATCGCGCCGCCGATCAGCGCGAGCGTGATGGCGCGCACGATCCAGAGCCCCGGCTCCCACACGACCTCGTAGTCGCCAGGCACGCCGAGCAGCGCCTGGACGATCTGTCCGATCGCCGCCCTGCTGCCTTCCAGCTCACCAAGGCTGAGAACGACCGTCACGCTGATGGCCGGGATCCCGAGAAAGACGAGTGGCGCATACACCCGGAACCCGGCGACGCGGTCCCCGCGAAGGGCATCGAACACGGCCAGACCCAGCACCCGCAGCGGAAACACCACCAATCCCCAGAACACGAAACTCAGGCCAAGGCCGAAGAACACGAGGAATGCGAACGAGAACAGGACCCCGACCGCACTCGAGAAACTGACCACATCGAAGTAGTCAGGGTCAGCGAGCATCGGCCGGACGCTCATGGCGAGCAGCCCCGCCGGCAGGATGACGAGCGGCCACCACAGCAGCGTCCAGTCAGGGTCCTGCTGCCCGAGCTTGCAGAGCACCACCAGCTCGATGACCACGGCCCCGGCGACCATCGGGAAGAGGAACAGCGAGAGCATCGGCAAGCCGTCAGCACTGTCCGGGTCCAGCAGCATCAACGGGACAGCGGCGACAGCGAGAGCGATCAGCGAAACGACCGCCACCGGAAACGAGATCCTCTTCACCGACTGTCTCGGGGAGACGATCGACTTGCCGCGGTCAGAGAGCGTTTCGACCGCATCCCAAAAACTCACTGAGCTCGTCCTCGCCATATGTCCCCACGCCCCTACGCCGGCAGCAGCCTCGTCCGATAGTTCCGGCAGCGACATAAGCCTACGATGGTCTCCGCGAACCGCGCCTGAGCATACCCCGAACCGCATCGCACCGCGCCGCACTGCACCGGACTACGAGAGCAGCGCGGCCGCTTGTCCGTCGAACTGGTGCCCACCGCGCGCATGGACTCTGACGCCGGCGCTCGGCAGCTGCGCCGAGTTGAGAGCGAGGTGGGCGAAGGGGACAACTTCGTCGTCGACGCAATGGTGCAGCGTGACTTCCTGCGGCGGCTCGGCTCCGTCGAGGTCGTACTGGCCGACGTCCCAGCCATCGATGCCCCAGTTCGGCATGGCCAGCAGCAAAGCTCGCCTCACTGACCAATCGCGCTCGGCGAGCACCCTGACGAGGATCGACCCACTGAAAGAATGCGCGGCGACAAGATCGTTCACTCCGCGCTCAGACAATGCCTGGCGAACCGGTGCCGCCCAGCCTTCGAACGACATATCCTCGTCGGGCAATCGCGGCATCGTCAGTTCAACTCCGAGTTCTTCGGCGAGAGCCGCGGCGAGTGAGCGGTCTTCATCGAATCCGCCGGCGCCATGCAAGAACAGCAGCATGCACTCAGCGTACGCGCGTGCGGTGGGGGCGAGAAGTGCGGAGCCTCGAACGTGGTGAGTGTATAGTCACTCACATGTCGAATCGATCACTTTCCACTGCAGCCGACCGTCGCTCTGCGATCGTGAGCGCTGCTCTCGCAGCGTTCTCGCGTGGAGGCTACACGGGCACAACGGTCGCCGATGTCGCGCGTGAGGCCGGGATTTCCAGCGCGTATGTGCTCAAGTTGTTCGGCGAGAAGGAGGCCTTGTTCGTCGCCGCGCTCGAGAGGTGCTTCGAGCGCATCGAAGAGACGCTGTCCGCTATCCAGGTGAACGGGACGCCCGTCGCGATCCTCGACGCGATGGGTGACGCCTACGCCGATCTCATCGCAGATCGTACGCTGCTCCTCATCCAGGTGCATGCGCAGTCCGTCGCGACCGTTCCGGGGATCGGCGATGCGCTGCGCGCCGGGCTGGCTCGCGTCACCCGTTTCGCGAAGCAGCGCTCCGGAGCAGAGGACCGCGACGTGCAGCGGTTCATGGCCTACGGGCAGCTGTGCCATCTTGTCGTGACGTCCGGCATCTCGGACGTCGATGCCGATTGGGCGCATACCTTGACCGATGGCCTCCGTCACCCCGAGATCTGAAGGAGGACACATGTCCAGCACACCCGACATCCTCGTCACCGGAGCCACCGGATCGACCGGCCGCGCCACTGTCGACGCCCTTGCCAAGCGTGGCGTCACGTTCCGCCCGATGTCCCGAAGTCTGTCGTCCGCCGACTTCGCCGTGCAGGCCGACCTCGACGACGCCGACAGCGTTCGCGCTGCGCTCAGCGGGATCAGAGCCGCCTACTTGGTGACGCCGTCAACCGAACGTGCTGAAGCGCAGCAGAAGCAGTTCATCGATCTCGCGGTCGAAGCCGGAGTGCGCCACATCGTGCTGCTATCGCAACTCGGTTCGGTCATCGACTCTCCCGTGCGCTTTCTGCGATATCACGCGGCCGTGGAGGAACACGCGTTCGCGTCGCGGCTTGAGGTCACGGCTTTGCGTCCCAACCTGTTCATGCAGGGGCTGTTCGCTGTGTCCAACGTCGTGAAATCAGCCGGAGTGCTGCCAGCCCCGATTGGCAATGCACGGGTGAGCCTCGTCGACGTGCGCGACATCGGCGCGATGGCCGCGCATGCTTTGACCTCGCCAGTCCCATGGGGAATCCAGACGCTCACGGGCCCCGAGTCGCTCACTCACTCCGACCTCGCCGGCCACCTCTCGTCCGCCACTGGCGACGAGATCCGCTTCGAAGACGTCCCGCCTGCAAAGTTCGGCGAGATGCTCGCCGGGATTCTCCCACCATGGCAGGTCGACGGTCTGCTCGAGGACTACGCCCACTACGCGCGAGGCGAGGCCGCCGAGCTGTCATCGGCAGTTCCTGACGTGCTCGGGCGTCCAGCGCGTAGCTTTGCGGACTTCGCGGACCAGAACGCGGTCTGCTTCCGCAAGGAGTGACGCCGCGCACCGTCACGGTGAGCTGATAAGACACCGCGGTAGCCTACGAAAAGAACCTCAACCCCTTCGACTGGATCGACGGGGAGACCTTCGAGACTCAAACATGCCAGCACCTGATCCGCCATCTTGATCGACAATCACGTTTACGAGTGCCTGGGACGACCACAACGCAGGAGCGGTGACATGACAGAGGTAGCCATCGACAGGGTCGAGAACATGTTGTCATCGCGAATGTCATCCGGTGACCTTGCAGAGCTTGCCCGACTTGTCCCGAAGCTCGATCGACAGGAATTGATTCGCTTGGTGCGGACGAACCCGCCGATCGAGTCGGCGATGCTGTTCCGAGTGCTAGGGAAGGACGACGCACTCGCGGTTTTCGAGAACCTCACGCCGTCCTACCAGGCCGAGATCATCAGGGCGCTGCGTCAGCCAGAAGTAGCTGAAATAATCGACGGCCTGGATCCCGACGACCGTGCGGAGCTGTTCGGGGAGCTCCCCGCCGGCGTCGTTCACAAGCTGATGCACGGGTTAGATGCGTCCGAGCGGCAAATGACCGCTCAGGTCCTCGGTTACCCGAAGTCGTCGATCGGCCGGTATATGTCGCCGGAGGTGCTCGATCTGCACGACGACTGGACAGTGCAGCAAGCGGTGGACGTCGTGTACGCGCACATCGACCGACCCGAGACCGTTTACCTGCTCCCTGTCGTCGGCTCGGGGCGCAAGCTCAAGGGCGTCGTCTCCCTGCGCAACCTCCTTGCCGAACAAGCCCGCGATCCAGCCGAAACCGTCGGCAAAGTTGCGCGCGAGCCTGTGGCAGTGCACGCGCTCACCGACCGTGAGACCGCGGCCCGAGAGTTCCTCGCGCACCGCCTCATCGCGATGCCGATCGTCGATGAGGAGGAACGCCTCATCGGTATCCTCACGATGGATGACGTCCTCGACATCACCGATGAGGAGAACGCGGAAGACACCGCTCGCTCCGGCGGTGCCGAACCACTCGATCGCTCCTACCTCTCGAGCACGATCCTTCGCATCGTCCGAAGCAGGATCGTCTGGCTGGTCGTCCTTGCCGTGTCGGCGGTTCTGACCGTTCAGGTCCTGGAGATCTACGAGAACCGTCTCGACCAAGTGGTCGTGCTCGCGCTGTTCATCCCGCTGCTCACCGGAACCGGAGGAAACACGGGAAATCAGGCTGCAACCACAGTCACGCGTGCCCTCGCTGTCGGAGAGGTCAGGGTTCGAGATCTCTGGCGCGTCATCTGGCGAGAACTGCGCGTCGGCGGCCTGCTCGGGGCCGTACTCGGCTGTCTCGGCTTTCTCGTCGCCGGACTGGTCTACGGATGGGCAATCGGCACCGTCATCGGCCTCACCCTTCTGTCGGTGTGCGCAATGGCCGCAACGGTCGGAGGCCTCATGCCGATCATCGCGAAGAAGGTCGGAGCCGACCCCGCGGTCTTCTCCAATCCGTTCATCTCAACCTTCTGCGACGCCACCGGCCTGATTCTCTACTTCACGATCGCCGCCATCGTCCTCGGCTTGCCCTGAGCAGCAAACCGCCGAGGATGAGCTCCGTCCTGCGGTCGTAGTCTTCGCGGGAGGGCCGTGCACGACCGTCCTGCTTGCAAAGGCTCTTTCAATCCCCCTTTTTCCGCGCAATTCCACGGTTTCTAGATCTCTCCACGTTTTTCGGCAGTTCATGGTCGATCGCGGTCGCAACCGCCGCGATCATCATCGCTCTCGCGGCACTGATCCCCCCGTCGGACTGTGCTTCCTCGCCGTTGCAACAGGGCTGCTGCTCTGGCTGGTCGCTCAGGGCATCTGGGCCTGGCGCAGGCGAACACGGCCGCTCGAATCCTCGTCGGCATCGTGCCCATCGTCGCGATCGCGGTCGGTAGTAGGGGCTGGTGAATACGTCGTCGGCCACGTTCTCGGGGAACGGTGCGACGTCGAGCAGTATGGCCCAGCGGTCGGTCTGTGCTTCGCGGGCGAGCACGTCGTACTCGGCGAGCAGCGTGGATAGCGAGGCGTGACGCTCTACCTCGAGTTTCAGGGTTTCGGTGGCGGAGAGGTCGGCGTCGGTTCGAGCGAGTACCTTGGCGATCCAGTCTGTCAGGGTCAGCGGTTCAGGCTGGTCGAGATGCGGCTCGACCTCGTGTGGGTCGGGCACGATCACGTAGGCGTGGTTGCGGTGCTTGCCGCGCGTCATCGCCACATAGAACAACTCTCGCGAAGAGGCTTCGGGATCAACGAGCGCGTGCGCGGTATTGAGGCTGGCGCCCTGGGCACGGTGAACCGTGGAGGCGTAGCCGAGTTCAACCTCCTCGAGAACATACTTCGCGGGCAACACGAGAGCCTTGCCGTGAGGCTGATCACCGCGCCCCAACCGGCGCACAGCGAGCGAACCGTCGTCATAGCGGCGGGCAACTTGCCAGCGGTCGCCGTTCTTAACCCACGCTTTGCCCGTGGACAGGCGGCGGTCGTTGAGCCGGGTGACGACGAGATCGCCAACGCCTGCGGTGGTGCCATCGTGCAGACGCAGACCAGCCGCCTCGACCTGTCCAGCTTCGACCAGGTCGGCGCGGGCGCGTTCGTTGAGTTGAGCGACCATCTCGCCTGTGCCTGCAATCATCAATGTGCGCAGGCCCTCGTCGCGGTCAGTGCGCCACGCCCCGTAGATGCTGTCGAGCATCGTCTCGGTGTTGCCGTCGAGTAGTCTGCCGCGCGCCTGGTAGTCGTCGAGCGCGTCGATGTTTCCGCGTCGCAGGCTGAGGCTGGCGGTCTTCTCCCACTCGTTGGCGAAGCGGCGCACATCGGCGAGTTCGGGAACCTGATCGCGGTGACGGACGAGCATCCCGAACGCCCCGCCCGTCTCTACCGCACTCAGCTGCGCCCAATCGCCGATGACCACGACCTTAGCTCCGACCTCAGCGGCGTGCTCGGCGATCCGATCGAGCGCGAGGGTTCCTGCGAGGGAGGACTCGTCCACGAGCATTAGCTGCCCGGCTTCGAGGTTCCAGCGCCCGTGGTGGTGTTCGTAGAGGAACTTCGCGGTGTTCTCCGCCCGCACACCGAGCGAGTCGCCGAGCATTTCGGCCGCAGCCGCCGACGGCGCGAGACCGATCACCGAGTCACGCCCGTGCGCTCCGGTCCACGCGCGATGGAGCGCGCGTAGCGCGGTGGTCTTCCCGGAACCGGCGGGGCCGACCAGCAGATCCAGCGTCAACCCGGAACGGGCGATGCGGGTGATGGCGACGGCCTGGTCGGGGGCGAGCCGGACGCCCCTAATCTTGCGGGAGGTGTGCCGCGCGACGAGCCGCGCTGCCAGTGCTGGCCCGCCAATGTGCTGGCTGTGCGCGAGTAGGCGCTGCTCGGCGTCGAGGATGTTTTGGCTGGAGTACGCGATCTGATCGACCGGCTGGAACCTGTTGCCCTCGCCGCCGATGTAGTGGGCGGGTACGGCGCGGTCGTAGTCCGGGGTGAGTCGGAGCGATTCGGCTTCAGCGTGTGCGACGATCTGATCGAGCACGCGGATGCGGTCGTCGGTGGTTGCGAACCGGACGCCCATGGTCTGCCGCATCGTCTCGGCGTGCAGGTTCCATCGCCCCCAGGTTGCACGCCTGTTCGCTACCTCCATCAGCACCACGGAGGCGAGATCCTCGATCTGCTCCAGCCCGAGATCGTCCGCGCGCAGTCGGGCCTCTGTCGCACCCCGGTCGAGCAGATGCTGCGCCCAAGTCGGAGCGTCCTCACCGAGCACGACCTCGGCACGCGCACGCCAGTCGGCGGTGAGGTCGGCCAGTGAGTGCAGTGCCTTCTCGGGCCTGGTCTCCAAGGTCGCCTGTTGCCGGAGCTTCGCAATCGCCGCCGCCGACGGTTGCCGCCCGTGCTCAGCGACGTACTGCTCGATCACCCGGTTTTTGACCTGCTCGATGCCCTCCGCGCCGTCAACGCCTCCGGTCGTGCGACGCGAGAACTCTGCGATCAATGCCGCCGGAACGCCCTGGATCTCCCAGCCGGTGTTGCGGTCTTTGCCCCGGTCGACGGGCACCCAGGTCACGCCGAGTAGCCGCGCGGTGTGGTCGGTGACAAAGGCGTTGTACGACTCCGAGAGCGCGACAGCGGCCTTGTGTAGTCGGCGAGAGTCGAGCGTGCGCCAGCGTCCGTCCTCTCCCTGCACCTTGTTCGACACCACGACATGCGTATGTAGTTGCGGGTCGGCGGCTCGGGAGTCGTAATGATCGAACGCCGTAGCGATAACGCCAACGATCGGCATCTGCGCGATACCGCCCACGCCGACGCGGGTTGCAGCGACGCGATCCTCCAGCAACGCGATCGTGTCGCGCATCGCGGCGTGATGCGCCTGCGCGATCAGCGTTTGCGTGCCCGCATCAGCGACACCCCAGATCGCGCTCACCGACTTCGGCGGGGAGAACGTCAAGTCAAACCCCGCAACGGCGGTGCGCGGCTTCTTCGCAACCTCTTCCTCACGGATGCGCTGCACCGCCCGTGCTCGCGCCTCGCCCTGCAAGCCAGGGTCGAGCCGTGCAACACGGGCCGCAATCCGCTCGCGCGGGGTTTGCAACGAGGGGAACCTCTTGCCGAGCTTCTCGCCGGTGACCGGGTGGATGCCATCACCGAGCAGTCGGGCCAGGTGTTCCTCGGTCACCATGTCGCCCTCGGCCAACGCCGGGGTGCGCCCGTCGTCGAGGCTCATCAGGCCGGTGCCGACCCACGTTCCGGGCGGGTTCCCGGTCTCGGCGTAGTAGCGGGTCAGCGGGCTGCTCATCTCGCGGTCGCCATCGCCGACGACGACCGATTTCAGCAGGTACTCGTAACCCTTGCCGGACGACATGACCCGGATGGTCATCACCACGACGGCCCCTCCCCGAGACCGCCACGGAAGGGACGACCTCGGGGGTCAGGTGCGCGCGCAGCGCGCGGCGCGCACTCCTAGTGCCAGACGTGTGGAGGGATCAGAGTAGGTCGCAACGCAAGGGGTACGGACACCATCGGGTAGGATTGGAGCCATGTCAGGTGCTTCTGCTGCGGCCGCTGCCGCTGTGACGGAGACGCTCCGCTAGCGGCGGAACGTCTCCTCACTTTATCTAGTTCACGTTCCGTCGCTTGATCGTCGGTTCGGCGCGACATGTTTGGTCGCCCGATTCTTCATTCGAGCAACGGAGTTTTCTGTGTCTTTCAGCACCTCTTCATCGCGGCCTGCGCAAGTATCGGTAGCGCGTTCTTGGGCAGTCCTCGTGTGTCTGTCCATCCTGCAATTCCTCATCGCCGTCGACGTCACCGTGGTCAACGTGGCGCTGCCATCCATAGGCAACGATCTCGGCGTTGATCCGCGCGGCCTTACTTGGGTCGTCGTCGGATACACCATCACAGGCGGTGGTTTGTTGATGCTTGGCGGACGCCTGGGGGACGTCTTCGGCCGACGCCGCCTTCTCCTCATCGGTACCGCGATCTTCGGAGCAGCCTCACTGATGGCGGGCCTCGCGGAAACATTTCCGCTACTCGTGGGGGCGAGGCTGTTCCAGGGTGTGGGCGAAGCCCTAGCCCTGCCCGCTGCGATGGCGACCATCGTCCTGTTGTTTCCCGAAGGGCGGGCGCGCACCCGCGCCTTGAGCGTGTGGGCTGCGGTTGCAAGCTGCGGTCTTGTACTGGGGTTCGTGCTCTCGGGAATCATCACCGAGTACCTCGGGTGGCGATGGATCTTCCTCATCGCCGTCCCATTCATTCTGTTTGTGTTGATCGCTACTGTCGCGCTGCTACCTCGAGACCGAACACGGGAACGCACACCGTTGGACATCCTCGGATCGATTCTGCTGACAAGCGCACCGCTGCTGTTCGCTTTCGGAGTGGTGGAGGCCGGGGACAGCACTGGGGATGTGCCATGGTCATCAATTGCTGCCTTGGTGGGAGCGGTAGCCGCCGCTGTATTGTTCGTCAAGGTGGAACGCCGAGCCGCAAACCCGCTGGTTCCGCTGATCTTCTTCCGCAATCGGACACGAGTGCGCGCAAATCTTGCGACTGCATTGTTGAGCGCGGCGCTCTCAACGTCCTTCCTGCTGTTCACGTTCTATCTACAGGATGAACTCGGTCTCTCTCCGCTGGAGGCCGGGTTGCTGCTCCTGCCGCTTGCGGTGGCGCTCATCGTCGCTGTGACCGTCGTGCCCCGCCTCTTGGGGCGCTGGGAAGCGCGTTCTTGCATCGTCGTGGGACTGAGTTCTGCAGGGGCAGGCATGATCGTGATCGCGGCAGCCGCACAGCTCGAAGCCCCCGCTTGGCTGCTAACCCCAGCGATGCTCTTCATCGCCGCAGGTATGGGGTTCGGACTCGTTGGGTTGCAGTACGCGGCCGTCACCGAAGTCACCGACGAT
>NZ_JAJUFV010000050.1 GCF_029263575.1 Microbacterium sp. | reverse complement strand
TGTCCTGTGGAGTCATAGAATCCCGCTGTTAGGCTTGCCTTATCAGGGCCTGTTAAAACGTGCTGGCCCCCGATGAAAGGACATGACCTCGATCATGGCATATATCAAATCTGAAGCCCTCGAAGAGCGGGGTTTCGTCGTTCTTGACAGCTACGACCAGGAGGCTGATCCCAAGGAGTGGCTCGACATCGAATACAACGACTGGAAATCTTCGGGTGACACGCGCTTCGCGCCTTTGGCCAGTGCCAAGGGCGAGATCGAGTGCAACGGCTTCTGGAACCACAAGCCGCCGCGCACCGACAAAGACGGCGTGTGGATCGACTCGCAGACGGCCAAGGCGCCCATCCTCACCCGTCGCGCGCAAGAGCCGGGCGCGAATGTCGGACGCTGCCGTGTGATCGAACTGCAGCCGACGCCCTATGGCGACTGCCTCTACAACCTTCACCAGGACGACAACAACCGTCTGAACCCCGACGGCACGGGTTGGGTTGTGCGCGGGTTCTTCAACCTGACCGACGATAAAGACAGCTTCTTCGTGCTGCGCGAGAACCGCACGGACCCGGCCGGGGAGGTGCGCATCGCCCTTCCCGCGGGCGCGCAGCTCATCGTCGATACGCAGCGTCTGTGGCACGCTGCGACGCACACCGGCTCCGAGCCGCGCTACAACCTCATCACGTCGTGGACCTCGGGTCCTGAACTCGACGCCTACATCGAGAAGTACAACGGCACCGACCAGGTCGAGAACTACCACGTCGACCAGGATGTCCTCGAGCACGGCTACGCTGAGCAGGCGCGGAAAGACGCTGCTCGTGCGGCGTACTACGCAGCTAAGGGCCAGCAGGTGAAGCAGGCGATGAGCGAGGCCTGATCCTCGTTCCACGCTGCGGGCCCCGGTCGATTCGGCCGGGGCCTTACTCGTGCAAATGACACGCTTGTCATTTCGCTCGCAGTGAGCGATAATCGCCGTATAACCGCATACAGTAGCCATGCTTCGTCGTTCAGATCGTTGGGGAAGACGTATCTGATGAAACGGAGAGAACATGGCAACGGCATACGCACGCGGAGTGGTCTATATCCACTCCGCTCCTCGCGCGCTCTGCCCGCACCTCGAATGGGCGGTCGGACGCGCTATCGGGCGTGCAGTGAACTTCGACTGGAGCGACCAGCCCGTTCTCGAAGGATCACGGCGGGCCGAGTTCTTCTGGGATGGCCCGGTGGGAACCGGCGCCTCGCTGGCTACCGCCATCCGCGGCTGGGAGCACCTGCGCTTCGAGGTGACCGAGGATCCCACTCCGCGCAGCGACGGCGGACGATGGCTGCACACGCCCGACCTCGGCATCCACTACGCGCAGACCGACGCGGCGGGGAACATCGTGATCGGCGAAGACCGCATCCGATACGCGATGGAGATCGCTGCTGGCAGCGCCATCGAGCTTCAGCGTGAGCTCGACGTGGCGCTTGGCTCGGCCTGGGACGAAGAACTCGAGCCCTTCCGCCACGCGAGTGACGACGCCAGCGTCGTCTGGCTGCACAAGGTGGGCTGACGAACCCGGAACGCGGAGGCGTCAGTATCGGATGCCGGTGAACGTGCCCGGCCGCCAAGAACGCGAATCCCGCTCCGAACGAAGAAGGCCTCGCAGCGCACTTCGCTGGCGAGGCCTTCTTCATGCGTGCGTCTGAAACGGCACCGGCTCAGTCGTCGTAACTGGCGAACGCCGCGACAGCGTTGTGCCCGCCGAAGCCGAACGAGTTGCTGATTGCCAGTTGCGGACCGTCGCCGAGGGGCTGTGGGTCGCCGGAGACCAGCAGTGGGATCTCGGAGTCTTGTGTGGTGATGTTGATCGTCGGGGGAGCGACGCGGTCGCGGATGGCCAGGATGGCGAAGATCGCCTCCAGCGCGCCGGTGCCGCCGAGGAGATGACCGGTGGACGCTTTGGTGGCCGAGACCGGAATATCGTGCACACGGTCGCCGATCACACTCTTGAGCGCGGTGTATTCGTTGGGGTCACCGACCGGGGTCGACGTCGCGTGTGCGTTGACGTGCGTGATCTCGTCAGGAGTACGGCCAGCCGTCTCGAGGGCGAGCGTTACAGCGCGAGCCGCGCCTTCGGGGGCATTCGCCGTGATGTGGTGCGCATCTGCTGTGACACCGCCGCCGACGATCTCGGCGTAGATCTTCGCGCCGCGGGCCTTGGCGTGCTCCTCCGTTTCGAGGATGAGTGCTGCCGCGCCCTCGCCCATGACGAAACCGTCACGGTCTTCCGAGTAGGGACGGGAAGCATGGGCAGGGTCGTCATTACGACGCGAGAGCGCCTGCATCGATGCGAACGATGCGATCGTGATGGGGTGAATCGCCGATTCGGTCCCGCCGGCGATGACGACATCGGCGAGCCCGGCCTGCAGGTGCTCATAGGCGTTCACGAGAGATTCGGTGCTTGACGCGCACGCCGACGCCACGGTGCGGGCGAAAGCACGCGCGGTGAAGTGCAGCGAGAGGTTGCCCGCAGCCGAGTTCGGCATGAGCATGGGCACGGTCATCGGCATGACACGGCGGGGGCCCTTCTCCCGAAGGGTGTCCCACGCGTCCAGCAGCGTCCATACGCCGCCGATGCCCGTGGCGAAGTCGACGCCGAGGCGCTCAGGATCGACGTCGGGGGTTCCCGCGTCATCCCACGCTTCCATCGCGGCGATGAGAGCGAACTGGGAGGACGGGTCAAGGCGTTTGGCGACGGGCCGGGCGAGAACCTCCTCGGGGCGCACGCTCGCCTCAGCTGCGAATGTCACGGGGAGAGCGAGCTCTTCGACCCAATCGTGCTCGAGGGTGCGTCCGCCCGAGGCTCCGGCCAGCAGATTTTTCCAGTTGTCCGTTGCCGTTCCGCCGATGGCGGAGGTGGCGCCGATGCCGGTGACGACGATGCGCTTGGTCATTGAAGATGGTTCCTTGTTCAGCGGAATGAGCGAGTGGCTCGGAAAGTTCCAGACAGCCGAGGATGCCACACCCTGTGTCGGACAGGTGTGGCATCCATCCGGTGGTTACGCCTGACCTGCCACGATGAAGTTGACGGCATCCGCGACGGTCTTGAGGTTCTTGACCTCGTCGTCGGGGATCGTCACACCGAACTTCTCTTCGGCGTTGACGACGATGGTCATCATGGAGATCGAGTCGATGTCGAGGTCATCGGTGAAGGACTTCTCGAGCGCGACCTCGGATCCGTCGATACCAGTCTCGTCTGTGACGAGCTCGGTGAGTCCTGCCAGAACCTCATCGTTGGTGAAAGCCATAGGGTTTTCCTCTTTCTTGCGGGTTGTAATCGGAACCGTCAAACAGTCTAGGGAAGTCGAGTGCGTTCTCAGGGGAGGACGACGACCTGCGCGGCGAAAACCAGCCCAGCGCCGAAGCCGATCTGAAGAGCCAGACCCCCGGACAGTTCGGGGTGCTCGGCCATCAGCCGGTGGCTGGCTAGGGGGATCGATGCGGCCGACGTGTTGCCTGTCGTCTGGATGTCGCGCGCGATCACGGTCGACTCTGGCAGCTTCAGCTGCTTGGCGAACTCATCGATGATGCGCATGTTCGCCTGGTGAGGGATGAATGCTGCGATATCGGATGCCTCGACACCGGCGACGTCGAGCGCCTGGCGCGCGACCTTGGCCATCTCCCACACAGCCCAGCGGAATACTGTCTGTCCTTCTTGACGCAGTGTCGGCCAGACGGCTTCGCCGTCGCGGAATTGCGTGAGAGTTGCATTCATCCCGACCGCATCAGCTTTGGAGCCGTCCGAGCCCCACACGGCCGGAGCGATGCCCGGCGCGTCGCTGGGGCCGATGAGCGCGGCGCCCGCGCCGTCGCCCAGTAGGAATGAGATGCTCCGGTCGGCGGGATCGACGATGTCGGAGAGCTTCTCCGTTCCGATCACGAGAGCGTAGTGCGCAGCCCCCCCTTTGATCAGCGCGTCGGCCTGTGCGATCGCGTAGGCATATCCGGCGCACGCGGCGTTCACATCGTATGCAGCAGCGGGATTCGCACCCACCCGGTCGGCGACGATCGCTGACACAGACGGGCTCTGCTTGGGGTTGCTGATGGTCGCGACGATGACGAGATCGACGTCGGATGCCGCGACACCCGCCTCTTCGATGGCCTCGGCCGCGGCGATCGTGGCGAGATCGATCGCGTCGGTGTCTTTGACCGCACGGGTGCGGGTGACGATCCCCGTGCGCTGGCGGATCCACTCGTCGCTGGAATCGATCGGTCCGATCAAATCATCGTTGGGCACGGCATTCTCACCGCGTGCGGCACCGTAGGCCATGATGCGCGTGTACGCGGGGCCAGCGGTCTGCTTGAGTGTGATGCTCATGCGGCTGCTCCGTTCAGCAGCTCGGCTGCGGCGTCGAGGTCTTCCGGGGTCTTGACCGCCACCGTAGGAGTGCCGCGAAGGCCGCGTTTGGCGAGGCCCGCGAGCGCACCGGCGGGCGCGAGTTCAATGAGTCCGGTGATGCCGGCATCCGCGAATGACGCCATGCAGAGGTCCCACCGCACAGGCGACGAGACCTGATCGACGATCAGCTCGAGCGCCTGTGTGCCGGAGGTCACGACGGAGCCATCCCGGTTGGTCCACAGCGTGATTCCGGGATCGTTGGGCTCCACCTGGGCGACAGCGGCGCGAAGCGTGTCCACGGCCGAGGCCATGTAGGTCGTGTGGAAGGCACCGGCGACCGGAAGCCCAATGACACGGGTGCCACGGATCGGTTCGGTGGCGAGCTCAGCAAGTGCTGGCCGTGCGCCCGCGACAACGATCTGACCTGCGCCGTTGTAATTCGCCGCGGTGAGGTCGAGTTCTTCGAGGCGCGCGAGCACCGTCGCCTCATCGCCGCCGATGACGGCGCTCATGCCGGTTTCGGTCTGCCCAGCAGCCTCGGCCATGGCTCGACCCCGGATGCCGACCAGGCGCATGGCGTCTTCGTCGGAGAGCACACCGGCGCCGGTGAGTGCCGCGAACTCGCCGACAGAGTGGCCAGCGACGCCGTCAGGGCGCTTGCCCGCTGTGTTCACCAGAGCTTTGGCTGCGATGAGGGACGCGGCGACGATGAGCGGCTGCGCGATGCGCGTGTCGCGGATGGTCTCTGCATCCGATCTCGTGCCGTGCAGTTCGAGATCGACCTCTGCTGCCTCCGAGTAGCGAGCGAGGGTTTCCGAGACACCTTCGAGCTCGAGCCAAGGGGCGAGGAAGCCAGGGGTCTGTGAGCCCTGTCCAGGGCAGGCGACAATAATCACCTCCCTAGTCTGCCAACCTCAAGGCAGAAAGCGTGGATGAACCCTCACAAGATTACGAAAAAGCCTTGTGGGTGTCTTACAGAGGCGGCAGGGCCTACCGCGGGCGTCGGGTTGTCGGGCGGCGACGCACCGAGTCGGCGGTGCCGATTGACCCGAGGATCAAGGCGGTCTGCAGTATCAGCGCCTCGCGCGGACCTGTCGCGTCCCAGCCGATCACCTCGCTGACGCGCTTCAGGCGATACCGCACGGTGTTGGGGTGTACGAAGAGCTCGCGAGCTGTGGCTTCGAGCGAGCGTCCGTTGTCGAGATAACTCCATAACGTCGTCACGAGGTCGGTGGAGTGCGCTTGCAGCGGCAGGTAGATGCGGTCGATTAGGGTCTGCTTCGCCAGCGGGTCGCCGGCCAGCGCCCGCTCGGGAAGAAGATCATCAGCCGCGACCGGGCGGGGGGCGGTGCGCCAGGCGCGAGCCACAGCGAACCCGGCAAGGGCGGCGCGCGCACTCTGGCCGGCGTCGACGAGAGCGGCGACGGGCGGACCGAGCACCACGTACCCCACGCCGAATGACGCCTCCAGCCGTGTGGCGATTTCTTCGAACGGGAGGTCATCGTCTTCGTGGTCGCGTCCCGGGGGCTGCGCTCGTCCGAGCACGAGGACGAGACGCGACCCCTGTACGCCGATCAGCACGTCGACGGACAGCTTACGCGCGGTGCGACGCACATGGTCGACATCGAACTGTGGCGGTGTCGTCCCGACGAGCACACATACCTCACCGTGACCGTGCCACCCGAGGGCGGCGATGCGGCTGGGGAGCTCTTCGTCAGCTTCGCCGGTGAGGATCGAGTCGACGACCAGCGCTTCGAGTCGGGCGTCCCACAAGCCGCGTGCTTCGGCGGCCCGAGCATACACATCAGCAGCTGCAAAGGCGACGTCGCGTGAGTACAGCAGGATCGCCTCGCGCAGGTACTCGCCTTTGCCCGCGACGCGCTCCTCGGTCACCTCGACGGTGACACGGATCAACTGCAGCGTCTGCGTCAGGCTGACGCTGCGCAGAAGCTCGCGCGGAGCGGCGGCGAAGATGTCTGCCGCGATCCAGGGAGTGGAGGTCGGGTCGTCATACCACTGGATAAAGGAGGTGATGCCCGCCTGCGCCACCAGCCCGACGGCAGAGCGCCGAGCCGGTGGCATATCGGCATACCAGGGCAGCGTCTCGTCGAGTCGCTGGATGGTCGCCGTGGCGAGGTCACCGGAAATTCGGCGTAGCCAAGCCAGCGTCGCCGACTTATCCATCGAGGCGGGAGACGATCCTGTCACACTGTGCTCAGCTCTCGCCGCCGGCGTTTCCGCTCGTACCTGCGTTGACGTTATGCAGGTCGTACTTCGCAATCGCCTGCGCGATCACGGAGCGATCGACCTTGCCGTTGTCAGCGAGACCCTGCAGCGCACGCACGACCATCGACGGTCCGTCGATCTTGAAGAACCGGCGTGCGGCAGCACGAGTGTCGGCGAAGCCGAATCCGTCGGCGCCCAGGGAGTAGAAGTCTCCCGGGACCCACTGACGGATCTGGTCCTGCACAGCGTGCATGTAGTCGCTGGTGGCGATGAACGGCCCCTCCGCGGACTGCAGCCTCTGCGTGAGGTACGCGACCTTCGGCTCTTCGTCTGGGTGGAGGAAATTGTGCTCTTCCGCGGCGAGTCCGTCGCGACGCAGCTCGGTCCAGCTCGTGACCGACCAGACATCGGCGACGACGCCCCAGTCTTCCTTCAGCAGGCTCTGCGCCTCGAGCGCCCACGGCACACCGACACCCGAAGCGAGCAGCTGCACGCGGGGGCCATCGCCCTCACCCTCCGACACGCGGTGGATGCCCTTGCGGATGCCTTCGGCATCGACGTTCTCCGGCTCGGCGGGCTGCTTGAGCGGCTCGTTGTACACCGTGAGGTAATACATGACATCGGGGTCAGGGTGATTGCCGCCATACATACGCTCGATGCCGTCTTGCACGATATGAACGACTTCGTAGCCGTACGCGGGGTCGTAGATGACCGTGGCCGGGTTCGTCGACGCCAGCAGAGGCGAGTGGCCATCGGCGTGTTGGGTACCCTCACCGGTCAGGGTGGTGCGGCCGGCTGTTGCGCCGATGACGAACCCGCGGGTCATCTGGTCAGCTGCGGCCCAGAACGCGTCGCCGGTGCGCTGGTAGCCGAACATCGAGTAGAAGATGTAGATCGGGATGAGCGGCTCGCCATGCGTCGAGTACGACGTACCGGTCGCGGTGAACGCCGCGGCGGCGCCTGCCTCGTTGATGCCGACGTGCATGATCTGGCCCTGCGGGCTCTCTTTGTAGGCCAGGAGGAGCTCCCGGTCGACCGCAGTGTAGTTCTGCCCGTTCGGGTTGTAGATCTTCGCGGTCGGGAAGTACGCGTCCATTCCGAAGGTGCGCGCTTCGTCCGGGATGATCGGCACGATGCGCTCACCGAAGCCTTTGACCCGCATGAGGTCTTTCAACATGCGGACGAACGCCATGGTCGTGGCGACTTCCTGGTTTCCCGAGCCCTTCTTGGGCAGGGCGTATGCCTTCTCGTCCGGCAGGGCGAGGTCGACGTGCGTCGTGCGCCGCTCAGGCAGGAATCCACCGAGGTCGCGGCGACGTTCGAGCATGTACTGGATGGTCTCGTCGTCGGCGCCCGGGTGGAAGTACGGCGGACGATAGGGGTCGGCCTCGAGCTGTGCATCCGAGATCGGAATCTGCATCGTGTCGCGGAACATCTTGAGGTCTTCGAGCGTCATCTTCTTCATCTGATGCGTCGCGTTGCGACCCTCGAAGTGGGGGCCGAGACCGTAGCCCTTGACGGTCTTTGCGAGGATGACGGTCGGCTGGCCCTTGTGCTCGGTCGCTGCCTTGTAGGCCGCGTACACCTTGCGATAATCATGTCCACCGCGACGCAGCTGCCAGATCTGATCGTCGGTGTAGTCCTTGACCAGGGCAGCGGCACGCTCGTCGCGTCCGAAGAAGTTCTCCCGAACGAAGGCGCCGTTCTCAGCTTTGTAAGTCTGATAATCGCCATCGGGGGTGACGTTCATCAGATTCAGCAGGGCGCCGTCCGAGTCGCGGGCGAGCAGATCGTCCCACTCGCGGCCCCATACCACCTTGATGACGTTCCAGCCGGCGCCGCGGAAGTAGGACTCGAGCTCCTGGATGACCTTGCCGTTGCCGCGCACCGGGCCGTCGAGGCGCTGCAGGTTGCAGTTGATGACGAAGGTGAGGTTGTCGAGCCCCTCGTTCGCCGCCACCTGAAGCTGACCGCGAGACTCGACCTCATCCATCTCGCCGTCGCCGAGGAACGCCCAGACATGCGAGTCCGCGACATCCTTGATTCCGCGGTTGGCCAGGTACTTGTTGGCCATGGCCTGGTAGATGGCGTTGATCGGGCCAAGCCCCATCGACACGGTGGGGAACTGCCAGAACTCTGGCATCATGCGCGGATGCGGGTACGAGGGCAGGCCGTTCGGGGCGCCCGACTTCTCTTGCCGGAATGCGTCGAGCTGAGCCTCGGTCAGGCGTCCTTCAAGGAACGAACGGGCGTACATGCCGGGGGAAGCGTGACCCTGATAGAAGATCTGATCGCCGCCGGAGGGGTGATCTTGGCCTCGGAAGAAGTGGTTGTGGCCGACTTCATACAGCGAAGCGGCCGAGGCATAGGTCGAAATGTGACCGCCGACCCCGATGCCCGGGCGCTGTGCACGGTGCACGGTGATCGCCGCGTTCCAGCGGATCCAGTGGCGGTAACGCCGCTCGAGCTCTTCGTCGCCGGGGAAGGCCGGCTCGTTCTCCGAAGCGATCGTGTTGATGTAGTCCGTCGTCGGGACCATCGGTACATTCAGGTGCAGCTCTTTGGAGCGCTTGAGCATGCTGAGCATGATCTCCCGGCCGCGGCCGGGGCCTTTGGCATCGACGAGCCCGTCGAGGGACTCCTGCCATTCGCTGGTCTCGTCCGGATCGCTGTCAAGGGGGCCCTGGGAGTACGGATCCTGGTCGTGAACGGTCACGTGGAGCCTTTCGTCAAGCTGGCAGGTCTTGCCAAGGAAACGGGAAGCGACGCGGGGAGCCTTGTTGGCTCGGCACAACGCGCGCCGAATTCAGCCTAGTCCCCATAGCCGACTTCGTGGCGCATCGGCCGCATGGATAGAATAGGACGCACCAGGGCCTTTAGCTCAGCTGGTAGAGCGCCACGTTTACACCGTGGATGTCATCGGTTCGATCCCGGTAGGGCCCACCACGAGATTGCCGTGTGCCGCCCTGGCTGGCCATGCTGAACGACATCGATCGATTTCGGCTTGCCCCTGAGGTGCTCAGCAGAGTGGATCCCGAGGAGAAGGCGTATCCCGCACTGATCGCGGATCTGCCGGAGCGCCGGCAGTGCGATATCGCCATCACCAGGCGATAGGCCCTCGGTCATCGAAGAAGCCTCCGCGCGGACCGTCATCGGGCAGGGTCGCGAGGTGGATGGCGATGGCCGCTCCTTCCGCGGGCGTGCGCTCAGAGGCGTGGCCGGTGAAATCGGTGGCGACATAGCCGGGGCAGCACGCATTGATGATCACGTCGGTCTGACGGAATCGGCGGGCGTACTGGGCGGTCATGCTGTTCAGCATCGTTTTCGACGGAGCATACGCCGCCATCTGCGGACCTGTTTGCAGGGTCAGAGATCCCATATTGCTGGACACGTTGACGATCCGCGGAGCGTCGGATCGTTGCAGAAGCGGCAAGAGCGCATTGGTGACTCGAATCGCGCCGAACACATTCGTCTCCAGCACCTCCCGCAGCACGTCGAGGTCCAACCGCGTCGGATCCTGCGCTCCGTCGGCAACGCGTCCGCCGATTCCGGCGTTGTTGACGAGGACATCCATGCGGCCCGCTTCGCTTTCGACAGCGGCCGCCGCTGCCGCGACGCTGGTGTCTGAGGTGACGTCGAGCGCAACAGGGAAAGCATCGATTCCGGCCTCCTGCAAGCTCACCACCGCGGCGTCTCCCTTGACCTCGTCTCGCGCGCCGAGTGCGATGCGAAAGCCTCGCTCACCGAGTCCTTTCGCGATGGCGAATCCGATTCCCTTGTTCGCGCCGGTGACCAGCGCGACTTTCGTGTTGCTCATGGTTTCATGCTCTCGGCTCCCGGCCTGCGTCGTCCAAGACCGATCGGCTCTGCGGTGATACCCCAAGGGTATCTCGCCGCTACCATGGGAACATGGGCGAGGTGGAGATCCGTGAGCTGCGCTATTTTCTCTGCGTTGCAGAAGAGCTGCATTTCGGGCGTGCTGCCGAACGGTTGGGGATGGCGCAACCGCCGCTATCTCGCGCCATCCGGCAGCTCGAAACACGCCTGGGCGTCCGTCTGTTCGATCGGGATCGCCGGGGCACGCAGCTGACCGACGCCGGACGCACTCTGGCCATTGAGGCCCGGAAGGTCATCGAGGCCGTCTCGGCTGCGCAGCTTCGGACACAGCGTGCAGCGAACGCGGGAGGTTCGCTCGTGCTCGCGACCAAGGCCGGTGCCTCTCACGAACTGCTCCAGCAGCTTCTCGACGCGACCGCCGCCGATCCCGGCGTTCCCTCGCTACGCGTGCGTCTCTGCGAGGTCGGTGAGCAGTCGGGCCTGCTGCGCGATGGGCAAGCGGATGTCGCGCTCATGCACCGTCCGGTCGACGATCTGGCCGGATTCGAAACTGTGGACCTGGTGAGTGAAGATCAGGTCGTCATCCTTCCGCGTTCGCACGCGTTCGCACGCAGAGAGAGCGTCACACTCGCGGAACTCCAGAGCGCGCCGGGTCCGCCATTGGCACGATGGCCGAGGCCCAATGGTTCATACCTCGATGGCCCCGGCCCGCGTGTGCGTACGCAATCGCAGATCGCTCAACTCGTCGCTCTCGGCAAAGCGCTGCTGGTCATTCCCGCGTCCAGTCGTGCATGGCAGTGGAGCGAGCACGCGGCGGTCCCCGTCACAGACGCGGCCCGCATCACGACGGTGATCGCCTGGCCTGCGGCGTCGGAAACGGCTGCGATCGCAGCCGTCGTGCGGGTGGCGCTTTCTCTGCACACACCGATGGGCACGCGTGCGCACCGGCAGGGGTGATCGTCCCGCAAGCCGCAATCAGGCCTTGCGCTGTGGCCACATCCGGCGGGGCAGCTCGAACAGCAGGCTCCCCGGCATCCGTCGGCCGAGCAGCGCGAATACCGTCGAGATAGCGACGGTGACGGAGAAGATGACGATCAGGCCGACTCCGGCATTCGTGATGCCGACCTTCATCGCGATCCAGCCGAGAGCCGCGAAGACCGGGTAGTGCGAGACGTAGTAGATGAGCGAGTAACGACCGACGAATCGCACCGGGGCGAGCCAACGAACTTCGGGAATCGTGGCGGCCAGACGAACGAGAATGAGGATGCCGAGCATTGCCGGCACCGCCGCCCACGGTTCGTACCAGAGCCCGCCGCCGCGCTCATCACCGGCCGCGCGAACCCAGATGTCATCGAGCCCCGAGTAGACGGCGACGGCCACGGGGATCACGATCAGGACCCAGGCGAGGCGTGCGCTGATCAGTCGCGCGTAGGTGTTCCAGTACTTCTCGATGAAGGCGCCGAGGAAGAAGAACGGCATCAGGTAGAGGAATCGCTGCAGCAGCTCGAGGTCGCCAGGAATGACGAACGCAGCGGCGAAGGGGACCACCATCACGACCCAGATCGGGACCCAACGGATCACCAACGCGATGATGTAGTAAGCGAAGATGAACTGCATGAACCACAGATAGGTGTTCCAGAAGCCCAGCTCCCACGGCATGTATTTGACCTGGCTCGGATCGGCGACCATTTCGGCCGCGGCATACACCAACGTCCACACCACAATCGGCCAGAGGATGCGGCGCACCTTGCCCCAGATGTACTCGCCAGCCGGGCGCTTGAGCGATCCCGCCACGAGCAGGCCCGACAGGAACATCAGCATCGGCATCCGGTAGGGCGCGAAGAAGGCACTGATGAAGGCGAAGACCTCTGGCACGTCGTCGACCCGGTAGGCGACAATCTGCGTCGTGTGATGCAGGATCACCAGCAGGATGGAGGTGCCGCGCAGCACATCCATCCACGTGATGCGACGGTCGTGGCGCTCCAGGGCACTACGTACATCGGATTTGGCTGCCGGGGTCATTCTGCGCGCGGCGGCTGCCTCGGCGCGTGTTGCTGGAGCGGGTGGCGTCGGGGATGAGTCGTGTGGCACCCCGCGAGTCTACCCGGCGGTCAGTCCTCTTCGTGGGTGCGCGGATCCGCGCCGAACAGTCGACCGTCGGCGCGTCCGAGTGCGGTGATCGCCTCGACCTCTGCGGTTTCCAGGCTCACCTCGACCGCGGCGAGGTTTGCACGTTGGTGCTCCAGCGATGAAGCCTTGGGAATCGCGACGCTCTCTCGTGCGACATGCCATGCCAACACCACCTGGGCGGGTGAGATCTCTCGTGCTGCAGCGATTTTCGTGACAACCGGCTCGTCGAAGATGTCTCGGCCGCGACCGATCGGACTCCACGCCTGTGTGATGATGCCGTGTTCCCGGTGGTAAGCGAGCTGCTCCACCTGCGGGAAGTACGGGTGCACCTCGATCTGATTCACCACCGGGAGCACACCCGTCTCGCGTTCGAGTCGCTCCAGGTGCTCCGGGAGAAAGTTCGACACGCCGATCTGTCGCACGATGCCGCGCTGCTGAGCCTCGATGAGCGCCTCCCACGCCTGGACATACTCGTCTTGACTCGGGTTCGGCCAGTGGATCAGATGTAGATCGGTGGCATCGAGGCTGAGGCGAAAGCGGCTCTCCTCGATACTCGTTCGGGCTTTAGGCGTCGAGTGGTGCCGTCCGGGAAGTTTCGTCGTCACGATGACGTCGGAGCGATCGACCCCGGCAACAGCGACGCCGCGTCCGACGGCGCCCTCGTTCTCGTAGTTGAACGCCGAATCGACGAGACGATACCCGGCTTCGATGGCTCCGGCGATAGCGGCCGCGCCCTCTTCGGCGTTCAGCCGATACGTGCCGAGGCCGATCGCCGGAAGCGTGAAGCCGTTGTGCGCGGTGCGGGTCGGCAGTGCCGTCATGATGATCTCCTTAGGTTCTCTCACCAGCGTACGCGGCACAATGGAAGCATGCGTTGCCCGTGTACATCCGGAGACATCTATGACGCCTGCTGCGGACCGATCCTGAGTGGGCAGCTCACCGCCCCCACCGCTGTACGGCTCATGCGCTCACGCTTCACAGCCTTCGCCGTCTCAGATGCGGACCATCTGCTGCGCTCCTGGTATCCGTCGACGCGTCCGAGCCGGCTCGAGCTGAAGGATGACATCCGGTGGACGCGTCTCGACATCATTGAGACCGTCGCTGGTGGGCCGTTCGATACGTCCGGAATGGTGGAGTTCGAGGCTTTCTACCGCGAGCAGGGACGGCCGGGCTCCATGCGTGAGCGCAGCAGCTTCGTGCGCGAGAAGCGTGTCTGGCTGTATGTCGACGGCGAGCCCGGTTGAGAAGGCCGCTCCCGGATGTCGGCGGCGACGACTAGATTGGATATGTGAAAGCCAGTCCAGAGCATCAGCGCATCCTTCTCGACGTCGCCGAGCTGGATCGTCGCATTCAACAGGCAGAGCGCGCCCGCACGACACCCGAGCAGGGCCCTCGCATCAACGAGCTCGCCAAGCAGCGTCAGGCGCAACTGCAAGAGCTGACGACCCTGAGCGGTGCACGCGATGACGCCCGCACGGAGCTCTCACGTCTCGAATCCGATGTGAAGGTCGTCGAGCAGCGGCGAACGCGTGACACCGAACGGCTTGCGACTGCCACCAATCCGAAAGAAGCGCAGGCACTCGAGAGCGAGCTCGCCAGTCTTGCCAAGCGCGTCAGCGACCTCGAAGATATGGAACTCGAGGTGATGTCGCGCGTCGAAGAGGCCGACTCCGCTGTCGCGGCTCAGCAGGCGCTGATCGATGTGACCACGGCTGAAGGGTCTGAGCTGACCGCTCAGGCCAAAGCGGCCGTGGCCGCCGCGACGACGGAGCACGATCAGCTGAGCCGTGACCGCGCGGCCATCACGGCAGAGCTTCCTGCCGATCTGCTCGCCGAGTACACCCGCCGCAGTACGCGGGGAATCGCCGTCGGTCTGCTTCGTCGAGGCACCTGCGAGGGCTGTCGCATGATGCTGTCGGGTACCGATCTGAATCAGGTTCGCCAAGCCGAGCCGGATTCTGTGATCTCATGCCCGGAGTGCGGCGCCATCCTCGTTCGCACCGACGAATCTGGGTTGTGAACCGCTGACGGTGCCGACGTCTGCTTCCCGGATCCTGCTGGCCTCGGCCACCGGCGGAGACGTCGTCGCCGTCGAGATCGCTCCCGACGGTTCGGAGCTGTCACGCCAGACGATCGCGGGCGCGCAGGTGCCGGACTGGGTGCGCCAGCAGGAAGCCGAGCATTCGCCGCGCTGGATCATCCGCAGCGCCAGCGAGATCTACCGGCGGCTGCTCGCCGCTGACGTCACGCTGACCCGGGCGCACGACCTGCTGCTGTGTCACGCGATTCTTCGCGATACCGATGTCATCGCCCGACCGCTCGCTCCCTCGACGGCGTGGTTGCCGCGTCCGCCCGAGGTCGAGGAACCGGGCCTGTTCGATTTCTCTCCGGATGCCTCTGATGACCCTGCCGCCGTGCTTCTCGAGCAGTATCAGCAGCAGTGTCGCGCGCTCGACTCCGACACGACGGCCCGGCTGCGCCTGCTGTGTGCCGCCGAGTCAGCGGGTGGTCTCATCGCGGAAGAGATGCGCGCGGCCGGGTTGCCGTGGGACGCCGACGAGCATGACCGCATACTCGTGGAGACGCTGGGCGTGCGCCCCGCTGGGGGAGGGATGCCGGCGAAGATGGCAGAGTTCGCCGCGGCTGTGCGCTTTCATCTCGGCGACGCGCAGCTGCATCTCGAGAGCCATACCAAACTCCTGCGCGCGCTTCACCGGGTCGGCGTCAACGTCTCCTCGACCAGCCAGTGGGAGCTGAGCGAGATCTCGCACCCCGTGATCGCGCCGTTGCTCGGGTATAAGAAGCTTGCCCGACTGTCGAGCGCCAACGGGTGGGCATGGCTGGCCGAATGGATTCATGATGGCCGGTTTCGCCCGATCTATATTCCCGGTGGTGTGGTAACCGGGCGCTGGGCATCGGCGGGCGGTGGGGCGCTTCAGCTCCCACGCCTGCTCAGACCGGCTGTTCGAGCAGATGCCCGGTGGCGTCTCATCATCGCCGATGTCGCTCAGCTCGAGCCGCGCATGCTCGCGGCCATGGCAGCGGACGCCGCGATGGCACGCGCAGCTCAGGGCCGCGATCTGTACGAAGGTGTGGTGGCCTCGGGCGCGGTGGCCACCCGCGAAGAAGCGAAGTACGCCGTGCTGGGCGCGATGTACGGCGCGACGACGGGAGACAGCGGCCGTCTCGTCCCACGCCTGCGCACGGTCTATCCACGGGCCATGCGGCTCGTCGACGACGCGGCGAGAACGGGAGAGAACGGCGGCGTCGTGTCGACCAGACTCGGGCGTTCGTCACCGCGTCCCGACGACGAGGGTGCGCCAGCCCGCTCGGAATCGGCCGATGACGCTTCGCGAGAGCAAGACGCGCGCCGCGCGCGACAGCGCGCCCGTGATCGTGGACGGTTCACCCGAAACTTCGTTGTGCAGGGCACCGCCGCCGAGTGGTCGCTGATCTGGTTGGCCGAGATCCGACATCGGCTGCGGCTTCTGCCGTCCGCGCGGCATCCTGCCGCGGCATCCGGACCGTTCTCACGGGCGGCGCACCTGGCCTTCTTCCTCCATGACGAGGTGATCGTGCACGTTCCCGAAGAACACGCGGACGCTGCTGCAGCGGCTATCCGAGAGGCAGCAGCGGTCGCCACACGTCGGCTGTTCGGCGACTTCCCGATCGACGTGCCCTTGGACCTGCAGATCACCCAAACGGCGGAGAAGTAGACTGAGCGGGCGAATGGGTCGGCTGGGCGGTCGCGTGGCGGGTAACCGCACCGAGGAACGTCCGGGCTCCACAGGGCAGGACGGTGGGTAACACCCACCCGGAGCGATCCGCGAGAAAGTGCCACAGAGAGAAGACCGCCATCCGATCTCTGACCCCTCGACAAGGTCAAGGGGCGCAGGGCTCGGGTGGTAAGGGTGAAAGGGTGGAGTAAGAGACCACCGGGGGTCATGGTGACATGACCTGCCAGGTAAACCTCGTCCGGAGCAAGGTCAGACAGAGGATGTTGACGCGGCCCGCTGAGTCCTCGGGTAGACCGCTGGAGCGGCACAGCAATGTGTCGCCGAGAAAGATGGCCGTCGAAGGGATGCACCGAAAGGTGCCCCGGAACAGAACCCGGCGTACAGGCCGGCCCATTCGTCCCGAAACTCGCGAGAATACAAAACCACGCCGAGGGAACGCGCTAGCGCGTCGTCTCGGCGTGGCTTTCTCGCGGCGTGGGTGCTGCGAGGGATCAGTCGTTGGCGAGCGAGGCTGCGCCGATGATGCCCGATGAGTTGCGGTGGATGGCTGGAATGATGGGTGTGTTCAGCTCAAGCAGGGGCAGGAAGCTCTCCGGATGCTTTGACACCCCACCGCCGACCACGAACATGTCGGGGCTGAAGAGGAACTCGACGTGGCTGTAGAACACCTGCAGTCTGGCGGACCAGTCTTCCCAGCTGAGCGATTCGCGCTCCATCGCTGAATACGCCGTCCAGCGCTCGATCGAGTCGCCCTTGTAGTCGAGGTGGCCGAGCTCGGTGTTGGGCAGCAGTTGCCCGTCATAGAGGAAGGCTGAGCCGATGCCTGTGCCGAGCGTCGTCAGGATCGTGAGGCCCGACACATCGCGGGCTGCGCCGTGACGTACCTCGGCGACGCCGGCGGCATCGGCGTCGTTGACGAAGGTGATGTGGCGCCCAAGGCCGTCTTCGAAGAACTTCTCGGCTTCGAATCCGACCCAGTCGTCAGACACGTTGGCGGCTGAGAGTGTCTTGCCGTTCTTGACGATGGCGGGGAACGCGACACCCAGCGGAAGATTCGACGACCTGACGTCGAGGGTGTCAAGCACCTCGACGACGGCGTTCAAGACATCTTTCGGGGTGGCGCCCTTGGGCGTGTCGACGCGGATTCGATCCGATTCGAGTTTCCCCTGAGAGAGGTCGACGATGCCTGCTTTGATTCCCGTGCCGCCGATGTCGACGCCGATCGCTTTTGCCATGCCAGATAGCCTAGCGACACTGCGTCACGACAGTAGGATCGTGACGGACGCTTACGAAGGGACGGCTCATGTCTGATGGCGAACAGAAGTACTGGTACAACAGCAACTCGGGCCAGGTGGAGTTCGGGTATCTGTCGCCCTCCGCTGAACGCGTGGGGCCCTTCGACACCGAGGCCGAGGCCGCGCGTGCACCCGAGACGCTCCGTGCCCGCGCGGCTGCGTGGGCGGCGGAAGACGCCCGGGAAGACGACTGGCCCCGCACCACCGATTCCGACGGGAAGTAACAACGCATATGAGCATGGACAAACAGCGTGATTTCGTGCTTCGCACGATTGAGGAGCGGGGCGTCAAGTTCGTCCGACTGTGGTTCACCGACGTCATTGGCACGCTGAAATCGGTCGCGATCGCCCCCGCTGAGGTCGAGGGCGCTTTCGCGGAGGGCATCGGGTTCGACGGCTCCGCCATCGAGGGGCTGACGCGCACGTACGAGTCGGATCTGCTCGCGCAGCCCGATCCGACGACCTTCCAGGTTCTTCCGTGGCGCGGCGAGATCGATCCGACGGCACGCATGTTCTGCGATCTGACCACACCCGATGGCGAACCCGCGATCGCCGATCCGCGGCAGGTACTCAAACGCACCCTCGCGAAGGCGGGCGATGCCGGATTCACGTTCTACACGCACCCGGAGATCGAGTTCTATCTGCTCAAGTCGTCGGTCATCGGCCCGGAGGGCCCGGTGCCAGTCGACTCCGCGGGGTACTTCGACAACGTGCCGGGTGGCACAGCGCACGACTTCCGCCGTCGCTCCGTGCGGATGCTGGAAGACCTGGGAATATCAGTCGAGTACAGCCATCACGAGGGTGGGCCAGGACAGAACGAGATCGATCTGCGCTATGCCGACGCTCTGGCCACCGCTGACAACGTCATGACGTTCCGCACCGTGATCAAAGAGGTCGCGATCGAGCAGGGGGTCTACGCGACGTTCATGCCGAAGCCGATGAGTGATCAGCCCGGCAGCGGCATGCACACGCACATGTCGTTGTTCGAAGGCGACCAGAACGCTTTCTGGGAAGAGGGCGCGAAGTACCAGCTGTCGAAGACGGGTCGTCACTTCATCGCGGGCCTGCTGAAGCACGCGAACGAGATCGCCGCTGTCACGAACCAGTTCGTCAACTCGTACAAGCGTGTGTGGGGCGGCGACGAGGCGCCCAGCTTCGTCACCTGGGGGCACACGAACCGCTCAGCCCTGGTGCGCGTACCGATGTACAAGCCGCATAAGAGCCAGTCTTCGCGGGTGGAATACCGTGGCCTCGACTCGGCCGCGAACCCGTACCTGGCGTACTCGCTGCTGCTGGCGGCCGGCCTCAAGGGCATCGAAGAGGAGTACGAGCTTCCGCCCGAGGCCGAGAACAACGTGTGGGCGCTCAGCGTCGCAGAACGTCGTGCGCTCGGGTATGCCTCCCTGCCGACGAGTCTCGAGCATGCCCTGGAGTTCATGGAGGACTCGGAGCTGGTCGCAGAGACGCTGGGGGAGCAGGTGTTCAATTACGTGCTGCTCAACAAGCGCAAGGAATGGGAGTCGTATCGCGGTCAGG
>NZ_JAJUFV010000049.1 GCF_029263575.1 Microbacterium sp. | reverse complement strand
TTCGATGCGCTCTACGCGCACATCATCGACGGCCTCACCGAGGCTGTGCGCCGCGAGCCGACGATCGAGAGCATCGGCATAGACTCATGGGCGGTCGACTACGGACTGCTGCGTGACGGAGAGCTGCTCGCAGAGCCGTTCCACTACCGCGACGAGCGCTCCGAACGCGGCGTCGCCGAGGTGCACGAGACCTCCCCGTTCGCCGAGTTGTACGTGCGCAACGGGCTGCAGGTCCTCCCGTTCAACACGCTCTACCAGTACCGCGTCGACTCCCGCACAGCCGGAGCCGACACCGCACTGCTGATCCCCGATCTCGTCGCGTACCTCCTCACCGGCGAGCGGGTCGCCGAACGGACGAACGCCTCGACGACGGGGCTGGTGGACGTGCGCTCCGGAGCATGGGACGAGAAGCTCGCCGAACGACTCGGCATTCCCACGCGGATGCTGCCTGCTCTCATCGACCCCGGCACAAAGATCGGGATGCTGCGCCCTGAATTAGCTGAGCGCATCGGCACCGATCTACCCGTGATAGCAGTCGGCTCGCATGACACGGCATCCGCTGTCGTCGGTGCGCCGCTGTCGTCACCGAACGCGGCATACATCTCATGTGGCACGTGGGGGCTGGTGGGCGTCGAGCTGACCGAGCCGGTTCTGACGGATGCCGCGCGCGACGCGAACTTCACACATGAGCTCGGGGTCGACGGTCGCTATCGGTTCCTGCACAACGTCACAGGACTGTGGCTGCTGAGCGAGAGCGTGCGCGCGTGGGAGGCGGAAGACGGTGCACCGATCGACCTGCCGAGTCTGTTGGATGCCGCGGCCGCCGTCTCCGGTGAGATCGCGGTCTTCGACGCAGATGACCCTTCGCTGAGCGCACCCGGCGACATGCCTGCGCGAATCTCAGCGCTGCTGCGCACGCAGGGCTCGCCGGTTCCGGCTGACCGGGCGTCATTCGCCCGCACGATCGTCGAGTCGATCGCCGCCGCGTTCGCTGATGCTGTGCGGGCGGCAGCTGAACTGTCCGGTCGAAAGCTCGACAGCATCCATCTCGTCGGCGGCGGATCACTGAACCGGCTACTGTGTCAGTCGACCGCCGACCGCACCCGGCTGCCGGTGCTCGCCGGCCCTGTTGAGGCGACGGCGCTGGGCAATGTGCTCGTGCAGGCGCGCGCTCTCGGCGCTGCACCCGCGACGCTGGAAGAGTTGCGCGCGCTCGTCGCCCGCACGCACCGACCGGAGCGCTTCGAACCGCGTTGAGCGCGGCGTCTGTCAGATCGAGTCGCCGAAGTCGCGTCGGAAGAGCGTGGTGACGTCGCGCTCGAGGTGATCGAATCTCGTCTCCAGGCGTCCGACACGCGTGTCGAGGCCGTCGAGACGCTTGTCGACACCGTCGAGCCGTTTGTCGACACCATCGAAGCGGATATCGACGCTGTCGAATCGCGCGCCCACGGCTTCAAAGCCCAGCCGCATCTCGTTTCGCAGGCTCGTCGCCATATTCTTAATTATGGTGACGACCAACGTGACGATGACGCCGACCGAGGCGGCGAACACTCCGATGAGCGTCCACACCTGCGGCTCCGTCATGGTCAACACTCCTTCATTCTCGCCGACAAACCTCAGCTTGTCACGGACTCAGGACGTTTCACGGGGCGATCCGCGATCATGCGCAGGATCTGCGGAGAACTCGGCCGTACGCGCACCTGTGGAGTGTCAGACGACCAGGCGCACCGAGCATCGTGCTACGTCCGCGCGGGCGATGCGCACGTCGGCGGTCACGAGTGTCAGGTCGTGGGCTTCGGCGACGGCCACGTAGCCTGCGCCGTAGGCGCTGAGGTTGTCGCGCAGTTCCCACATTCGGGGAAGGACGGATTCGGTCGGAACCGTCAGCGCGGTCACTCGCTGCAGCCACTCGACGGCACGTGATGCGCGCTTCGCCTCAAGCTTGCCGCCGCGCGTCAGCCTGCGCACAGTCGAGAGCACCTCGGCGCGCCAGTGCTCAGGAACAACCCACGCAGTATCGGCGCGAAGCACCGTGACCGCTTGTGTCGCCCGCGGCTCGACGTCACTATTCGCGAACAGAAGCGCGATCGCGGAGGCATCGGGGACGATCATTCAGCTCGCGCCTCGTCGAGAGCGCCCGTCACGTCATCGACGGTGAAGGCGGCCCCCTTCGGCCAGGTATCTATCTCGTCGATAAGACGAGCGTTCTCCGCGAACTTCGCTTCGCGCACGACGATATCGCACAGAAAGGCATTGAGGCTCTGCCCAGCCTGGCGCGCACGATCGGCCAGCGCATCTCGGATCGGCTCGGGGACGTCTCGAATCTGAAGGGCGGGCATGCATGCACGGCCGAGATCGCACTTGTTCCTGCAGACAACAGTGTGCCGCGGGGCTGTGAGAGCCACGCGGCACACTGAGTCAGGCGTTTCGCGATGTTCGCGAAGGATCAGGCTTCGCTGGTCTCAGTTGATCACGCCTTCGTCGATTGGCGTCTTACGACGGCGCGAAACAAACAGTGCACCACCGGCGAGCAGGACGATCGCGAGGACGATCGCGCCGATAATGACCTGGCCACCAGTGACGGCGAGGTCATCCTTATCCGCGTCGTCGGCGTCCGCACCGGTCTGCTGGTCGGCATCCGTCTGACCGTCATCACTGCCAGCGTCAGACCCGCCACCGGCCCCGCCGTCCGCCGTCCCATCATCGGCGCCATCGCTACCGTCATCCGAAGCGCCGTCGGTAACCTGTGTCCAACGGTACGGGACCAGCTCGACCGGACCCAACAGACCGTACTGCGATTGCTGTTTATCCATGCTGGTCTCCGCTATCCAAGCGTTGAACAGCGTCGAGGCAACCTCGACCGTGATCTCGTTGCTGCCCGCGACCAGGAACTCACCGATATCGATCGCGGGGTCGTTCTGGTTCGCTGAGATCGTCTCGCCGTTGACAGCGATGCGGTACGTATCGTTCACCGCGCCGAGGTCGAGGGACGCACCGACGCCGTCCTTCCATCCCTCGTCGAGGTTGTACGTCGCCGTGTAGGTGCCGATGCCCGATACCGTCTCAAGGCCCGGAATCTCGTTCCACGGAGCGAGAGCGTCGACCTCGCCGACCTCGATCGTGCTCTTCGCCGACTGGGCAGGCGTATCGCCCTTCGTCCAGCTCTCGACCGTGAGATCCCACGCCGACAGCTTCGGAGCATCCGGAACCGCGCCGAAGTCGACGGCGATCTCGTCACCCGCATCGGTCGTGATCGTGGACTTGCCGCCCGTAGCGCTCTTCGCGACGCGTCCGCCGACGTCGTCGTAGCCGACCGTGGCGTCCGTGTTCGGGATGTAGACGTCCGTCGCGGGCTGGCCCGCCCATCCGTCATCGGCGAGAGCGATGATCGTCGAGTCGTTCGCACCAACCTCAACATCGAGCGTCACTGCGGCGTTGCCGCGGGTGTACTCGGCGATTGGCATGATATCGCCGGTCCAGGCGTCGAGCAGGTAGGGACGTCCATCGCCCTGTAGCGTGACTGTCGTCTCGACGTCGGCCATCTCCTTCGCCTCAGGCCACGTTGACGCCTCGCCATAGTTGTAGAGGCGGTAGAACTCTGCATCATCGGTGCTTCGGTGATTGCTCAGTAGCGTCGAGGGTTCGCTGTACGCGGCATCGGGTGCGACACCGAGATCGCCGAGGGCCGCAGGTACCTCGTCGCGCGAGCCGACCCATAGGACCGACTCGGCCTCGAGCAGAGCAGAGATATCGGTCGAGATGTCACGCCTCGAGTCATAGGCGTCGGCCACCGGGCGGTCACCGACGAACAGGATCGGAAGGCCTGCGTCCGCGTACTGCTGGAAGCGGTCGACGGTCTCCCCCGGCATCGTCTGCTCGCTGTCGACGATGATCGCCTTGTACGCAGGGCCTCCGAGATCGAGGCGTTGCTCGTCGACCACGGCATCGTCAAGCGCAAAACCTGACGGGTCTACGAAGTCATAGCTATAGCCCTGTTTCTCAAGCGCGCCGTGGTCGTCATAGTCCTTCGTGCGGCCGAGGAAGTCGATGTCCTCCCAGTACTTCAGCGAGTAAATCGCGAGGTCGATCTTCGCCTCGCCCTCGCGCAGAACCCGCTGGCTGCGCGCGATCCACGCGGTGCTGTCGGCCATGTGCTGCCAGTTCGGCGAGCGCTCGCCCCAGCTGTTCGAGAAGTCCATGCTCTGCCATCCGGGCCAGACGGCCCCCTGCGCGAAGCCGTTCTCGGCGCTAGCGCCGTCATACTGCCCGTTGTACGGGTAGCCGTGGAACACAATCTGATTGACACCGCCAGCGAAGGCGCGCTGGATATGCCAGCGCATATCGCGCATCGTCTGCTGGTTCGTCCAGGCATCAGTCTCGCCGTTGCCACGAGGCACGTCATAGACGAATTCGCCCATATCGATCTTAATGTGTTGCTCGGGCGCGGTCTCGATCGAGTAGGTCTTCTTGTCGCCGAGGTGAACAGCACCAGCCTGCAGCCTGTAAAAATCGATGATGTCGCTGCCGTAGAGCGACTCCGTCTCGGGGATGTCGACGGCGAGCGCGCTGGCTGGGGTATTGAGGTTCTTGCCGTACGCGGGCTGCACGCGCAAGTCGACGCCGTGATCGTGCGCGAACTTCTGCAGCGGTTCAAGGTGGTTCTCAACGTACAACTTCGTCATGACGTCGAAGTAATCGTTGCGGATCTGCTCGCTGTGCGCGTCAAATGCGAAGTCGGGCACCGGGTCGCCAGAGTAGTCGCCCGCAGCCGAGGCCTGGTACAGCGCCGGCAGATAGGGTCGCAGGTCGTACCCCTTGGCCTTCTCGAAGCTGTCGAGCAGCCCATCAGTCCAGTCGAGGTGCGTGGCGAACTCGAGCGAGTCGCTGTAGAGCGCGCCGACGCTGCTCCATGCGTCGCCGTAGGCAGGGATGAGTTCGTCTTCCCAGAAATCGATGAGAGACTGTGCGCCGACCGTGCCGAAGTGATCGATCTCGTAATTGCCGTGCGCTTTGTTCCCGGATGGGTATTCCCACCATCCGAAGAGGACGTACTCGCCGTCATCACCGGGCACGAAGTCAATGGTCGCGTTCGTCGGATCGGCCTCACGATCGGCGTAGCGGACGTCGTCGAGGTCAAGCGAACGGGCCGATGCGTAATCGAGCGTCCTCGCCTCCTTGTCGGCATACTTCGCGACGGTCACAGCAGCGAGCGTCGGCGTGCCAGCGGTATCGCGAAGTTCCGGAACTGGAATTGCGCCCGAGAACGGAGCGTCCTGAGTGATGCCGTCGACGTGAGCGCTGTCCGCCTCCTTCTGAGCGCCCTGCGCAGGATCGTCGAGGTCCGTGATCGTCGGCAAGTTCAGTGGCCATCCTGCAGTCAGGGTGAAGTCGATACTGAAGCCGTACGGCGCTGCGGCTTCGAGCATATGCTTGGTCAGCTTCTTCCAACGCTCCGATCCCCAGGCGACATCTTCGCCCGCGGGGTCTTCGACCGCGAACGACACCGCCTCAGCGCCGCCGAAGCCAGCGTCGACCATCGACTCGATCTCGTGCGAGATCTCCTCCTCGGTCATGAGCGCGTTCGGAACCCACCAACGCATCTTCGGCTTGTCCTCCATCGACGGCGTGGCGAATGCCGCAGCGAATCCGTCTCCGCTGGCGTTCTGCGCTGCGGATGCCGCTAGCGCGGACGGAGCCAACGCCGCGCCCAGAGCGACCGCTGCCTCGGATTCCATGAAAGCCGACAAGGAAGTCGGCGCTTCGCTCGTAGCTGCCGCGGCGGGCAGCGTCACGCCCACCGAGAGCGTCATGGCGGCGATTGGCAATAGCGCGAGCGCTCCCTTGCGCGCGCGACTGCGTCTTCTCGCCGCTGGCTCTTTCGTGCTGGACATGTGAGTTTCCTCTCTCGGCACTCGATTAGAGCCGCACGGCGACGCGCTGCCAAGGCATTCGACATTGATACGGGTGAGCGTAGATGAAAGGATTCATCCACACTTCAAGACTAGGGATCACAGCATCGCAGTACCAGGTGCCGCGTTCCGCTATTTCCGATGAATGAAATCGTTCGCACCGATTCACACATATCCCAAGCAACGCAACACAATATGCCGCGCGGCTGTGAGAGCCACGCGGCACACTGCATCAAGCGTTTCGCGGTGTTCGTGAAGGGTCAGGCTTCGCCGTCATCCTCCACCCCGGCCGCTGCCGCCCGGCGGCGGACGCGAACCAGGACGAGCCCACCCGCGAGCAGCAACGCTGCCACCACCAGTATGCCGATCGCGATCGAGCCACCTGTGGTCGCCAGGTCACCGTCGCCGGAACCCTCGTCGCCAGAACCGTCGCTGTCGCCAGGCCCATCGCCACCACCGGGACCGGTCGAGCCATCAATTGCGAACGCATCGTAAGGTGCCGTTGCCGACGCAGTCACGGTGACGTCGTCGATCACCGCCGTCGCTTCGACCATCGCTTCACCGGCAGGGATCTCAGACTCTCCGGTGTTCACCGAAATCGTCACAGTCTCACCAGGATCGATCGTGACCGCGTCCGAGGCGAGCGTCGTGACAGCATCCGACTCACCGAACGGCGTTTCCACCGTCACGTCCACGGGAACCTCGTTGCCGTTCGTCACAACGACATCGAGCACGACCTCACCATCAACCGCCTTCGGCGTCGCCGACGCAGCTATGTCAATAGCGGGGTCAACAGCGTCAGATGAGTACGCGAGCTCTACGAACGGTAGGATCTTCGCCTGCTGCGGCCCGAAGCTCAGGTACTGGGTGTGGAAACCCCACCAGTCATTGTGGTTGCGACCCTCAGCAACCACACCGCGGTCGATCTGAACGTTCGAAAGCACCGAGCTGTAGTCGATGACGATCTCGTTCTCGCCGTCGACGAGGTAATCACTGATGTCTGCGCGGGGCGTTGACCAGTCGATGCCGCCGGTATACAGATCTTCGCCGACCAGGTCTATCTGGCCACCACGTCCATCTCCGACGGTGCCGCCGACGTCCTTGCGGACCTTCGATGGATTCGTCGAGACATCGCCGCCGACCTTGCGGCCGTTGATCCACACCTCCATCGTCGACACAAAGTCGCGGCCGAAGTCGAGGTACGCGCCCGTGGCCGTCGAAGCATCCCAGCCGAACGTCGCCTCATAGTGCCCCGTACCCGAGACAGCCTTGCCGACCTCATCGATCTCATCCCAAGGCTTCAAAGTGTCGAGCTGGACATCGATCTGATCGATCTTCGTCGACGTCTTGCGGTTGACCGTCTCGACGCCGTTCACGGTCTCTGTTCGCACCAAGTCGCCAGCCTCGTCGTTCGGCAGCCACGAATCGATCGTCACGTTCCAGTCAGTGATGTCGAAAGGCTTCGGCACCTCGACCTCATCTGAGTGCAGCGTGCCGTCGCTCAGTTCGGTTTCGATGATGCCGGTCTCACCGGCCCTGGCAACCACGCCCTGCGTCGTCGCGTAGGTCGACGACGCGTTCGTCGACACCACGTGTACGGGAGCTTCGTCGACCTTGTCGAAGGCGAGCAAGCCGATGTCGTTGTAGTTGATGTCGACCGGAACGACAGTCTTGCCGTCCTCCCAACGATAGTCGGCCAGCTGTGTCACTTCACCCGTCCACGGGTCGATCTCGTACGGCACGAACTCACCGTCCTGCACGATCTCGGTCTGGATCGAGTCACCCACCTCAGCGTTGCGAACGCTCTCCTTGTGCGACTTGTCGAGGTACGAACCGTCGTCGTAGTTATAAGCGAAGACGTACTGATTGCCGTCAGCATCCTGACGCGTCTGCGTCAGGAGCTGCAGGTTCGGCTCCGGGAAGCCGCTGTACGGCTCCACTCCAAGGTCCTGAAGCTGCTCGAGAATGTCATCGTCGTAGCCGCCCGGGTCCGAGCTGAAGTAACCGCCCTCAGGCATGTCGGCCACGTGCGCCTGACGCACCGTGTCGAGGCCCTTCAGCTCGGTGATCACAGCGGCGAGCTCGTCGTCGCCACCGTCGTTGAACGGCGTTTGCGACGCGGCATCCTCGAGGATGACGACCTTCAACCCCTGCTCCGCCCAATCGAGGATGCGCTTGGCGCCATCAAAGTCGAGCCAGCTCTGGTATAGCACGACAGCCTTATAGCCTGCCTTCTCAATCGTCTGCGTCTCGGGATCGAAAGACACGTCGTCGTCGAACAGGAAGTCTGGGCTGAAGTAGTCGTACGTGTAGCCGTTATCCTGCAGCTCCGTCGAGCGGTAGTAGACCCCCTGATGAGCCTGCTGCCAGTTCATCGCCGAGTTGTCGTCACCCGTGCCGCCGCCGAAGCGCACCCCCTGAAACCAGTTCTGATTGACGAAACCGATGTCTGTGCGTGATTCCCCGGTCTGCAGCAACTGCTGCACGCGACCGAGGTGCGCGTTGAGCTCGTCGTAGTCACGGATGTCGGGGTTACTGTCACCCAGGTAGCGGAACATGCCCGTGAGCACGTAGTCACCGAAGGCGAACGGCACGTACCCCGGCCAGTCGTAATTGCCATAACCGTAATCCGCGGCCCAGACGTGCCAGACGATGCGCTGGAACCCAGCGGCGAACTGCGAATAGGCGTCGCGCAGGTTGTTCTGCACAGTGCCGTTGTATGCCGGCATCTGGGCGCCCGTTTCGGTTGAGAGCACCTTGTTCTCGAGCTTGGCGCCGCCCGTCCACAGGCGCAGGATATCGACCTGGTTGTACTGGTTGAAGTTCTCGGCCTCGGGATAGTCGACGTCCATCGCCGGCTCTGAGATCTCCAGCGGCTTGCCATACGAGATCTGCGCTCGAGTTTCGATGCCCACCGAGTTGAGCCACTTCTTCATGGGTCGCAGCATCCGCTCGCGGTAAAGCTGGGTCTGCACATCCTGGAAGTCGTTGATGACGCGCTCACGCAGATCCTCATCGCCATCGAGCTTGTACACGCCGGTCTTGTGAACGCCGTGATAGGGGTCGTAAACGTTCGCCTTCGTACCGCGCAGCAAGAACAGATATGGCGTGATGTCGTATCCCTTGCGTTGCTCGAACTGCTCGGCCATGTCTTCAGCCCAGAAGGTGAACTGGTCGGACTGCGCGACCGAGCCCTCGAACTCGCTGCCACCGCCCGGATGAATCTCGAGCGAGTCCATGAAGAGCTGGACGTCGCCCTCTTTGATCTTCGCGGCCAGCTCCGCGTCGCTCAGCAGGTGGTGTTCCCAGAAGTCCTTAAGAGCCTCGACGCCGCGCTCGTCGAAATAGTTAGTCGTGTAGGCGAGTTCGGCCGAGGGGTCGGAGGTCTGATAGGTGCCCTGCGTCCAAATTCCGAACACACGATAAGGGCCATCCTCGGGTGCGGTCCAGTCGATCTTCTGGTCCCAGCCTTCTGGACTACTGGCGACAATCGTGCTCAGATCGATGTAGCTGTCGGGGTCGACGGTGTCACCCTCAACGACGCGGTACGCGTAGGCCGAAACCAGCTCCGCGCCAGCGCGCATGGAGTTCTCGGCCGGCTGCGGCAAGGCACTAATGCTTTCATTGGCGGCGATCTCGGCAGTTCCCATAGTGAGGTTCTGCATTGCCGCCTGACTGGTCGGGTCGAGGCCCGGCACATTTGAGGTCGCCCAGTTCGTGCCCGAAGTCAGGTAGACGCTCATACCCAGGTCGAGGAGCTCGTTCATCATCAGCTCCCACTTGTGTTCCCACTGGTCGGTGCCATAGGCGTAGACGTCGTCAGGAGCACCCGGATCGTTCTGCATGCAGAGCTCGACACCGCGGAAACCGGCGTCATAGAGATGCTGGATCTGCTCGCGGATCGTGTCATCGGTGTGCGACGCGTCGCCGATCCACCAACGCACGTCGGTGCTGAAGACGCGATCCGGATCGACGTACTTGCTTTCTAGCGCTTGGGCGAACGCCGATCCGCTGTCAGCGGCCTGGGCATTCACGAAAGATGAGAACGAGGTCGACGCCTCCTGCGCGACTGCCGCCACGGGCAGAGACACTCCCATCGAGAGCGTCATCGCGGCCACGGGTAGCAGGGCAACCCACCGTTTGGACCGGCGTTTATGCACGCCGTGCTCAGTCGTTCTGAACATCCTTTTCCTCTCGCTCGGCTACTCCGAAGAGTCGCGCCTCAATGCGCGCGCCGGTTTTTCGTCATTGATCCGGGAAGTGAAATGAATGGATTCATTTCACTTCAAAGCTAGTGGTCGCACTCTCAAAGCGCGAGGAAGATTGAATCGTTTTTATCGATAGCGGGAATCGCCCGTCCGATAGCGAAGGACGTCACGCGCCAGAGGTCGTCGCGACGACGTCACGCAGCCAGCTGTGCACGGCGTCGTTCGTTCGACTCGGGTGCCACCACAAAGCCATCCGGGCAGGATCGACCGGAACGGGTGGAGTTTGAAAGGCGATCGCCGCGCCCTGCTGCAGCGATTCTGCGAGGGAGCGTGGAAGTAGCGCGACACGATCGGTGCCTTCGATGAAATACGGCACTGACGAGAAAGTGGGCACTCCAACAGCAACACGCGGTCGGGCACTCGCACCCAATATCTGTCGAATGAACGAATCGTGCGCACCTGCTGCAAGCAGCACGGCTACCCAGGGACGATCCGACAAGTCGTGGACAGACCGAACCGGTGGCGAGCCGCCATCTCGAACAAGCACGATGTCGTCGACACCGAGGTCGATCGCGTTCGCGCCGGACGGCGCCAACCCATGAGGCAGCAACAACCCATCCGCCTCGCGCAGAAGCTCGTCATAGTCGCCGTCCGTGGGAAGCGACGCCATGCGCACCCGCGCTTCGCTTGACACGCTCGAGATCGCTCGTGACAGCTTTGCTACAGAGAAGATCAGCGAATGATCAGAGCCGTAGAAGAGAAACTCGACCGAATCCACTTCAGGCTCAAACTGCGACGCCCCCGCGAACACGCGATCGGTGGCGCGCACAGCATCGGCTACCAAGGGGTGCAACCGCTGCGCCAGCGGACTCAGCTCGTACGCTCGGGGCTTCCCCTGCAGCAGAGGGTCATCGAAATGTCGCCGAAGCCGCGCTAACGCATCGCTTGCCGTCGACTGGCTGACACCCAGTCGACGCGCGGCCTTCGAAACGCCACGTTCGACGAGTAGGCAATCCAGCGCGACAAGGAGATTGAGATCGAGCCGGCGAAGGCGCGTGACCTCGCCCGCCGGACCACGCGTCATCGTCATGGATCCTCCCGCAGTGGATGCAGCAGATATGGTGAGGGCGCCCACCCGGCCCCGCGAGGGAAACCGGCCGGGCGCCCGAGCGCCGACTCAGAAGTCGAAGTCGCCGATGTTGTCCGCGTCGAAGACGAACGGGTCGCCCAGCAGCACGACGCCGTCGGCGCCGACCGTGTACTCACCCAGGTCGCCGGCAGAGAAGGTGTCGCCCTCGGCGCCAGTGATGTCGCCGTTCGCGAGCGCGGCGGCGGCGTAGGTCGCCAGTGTTCCCAGGTCCTCCGGGTTCCACAGCGCGAAAGCGGTGACGGTGCCGTCTTCGATGTACTCGCGCATCTGGTTCGGCGTGCCGAGACCGGTCAGTGCGACCTCGCCCTTGGCGTCGGAGTCCGACAGGTAGCGTGCCGCAGCCGCGATGCCGACGGTGGTCGGCGAGACGATGCCCTTGAGGTCAGGGTAGGTCTGCAGCAGCGCGGCCGTCTTGTCGAACGACGTCTGGTCGTCGTCGTCGCCGTAGACCGTCTCGACCACCGTGATGTCGGGGTATTCGGATGCCACGTACTCTTCGAACGCCTCGTTCCAGGCGTTCTGGTTCGTCGCGTTCGCCGAAGCCGACAGGATCGCCACTTCACCGGCCCCGCCGATCTGCTCGGCGATCAGGTCGCCCTGAACGCGAGCGATGCCCTCGGTGTCGGCCTGGTTGATGAACAGGTCGCGGCACTCGGGATTCGTGTCGGAGTCGAACGTGACGATCTTCACGCCCGCATCGCTCGCTTCGTTCAGCGCGTCACAGATCGCGTTCGGGTCGTTCGCCGAGACGACGAGCGCCGAGCGCTGCTGCTGCGCCGCGGTGTTGATGTAGCTGACCTGTCCGTCAGGAGTCGCCTCAGTGGGACCGACCTCTTCGAAGTCGGCACCGAGGTCGGCTGCCGCTGCTTCGGCCCCCACGCGCGAGGCGTCGAAATAGGGGTTGCCGAGGTTCTTGGGCAGCAACGTGATCGACAGTTCGGTCGAGGCCGACCCGCCGTCACCGCCGCCGTCGCCACCGCTGGTGTCAGCGCAGCCGGCGAGAACGAGCGTGAGCGCGGCCGCTGCGGCGATGCCCGCGGTGGCCCGTTTGAACGAGAACTTCATTGTTGTTCCTTTCGTGGGGATGGTTTGCCGCTCAGGGTGCTATGCGACAGGAGGAGCCTCATGGTGCTGGAGAGGCGGGGATTCGAAGAGGTGCTGCGGTGCGTTTGGATTTGAGCCAGGCGAACACGCTCGCACCGACCACCGAGATGATCAGCAGACCGCCGGTGATGATGTTGATGATGTCGCTCGTGACACCCGAGAGCCGCAGGGCGCTCGAGAGCACGCCGATCAGCAGCACGGCGGCGATGACACCGTGCAGCTTGCCGCGTCCACCGAACACCGACACGCCTCCGAGCACGACGGCCGCGATGACCTGCAGTTCAAGACCCGTGGCGTTGTCACCGCGGGCGCTGCCATATCGCAACGTGTAGAAGATGCCCGCCAGTGCCGCGACGGCACCTGCCAGCACGAACACCGTGAACTTCGTGCGATTGACGTTGATGCCCGAGAAGTGCGCGGCTTCGATCGACTGCCCGACCGCGAAGATGCCGCGACCGAACGGCGTGAAGTGGAACAGCACGACGAAGATCACCAGCAGAACGAGGAAGGGGATGATCACCCACGGGATCTGGGTTCCAGAGAGCTTCGCCTTGGCCAGGTCCTTCCAGAACTCGGGGAAGTCGGTCACAGCGGTCGTGCCCAGCATCCCCACAGCGATTCCGCGGAACAGCGCGAGCGTTCCGATCGTGACGGCGAGCGACGGCAAACCGACAGTCGTCACGAGAAAGCCGTTGAACGCACCTCCGACCACACCGACGACCAGAGCGATCACGGCAGCCGCCTCGAACGGCATCCCGCCCTGCACGAGCGCCCCGGTCGTGACACTCGCCAAGCCAGCCATGCTGCCGACCGAGAGGTCGATCTCGCCGGTGGTCATCACGAGCGTCATCGGCAGAGCGATGAACAGAATCGGCGCGACATCCAGCAGCAGATAGTTGTACGTCAACGGCTGTGCGAAGCCCTGCACCGTCACCGAGGCGACGAGGATGACGATCAGCAGCAGGCCGATGATCCCGAACTCGCGCGTCAGCAGTATCCGACGCCAGAGCGGCCGCTCGTAGTCGAACTGGACGACACTCGTCGTCGTCGTTGTCGCGGTGGTCATGATTCATCCCTCGCTTCGATAAGGCGACGTTTCTGTCTGACGGCGAGCACCCGGTCGAGCACGATGGCCCCGATGATGAGCACGCCGACGACGGCCTGCTGCCAGAAATCGGGGATGCCGACGATCGGAAGCGCGCGGTTGATCGTCATCAGCAGGAACGCACCGATCGCCGCGCCCCATACTGTTCCGACACCGCCGACGATCGCCACGCCGCCGATCACCGCGGCACCGATCGCATCGAACTCCCAGCCGGCAGCCGCCTGCGAGTCGATCGTGCCATAGCGTGCCGCGTAGAAGACCCCGGCGAGGCCGGCAAGTGTGCCGGAGAGCACGAACGCCGTGAGCACGCGCCTCGTGGTCTTCAGCCCGTAGAGTTTCGCAGCCTCGGGATCTGAGCCGATCGCATACAGCTCACGCCCCGAACGCATGTTCCGCAGATACCAGGCCGCGGCGATCAGCACGATGACGGCGACGATCGTCAGCACCGGAATCGTGAGGAACTGCATCGTGCCGAGCTTCAAGAACGGACGGGGCATGTCTCCGGCGTTGACCCGGTCGCTGCCGGCCCACAGCACGTTGATGCCGCGATAGGCGTACAGCGTGCCGAGGGTGATCACCATCGCCGGCACCTTGGCGAACGCGACGAGCGCACCGTTGATGAGACCGAGCAGCGCGCCGAACAGCAGAGCTGCGATCACGACGAGGAAGATCGGGATGCCGGGAAAATCAACGAACAGGCGACCGGTCAAGTACGCCGTGAGGCCGATCACCGACCCGACCGAGATGTCGACGTTACGGGTGATGATGACGAATGCCTGTCCGATTGCCACCAGCAGCAGCGGAGCCGGCGTCAGCAGCAGGTCGCGCCATCCGTCTCCGGAGAACAGGAAGTTCGGGTTCTTCACCGTCGCGACGGCGACGACGATGATGAGAGCGACGAGGATGCCGAGCTCACGCATGCGTCCGCCGCTGAAGAGTGCCTTGAGGCGGCCTGCGGAAGGAGCCATCGGTACTGTCGCGGTCACTTCGATTCCTTCCGCTCGCTCGGCAGATCATCTGTCGGATGCCCCGATGCATGTGTGGCTGCGTGCATGACGTTCTCGCTGGTCGCATCGGCGCGATCGATCTCGGCGGTGATGCGCCCTTCGTGCATCACCAGCACGCGGTCCGCCATGCCGAGCACCTCGGGGAGTTCGGACGAGATCATGATGATTCCCAGCCCCTGTCCGGCGAGCTCGGAGAGCAGTCGGTGCACGGATGCCTTCGTGCCGACGTCGATGCCGCGCGTGGGTTCATCGACGATCAGCACCTTCGGGCCCGTGGCGAGCCATTTCGCCAGCACGACCTTCTGCTGATTTCCGCCCGAGAGCGTGCCGGCGACCGTGTCGAGCGCGTGGCTTTTCACTTCGAGACGGGTGGCCCACTCACGTGCGGCCCGATTCTCGAGAGCCGTCGTGATCAGACCGAGCTTGGCCAGACGGCGTCTGATCGCCATGACCGTGTTGCCGCCGACCGTGGCGTCGGTAACGAGGCCCTGCTTGCGCCGATCTTCGGGAACGAGAGCGAGACCGGCGCGCATGGCCGCGACCGGGTTCTTCTTCGGCACGTTCTTGCCGAGCAGACGCACGGCGCCTGCTTCGTAGTCGTCGACCCCGAAGACGGCGCGAACGACCTCGCTGCGACCGGCACCGACAAGACCGGCGAGAGCGACGATCTCTCCGGCGCGTACCGAGAACGAGATGTCGTGGAAGGTTCCGGCCGAGGTGAGGTCTGTGACTTCGAGCAGCGGCTCGCCGATCTCAGCATCCTGTTTCGGGAAGAGCTCGGTGACATCACGGCCCACCATCTGGCGCACCAGCTCGTCGACCGTGGTATCAGCGATCGGCATGGTGTCGACGTACGAGCCGTCGCGCATCACCGTCACGGTGTCGCACAGGTCGAAGACCTCGTCGAAGCGGTGCGAGATGAACAGGATCGCGCGGTCTTCATCGCGCAGGCTGCGAGCGACGGCGAACAGCCGCTCGACCTCGACGCCGCTGAGTGCTGCCGTGGGCTCGTCCATGATGAGCACGCTGGCATCGAGTGAGATGGCCTTGGCGATCTCGATGAGCTGCTGGTCGGCGATGGACAGCCCCTCGGTGATCCGGTCAGGATCCAGAGCGACGCCGAGGCGGTTGAAGATCTGCTGGACCTCATCGCGCATCGCCTTGCGGTCGATGCGACCGAACCGGTTGACCGGCTGACGTCCCATGAAGATGTTCTCGGTGACCGAGAGGTCGGGAAAGAGCGTCGGCTCTTGATAGATGACGGCGATGCCAGCGGCTTTCGACTGTGCCGTGGTCGTGAAGTCGACGTCTTCGCCGTGGAAGCGGAAGTCGCCGGAGTCACGGCGGTAGAGGCCGGCCATGATCTTGACCATGGTGGATTTGCCCGCGCCGTTCTCGCCGATCAGAGCGTGGATGGAACGCGGACGCAGCGTGAGGCTGCCGGATCGGAGTGCGATGACTGGCCCGAAGGACTTCACGACACGATGCAGCTCCAGGGCGGCGTCAGTGGGTGCGCCTGGGGGTACTTCGTCGGACACGGTGCCCCTCTCCTTCGAGGTCTAACGGAAAACGGTTCGGGTTGAACTATACATGAATCGTTTCATGTCATTTCAGGCTAATGTAAATGAATCGGTTTCGCGACGGTGATCTCGGAACCGGATTGTGATCCGCCCAAGCGAGAGAAGGACCGTCATGTCGGTGAGCATCCGCGACGTCGCACAGCGCGCCGGGGTGTCGGTCGGCACCGTCTCGAACGTTCTCAATCGTCCCGATGATGTATCCCCCGACTCCGTCATCCGGGTCAGTCGTGCGATCGAGGACCTCGGCTATGTGCGCAACGATGCGGCGAGAAAACTCCGCGCCGGAGTCAGCACCACCGTCGGCTTCGTCGTGCTCGACGGACAGAACCCGTTCTACAACGATGTCGTCCGCGGCGCCGAAGACGAGGCCGCCACGCACAGCATCGCGATTCTCTACGGCAACACCGATGAGGATCCATCGCGCGAGAAGGTCTATCTCGACCTGTTCCGCGAACAGCAGGTGCGCGGCATCCTGCTCGCTCCGTTCGGAGACGTTCTGCCGCAGCTTCGGCGCCTGCGCTCAGCCGGAATCGCTCCCGTGCTCGTGGATCGCTTCAGCGCGGATGCCGAGTTCTCCTCGGTATCCGTCGACAGCGTGGCCGGTGGGCGCCTTGCCGTCGAGCACCTCATCGATGTGGGCCGGCGCAGAATCGCTTTCGTGGGCGGCCCCCTCCAGCTGCGTCAGATGAACGATCGTGTCGCGGGGGCGCGTGCCGCCGCCGAGAACGCCACCGTGCGCGTGGATTTGGAAGTGGTTCCGACCACGGCGATGACCGTCGAAGAGGGCGCCGCCACTGGCGCCCGCATCCTTGCCCGCCCCCGCCGAGACCGACCGGACGCCATCTTCGCCGGAAATGATCTGCTCGCACTGGGTCTTCTTCAATCGCTGAGCGAAGACGGACGGATGCTCGTACCCGACGAGATCGCCCTCATCGGCTTCGACGACACGATCTTCGCCGCAGCCGCGGCTGTGCCGCTGTCGTCGATCCGTCAGCCCAGTCGCATGATCGGTCGCACGGCGTTGCGGATCGTCTTGGAAGAGGCTGCCGACCCCGAGAGCATCCCTCGTCAGACGGTTTTCCCGCCTGAGCTCGTCATTCGCCGCTCGACGACCGGGTGATGCGCCCTCGGGAGCGCAGCCGAATCACCCTTTGACGGCTCCCCCGAGGCCGGCCGAACGCAGGAACACCGACTGGAACGCCAGGAACATCGCGATCGGAATCAGCGTCGCGATCGCGAGCGCGGCGAGGAAGACATCCAGCTCGGTCTGCGACTGCACGGCGGGAAGGCGCACCGACAGCGGCTGCACGGCCGGGTCGGGCAGCACGAGCATGGGCCAGAGATAGTCTTTCCACGCTGCGATGATCGCGAACACCGACACGACACCGAGGATCGGCTTCGACATCGGCAGCACGATCGACCCGAACAGCCGAAAGGGCCCGGCCCCGTCGGTCTTGGCCGCTTCGAACACCTCGCGAGGCAGGCCGTCGAAGAAGCGCTTCACCAGCAGGATGTTGAAGGCGTTCGCCCCCATCGGCAGCCACACCGCCAGATAGTTGTTCAGCAGGCTCGTCTCACCGAGAAACGGCGGATTCACGACCGTCAGGTACAGCGGCACGAGCAGTACGACGCCGGGGATGAACAGCGTCGCCAACACCAGCGCGTTCAGCACTCCGGCATAGGCCGGCCGCAGCACCGAAAGAGCGAAGCCCGCCGTCGTGGCGACCAGCAACTGCACGAACCACGCGCCAGCGGCGATCACGATCGTGTTGAAGAAGTACTGGTCGATGTGAATGTCATTCCACGCCGCCGACAGGTTCGCCCAGTCGAGGCCGTTCGGCCACAGAGCGAACGGCTGCTGCAGGGTGTCCTGCGTCGGGGTCACCGCCGACTTCGCCAGCCACAGGATCGGGCCGAGTCCGGCGACCACGAGCGTCAGCACCAAGAACACGTGCGTCAGCGACATTCCGATTCGAATGCCGGGCCTTCTGCGTTCGGATGCCGAGACGACGGTGCGCTCCGCGAGTTCGTCGATCGACTTCTCAGCGCTCTTGCGGGTCATGTCGTGCTCCAACGGTCGGTGACTTTGAAGTACAGCCAGGAGAGCACCGCCAGCACGATGGCCAGCAGCACCGACACGGCGGTCGCCTCGCCGTAATCGCCTCCGAGACTGTTGCGGAAGGCCTTGTCGTAGATGTACAGCAGCACGGTCTTCGTCGCCCCCGCAGGGCCCCCGCCGGTGAACAGGAACGGTTCGAGGAACACCTGCGCTGTCGCGATGATCTGCAGGATCAGCATGATGAACAAGATGCCGCGCAGCTGCGGCAGCGTGACGTGCCACACCTTCTTCCAGATGCCGGCGCCGTCGACCTCGGCCGCGTCGTACAGCTCGGGCGGAACGCCCAGAAGTGCCGCCAGGTAGATGATGATCGATCCGCCGGCAGCGGCCCAGGTGGCCTCGAGCACGAGCGAGGGCATGGCCTGCACGGCATCCTGAATCCAGGGTTGGGGCGGAATGCCGACGGCGCCGAGCACGGTGTTGAACACACCGGAAGGATCAGCGCTGTAGAAGAACTTCCACAGCAGCACGGCCACGACCGGCGGAATCACGACCGGCAGATATGCCAGCGCCGAATAGAGTCCTTTGCCGCGGCGAACCTCGCTCATCAGCACGGCCATCATCAGCGGAAGCGGAAAGCCGAGCAGCAACGCCAGCACGGCGAAGTACAGGGTGTTGACGACGGCGCGGCCGAGTTCGGGATCGCTGAGCACGGCGACGTAGTTGTCGATCCCGACCCACTCCGAGACGAGAAGGTTCGTCTTCTGCAGGCTCATGATCACCGATTGCACGATCGGCGACCACGAGAAGAACACGAACACGAACAGCATGGGAAGCACGAACAGCAGGTTCGCGAGCCCGCCGCCGCGGAACCAGGTCAGAGGTGTCCGACGGCGGCGCGCGGGGCGCACGGCGGGCGGCGAAGAAGGAGCTTCCTCCTCCACCGCCCGCTGAGAGAGCGTCAATGTCATCGGTTACTCGTCGAGCTTCGCCTGAGCATCAGTCTGCGCCTGAGCCAGCAGAGCGTCGAT
>NZ_JAJUFV010000048.1 GCF_029263575.1 Microbacterium sp. | reverse complement strand
GGTGAACGGGCCGAACCTCAATCTGCTCGGCACGCGGGAACCGGATATCTATGGTTCGGAGACGCTCGCGGATGTCGAGCGCATCACGACCGAGGCCGCTGCGGTATCCGGGTTCGAGGTACGAAGCATCCAGAGCAATCATGAAGGTGTGCTGATCGACGCGATCCACGCCGCGCGGGAAGACTGCGCCGGCATCGTGATCAATCCCGGTGGGCTCACACACACGTCCGTCTCCCTGCGTGACGCGCTCGTATCCATCGCGATCCCGTTCGCCGAAGTGCACGTCTCAGACGTGTACGCACGCGAGGAGTTCCGCCACTTCTCCTACCTCCAGGATGTCGCGGCCGTGCGCGTCGTCGGTGAGGGAGCGGCGGGATACGCCAGCGCCACCTCGCAGCTCATCGCCCTCATCGCATAGAATCGACTGTCGGCCGGTATCGGCCGCCCCTGAACACGAAACGGAATTCTCAACGCATGGCATCCACAGCAGACATCAAGAACGGCGTCGTTCTCTCCATTGACGGCCAGCTCTGGAACGTCATCGAGTTTCAGCACGTCAAGCCCGGCAAGGGCGGCGCCTTCGTGCGCACCAAGCTGAAGAACGTCGTCACGGGCAAGACCGTCGACCGCACGTACAACGCCGGCGCGAAGGTCGACATCGAGAACGTCGATCGCCGCGACTTCACGTACCTCTACGCAGACGGCGACGGGTTCGTCTTCATGGACACCACCGACTACGACCAGATCACGGTCGGCGCGGCCACGGTGGGCGACGCGAAGAACTTCCTCCTGGAGAACCAGCAGGTCACGATCGCGCTGAACAACGGCAACCCGCTGTACATCGACCTGCCCGCATCCGTCATCCTCGAGGTGACCGCGGCTGACCCGGGCCTGCAGGGTGACCGCTCCTCGGCCGGGACGAAGCCCGCGACGGTGGAGACCGGCTACGAGATGCAGGTTCCGCTGTTCGTCGAGCCCGGCACGAAGATCAAGGTCGACACCCGCACGGGTGAGTACCTGGGCCGCGAGAAGTAAGGCGTGAGCGCCCGCACCAAGGCTCGCAAACGCGCCCTCGACATTCTCTTCTCGTCCGACGTCGGCGGCGACGCCATCGGCGTGACCCTGGCGGCCGAGGCCAAGCGCGCGGCGAACGAACCAGCGCGTGAGTCGTCGTGGCTGTACGCCCGCGAGATCGTCGACGGGATCGTCGACAACCAGGACGAGATCGACGAGCAGATCGTCGCCAACAGCCGTGACTGGAAGATCGAGCGGATGCCCGCTGTCGACCGTGCGCTGCTGCGCATCGGGGTCTGGGAGATCCTCCACAACGATGAGGTTCCGACCGCTGTCGCCATCGATGAGGCCGTCGAACTCGCCAAGGAGTTCTCCACCGACGACTCTGGCGCCTTCGTCCATGGTGTTCTCGGCAGGGTCGCACGCACTGTGTGAATCAGCCTGAGATAGATCTGACCAACCTGCTGCGGGTCACCGACTCCGGCAGTTTCACGCGAGGCCGTGACTATGCCCGTCGGGACATGGTGTCGCGCTCGGCGTGGAACGATTCCTTCACCGCACTCACGGCGGATGTGCGTGGCTCCGGAGGGGCGGTCTACCGCTGCGTCATCAAAGTGACACACGACGCCGGCGTCGCCCACGTCGCCTCCGCGTCGTGCTCATGTCCGGTCCAGTCCGGGTGCAAGCACATGATCGCGGTGGTTCTCACCAGCAATGAGGAACGCCTCGACGTGGCGGCGGCAACTGTCGAGACCGCCGAGCCACCACGGCCGACCTGGCGCGTGCTGCTGGAATCGCCCGCGAAGCCTACGGGAGCGATCGCGCTGGCGCTCGGTGTCGAGGTTCGTCAGCGCGCTGCCCGCGGCATACATCAGTGGGCACCGCGCCCGGTGCGAACGGCGACTGTCCGCGACATCGCGAAGGGCACGGGCGAGTTGCTGCTCGGCATCCGTCCGCTGATGAAGAGCGAATCGACCGGGGCCTGGATTCAGGGCACCGCCTCCTGGGACGGCGTTCGTCGATCCGGATCGCAGTTTCGGGCAGAGCAGGCGCGCTGGTTTGCTGAACTGCTGAGCATCTGCCGGGATTCTCTGGTGTCGGGTACCGCAGGCGAGTTCATCGTTGTTGACCACGTCGAGTCCGGACTCCTGTGGGAGCATCTGCGCCGAGGAGCCGAGCTGGATATCCCGGTCATCAGCGCCCAGAAGAGCTTCAGCGTGCAGTTGGCCGAGGCCGGTGACGTGTCGGCTGAGGTGGAACGGGCCGACGACGGTGCGCTCACGGTCACTGCCGCGATCATGGTGGACCGACACAGCATCTCGCCCGCGTCCGTGCATACGATCGGGCACTCGGGGATCTACGCGGTCACGCACCTGGGCGCTCGCGCGCGGGTGACATTGGCCGAAGTGCCGCTGGGGCCGACCATCCGCTCGCTGCTGAACGCCCGCGAACCCCTTGCTGTGCCCGCAGCCGACGAAGCCGCGTTCCTCCGAGATGCGTATCCGTCGTTGGCGAGGAAGATACCGGTGCGCGCAGTCGGAGCCGTCGAGCTTCCGCCTTTGCCGACGCCCGTGGCGACCCTCGTGATCGAGCATCGGCGCGATGACCGGATCGATTACACCTTCGAATGGGCCTATCGCGGTCACGGCCGGCTCCCGTTCGAACCGACCGACGACGCCATACGCGATGAGGCCGCCGAGGATGACGCACGCCGGAGCGTCGAGTCGCTCTGGCGGTCCGAGACGGGACTTCCGTTTCAGGTGAGCGGAAGCTTCGAAGACGTCGAGGCCGCCGAGTTCGTGACGCACATCGTCCCGGCCCTCCAGGCCGGGCAGCTCGCTGTCGTCGTCTCCGGAAAGCCGAAGACCTATCGTGAGCTCAGCGGCGACCCGGAGATCACGGTCAAGACGGTAGAGAGCACAGATCCCGACTGGTTCGACCTCGGCATTCTGGTGAAGATCGATGGGCGGACTATCCCGTTCACCCCGCTGTTCACCGCACTGAGCATGCGCCGCACGAAACTGCTGCTTGTCGACGGCAGCTACTTCTCGCTCGCTCATCCCGCCCTCGACACGCTCCGCGAGCTGATCGACGAAGCCACCGAACTCACCGAGTGGGAGACAGTTCCGCGCATCAGCCGCTATCAGACCGCGCTCTGGGAGGAGTTCGAAGACCTCGCCGACGAGGCCGTGCCCGCCACGAGCTGGCGAGCAACCGCCGAAGGGCTCCGCGGAGCGAGCGGTGTGCCCGCCACAGCAGTTCCGGAGAACCTGCACGCGACGTTACGGCCCTATCAGAAGTCGGGCTTCGACTGGCTCGCGTTCCTGTGGCGTCACCGCCTCGGCGGGATCCTCGCCGATGACATGGGGCTGGGGAAGACCCTCCAGCTGCTCACCCTTGTTCTGCACGCGCACAACGCGGGGGAGGAGCGGCCCTTCCTCGTGGTGGCTCCCACCTCGGTGTTGGCAACCTGGCAGCAGGAGGCGATGCGCTTCGCTCCCAGCCTGCGCGTACGCGTGGTTGACACGATGCGGGGAACGGATGCCGTGCCGATAGACGACGCTGAGATCATCGTCACGTCGTACACGTTGATACGCAACAATGAATCCGCATTCGCCGAGACAGCGTGGGCCGGCCTCCTCCTCGACGAAGCGCAGTTCGTGAAGAATCCGGCGACGAAGCAGCACCGCTCGATCGCTGCGCTGACGGCAGACATCGTCATCGCCGTGACCGGCACGCCGATTGAGAACAGTCTCAGCGAGCTATGGGCGCTGCTGCAGCTGACGGCACCCGGGCTGTTTCCGTCTGCGCGGAAGTTTCGGCAGGAGTACATTCAGCCGATCGAGAAAGGCAAGGTCCCCGAGAACGAAGAGGGCGGTGATTATCGCCAGCGGCGCATCGACCGGCTGCGGCGCCGCATCCGTCCTCTCGTGCTGCGCCGGACGAAGGCCCTCGTCGCTGACGATCTGCCAGCCAAGCAAGAGCAGCTGCTTCCCGTCGAGCTCAGCCCCGCGCACCGCGCGATCTACGACACCGTGCTGCAGCGCGAGCGGCAGAAGGTGCTCGGTCTGCTGCACGATCTCGACCGAAACCGCTTCATCGTGTTCCGCTCGCTCACGATGCTGCGGATGCTGAGCCTTGCGCCCGGGCTCATCGACGAGGACGATGCGAAGATCGGCTCCCGCAAGCTCGACGCGCTCCTCGAGCATGTCATCGAGCTGCGCGCCGAAGGCCACCGTGCGCTGGTCTTCAGCCAGTTCACCTCGTTCCTGAAACTCGCAGCGCAGAGGCTGGCGAACGCCGGCATCCCCTACGCGTATCTTGACGGATCAACCCGGCGGCGACGTGAGGTCATCGAGGACTTCCGCGCGGGGAAGCAACCCGTCTTTCTCATCAGCCTCAAGGCTGGCGGCTTCGGACTCACCCTCACCGAGGCGGACTACGTCTTCGTCCTCGACCCGTGGTGGAACCCGGCGGCCGAGGCGCAGGCTGTCGATCGTACGCACCGCATCGGCCAGAGCAAGCAGGTCTTCGTGTATCGCATGATCTCGATGGGCACGATGGAAGAAAAGGTGCTCGCGCTCCAAGAGCGCAAGGCACGGCTGTTCACCGCAGTGCTCGATGATGAGGAGCTCTTCGCCCAGTCGCTGACCGCGGACGACATCCGTGGGCTGTTCGAAGACTGATCCGGTCACAGCCAGCCCTCACGTGCTCGCCGCTAGAATGGAACTGCCCATTTCAGAAGGAGCGCAATGCGGATCACGGGACTCGGTCATGCCGGGATGTTCATCGAGACCACCGGTGGAAACATCATCTGCGACCCCGTGCTCGGGCCATCCTTCTTCGGGTCCTGGTTCCCTTTTCCCGACAACCGCGGTCTCGACTGGGAGCACTTCGGACGCGAGGCGGATTTCCTCTATATCTCGCACCGCCATCGCGATCATTTCGACCCTGCACTGCTGGAGAAGTACATCCGCAAGGACATCGAGGTTCTGCTGCCGGAGTATCCGATCGATGATCTCGAACAAGACATCCGTGCCCTCGGCTACACCAACATCACGTATGCACCCGCCGGCGAGGTCATCACTCGCGACGATCTCAAGATCATGATCACGCCGCTTCGCGCGCCCAGCGATGGCCCGATCGGAGATTCCTCGCTCAGCGTCGATGACGGCACGGCCTCGATACTGAACCAGAACGACTCCCATCCGCTCGATCTGGAGAAGCTGTTGAGCTTCGGCAGACCCGACGCCTATTTCACACAGACCTCCGGTGCGATCTGGTGGCCGATGGTGTACGACCTGCCACTCGATGCCAAGCAGAACTTCGCGCGCCTCAAGCGCGAAGCGCAGAACAAACGCGCGCTGTTCTACATCGAGAAGGTCGATGCGCCGCACGTCTTCCCGATGGCGGGGCCGCCGATGTTCCTGCGCGACGATCTGTTCGACTTCAACGGATTCGGCAAGAACGACGAGTCGATCTTCACCGACCAGAAGCAGTTCCTCGCGCACATGCGCGAGCTCGCTCCCCAGTACAACGGCCATCTCTTCGTGCCCGGAACCGTGGTCGAGCTGCAGCACAGCGACCTGACCATCTCGCAGTCGCTGTACACAGAAGCCGAGATCGCGCAGATCTTCGACGAGAAGTGGGACTACCTCGAATCACAGCGCGCGAGCAGGCAGGATGAGATTCGCGCCGAAGAACTCACGCGCGCCGACGTGCTGGCACCCGACGAGATGCTGGCCGCGATCAAGGCCTGGTGGGAACCGCTGCTGAAGAAGTCGCGCACCATCCGGCTCGGTGTCGGCGGGTGCGTGCGGTTCCGCATCGGCGAACTGGACATGGTCGTCGACTTCCCTCGGGCGAAGGTGCGCGAGTATGCCGGAGAGGAGTGCATCTACTGGTACACGGTGCCGGCAGACCTCGTCTCCACCAACATTCGCGATCAAGAGATCGACTGGTCGAATTCGATCTTCCTGTCCATGCAGTTCCGTGTGGGGCGCAGCGGAAAGTTCAACGAGTTCCTCACGACTTTCCTCAAGTGCCTCTCCATCGACCGGATCGAGTACGTCGAGAACTGGTACTCGGAGCAGACCGACCAGACCGAGGACGCCGAGATCGCCGACTGGATCGTGCAGCGTCGCTGCCCGCATCTGCGCGCCGATCTGACCAAGACCGGCAAGGTCGACGAGAATGGAATCCTCACGTGCAGCATGCACGATTGGAAGTGGGATCTGAACACGGGCAAGTGCCTGACGACGACCGGTCACGAGATCCGCGTCGATCGGGTTCCGAAGTCGGGGCTGACCGATGTGATCGAGACCAGTTCCGCGAACGCGTCCTGAGTCGGCGCCTACATCACGGTACGATAGAACCACCAAGCAACCTTTAACACCGTCCTGTGAGGCGGAGAAGGGAGCGGCTGATGGGTGCGCGCAGCGTACTGCAAGAAGCCGATATCTCACGCGCTCTGACCCGGATCGCGCATGAGATCCTCGAATCCAATCGCGGCGCCGAGAACCTCGTTCTTCTCGGAATACCCACGCGAGGAGTCGCTCTCGCACAGCGGCTCGAACAGCTCGTCAGCAGCATCGCGCAGCAGGCGGTTCCCACGGGATCGCTCGATGTCACGCTCTTTCGTGATGATCTGGCGCAGCACCCCACGCGCTCGCCCCGGCCGACCGACATTCCAGCCGGCGGCATCGACGGCAAGACCGTCGTGCTCGTCGATGATGTGCTGTTCTCCGGGCGCAGCATCCGTGCCGCTCTCGACGCCATCCAATCGATCGGGCGGCCTGCCGTCATCCGGCTGGCGATTCTGATCGATCGCGGCCACCGCGAGCTTCCGATCCGACCCGACTTCGTCGGTAAGAACATCCCCTCCTCGCGGGCCGAGCGCGTCAATGTGCGCCTGCGCGAGTACGACGGTGCCGAAGAGGTGACGATCGAAGCATGAGACATCTTCTCGACACCCGCACGCTCGATCGTGAGAGCGCCCTGCGCATTCTCGACGTCGCCGAAGACATGTCTGACACGCAGTCGCGAGAGATCAAGAAGCTCCCGACATTGCGCGGAAAGGCCATCGTCAACCTGTTCTTCGAGGATTCGACCCGCACTCGAATCTCATTCGAAGCGGCAGCCAAGCGTCTCTCCGCCGACGTCATCAACTTCGCGGCCAAAGGGTCGAGCGTCTCCAAGGGCGAGAGCCTGAAGGACACCGCACAGACGCTTCAGGCCATGGGCGCCGATGCTGTCGTCATTCGCCACTCGGCATCCGGAGCCCCGCGCACGCTCGCGACGAGCAGCTGGATCTCAGCCGGCGTGGTGAACGCCGGCGACGGAACCCATGAGCACCCCACGCAGGCCCTGCTGGATGCCTTCACGATCCGCAAGCGCCGGTACGGTGCAGAAAGTCGCGGACGTGACCTCAGCGGAATGCGCGTGGTCATCGTCGGCGATGTGCTGCACTCCCGTGTCGCCCGCTCGAATGTGTGGCTTCTGACAACCCTCGGCGCCGAGGTGACGCTCGTGGCGCCTCCGACGCTCGTGCCTCAGAACGTCTCGCAGTGGCCGGTTCGGGTCCTCTTCGACCTCGATGAGGCGCTGGCCGATGGTCCGGACGCCGTCATGCTGCTGCGCATTCAGCTGGAGCGGATGAACGCCGCATATTTCCCGAGTGAGCGGGAGTATTCCCGGTGCTGGGGGCTTGACACACGACGTGCGCAGACGCTGCCGCACGATAGCATTGTGATGCACCCCGGTCCGATGAACCGCGGCCTGGAGATCTCGGCCGAGACAGCGGACTCGTCGCGCTCAACGGTACTCGAGCAGGTGACCAACGGCGTCTCGGTGCGCATGGCTGTGCTGTACCTGCTGTTGGCAGGAGAACGAAACGAACAACGAGGGGGAGTGAAGTGACGGAATCCCTCGTGATCACCGGGGCCCGGCTTCTCGGTGACGAGCGCGTCGACATCGTCGTGGAAGAAGGCGTGATCGCAGAGATGGGCACCGGGCTGAGCCGCCACGGCGCCCGTGTGATCGACGGCGACGGGCTCATCGCGCTGCCCGGCCTCGTCGACCTGCACACGCACCTCCGTGAGCCGGGTTTCGAAGCATCTGAGACCGTGCTGACCGGCACCCAGGCCGCCGCTGCCGGCGGGTTCACCGCGGTGTTCGCGATGCCGAACACCTCGCCCGTCGCTGACTCCGCCGGTGTCGTCGAGCAGGAGCTCGCCCTCGGAGAAGCCGCCGGCTACGCCACCGTGCAGCCGATCGGCGCCGTCACGGTCGGCCAGAAGGGTGAGCGCCTGGCCGAGCTGGGCGCGATGGCCTCCTCCCGCGCGCAGGTCCGGGTGTTCAGCGACGACGGTTTCTGCGTCTTCGATCCGCTGATCATGCGACGCGCCCTGGAGTATGTGAAGTCGTTCGGCGGAGTGATCGCGCAGCACGCGCAGGATCCCCGGCTCACCGAAGGTGCGCAGATGAACGAGGGCGTCGTCTCTGCCGAGCTGGGGCTCGCCGGCTGGCCTGCTGTCGCGGAGGAATCGATCATCGCGCGCGACGTTCTGCTGGCCGAGCACGTCGGCTCACGCCTGCACGTCTGCCACCTGTCGACCGCCGGATCCGTCGACATCATCCGCTGGGCCAAGAAGCGCGGGGTGAATGTCACGGCCGAGGTCACACCGCACCACCTGTTGCTGACCGATGAACTTGTGCGCGGATACGACGCGCGTTACAAGGTCAATCCGCCGCTGCGGCGCGAAGAAGACGTCGTGGCCGTCCGTGAGGGACTCGCTGACGGCACCATCGACATCGTCGCGACTGATCATGCCCCGCACCCCAGCGAGAACAAAGCCTGCGAATGGCAGGCCGCCGCGAACGGCATGGTGGGCCTGGAGAGTGCCCTGCGCGTCGTACACCAGACGATGGTGCAGACGGGCCTGATCGGGTGGACCGATGTCGCACGCGTCATGAGTGCGACACCCGCGCGCATCGGGATGCTCTCCGGCCACGGCACGCCGCTGCAGGAGGGAAGCCCCGCGCAGATCACGCTGTACGACCCCTCGCGCGAGGGGACGTTCACGACATCTGATCTGCATGGGCGGAGCGAGAACTCCCCTTACCTTGGGCGGGACCTCCCCGGTCGGGTCGAGTGGACCATCCATCACGGCCTCGTCACTGTCGCTGAGGGCCTTGTGGCACAGGAGCTCAGCGCATGAGCACGCGCGATCTCGCCATCGCCATCATGATCGCGCTGGCGATCGTTGTTCTCTCCGCCATGTTCTTCGCCTGGCGACGACGTCTGCGACGCGACGCCGGGCTCGTCGCGCCGGTGGGCGTTCCCGACGACGCCGCGACGTTGTCGCGTCACGAGATCCTCTACGTATCGACGACGCGTCACGACCAGCCGTTGGAGCGACTCGCGGTGAAGCCGTTGGCCTATCGCGCCCGCGGTGAGCTCGTGGTGACCGACCAGGGGATCGCGCTTCACCTCGACGGCGAGCAGGCCGTGTTCCTCGCCTCGTCCACGCTCGTCGCCATCGGCCGCGCGACCGTGACGATCGATCGCGTGGTCGAGCGTGACGGGCTCGTCCGCGTCGCGTGGCTGACCGGCGACGATACGACGGTCGATTCCTATCTGCGCCTCGCCACCGGCGACCCCCAGAACCTCATCTCAGAATTGCAGCGGCTCGTACCCGCGAAAGATACAGGAGCCACGTCATGACATCTTCGACACGGATGCCCGATCCCGCCGTCCTCGTCCTGGAAGACGGCACCCGCTACCCCGGCCGCGCATACGGCGCACAGGGCACAACCCTCGGTGAGGTCGTCTTCTCGACCGGCATGAGCGGTTATCAGGAGACGCTGACCGACCCCTCCTATGCGGGCCAGATCGTGCTGCAGACGGCGCCGCACATCGGCAACACCGGCATGAACAGCGAAGACCCCGAATCCCGCAAGGTCTGGGTCGCCGGCTATATCGTCCGAGACCCTTCCCGGATCGTCTCGAACTGGCGCGCCGACGAGTCGCTCGACGACGTGCTCATCCGGGACGGAATCATCGGCATCAGCGGGATCGACACACGCGCGGTCACGCGCCACATCCGCTCGGCCGGCTCGATGCGAGGCGGAGTCTTCTCCGGCGCCGACGTGGATCTCGACGCCGACGAACAGGTGCGAATCGTGCAGGCGGCACCCGAGATGAGCGGGCAGAACCTTTCTGCCCAGGTCTCGGTCGACGTCGTCGAGGTCACCACGGCGGTCGGCCGGCGCCTGGGCAATCTCGCCGTGCTCGACCTCGGTGTCAAGCGGGCGACCATCGACAATCTGGCCGCCCGTGGCTTCGACGTGCATGTGCTCCCGCAGAGCGCCACGATCGACGACATCCGCGCGATAGACCCGGTCGCGGTGTTCTATTCGAATGGCCCCGGAGACCCGGCCGCCTCCGGCGATCACATCGCTCTGCTGCGCAACGTCCTCGACGACGGACTGCCCTTCTTCGGGATCTGCTTCGGCAACCAGTTGCTCGGTCGTGCTCTCGGACTTGGCACATACAAGCTGCCGTTCGGGCACCGCGGCATCAATCAGCCCGTGCTCGACAAAGAGACGGGCAAAGTCGAGATCACCGCCCACAACCACGGCTTCGCCGTTGACGCACCCCTGGAGGGCAGCTTCGACAGCCCCAACGGCTATGGGCGCGTCGAGGTCAGCCATGTGGGACTCAATGACAATGTCGTCGAGGGGCTGCGCGCACTCGACGTTCCAGCCTTCTCCGTGCAGTACCACCCCGAGGCCGCTGCCGGACCGCACGACGCAAACTATCTCTTCGACCGGTTCCGCGACCTGGTCGCCGCTACTCTGAAGGACGCCAACTAATGCCAAAGCGCGACGACATCGCATCCGTCCTCGTCATCGGCTCCGGCCCGATCGTCATCGGACAAGCCTGTGAGTTCGACTATTCCGGCACGCAGGCCTGCCGTGTGCTGCGTGAAGAAGGCGTACGCGTCATCCTCGTCAATTCCAACCCCGCAACGATCATGACCGACCCTGACTTCGCGGACGCCACCTACATCGAGCCGATCACGTGGGAGGTCATCGAGACCATCATCGCCAAGGAGCGGCCCGATGCGATCCTGCCGACTCTGGGCGGTCAGACGGCGTTGAACGCCGCGATCGACCTGCACAATCACGGGATCCTGGAGAAGTACGACGTCGAGCTGATCGGGGCGAGCTTCGAGGCGATCAACAAGGGCGAAGACCGTCAGATCTTCAAGCAGCTCGTGATCGACGCGGGCGCCGACGTCGCCGACAGCCGCATCGCCCACACGATGGACGAGGTGTTGGCCGCAGCCGATGAGCTCGGCTATCCGCTCGTCGTACGCCCGAGCTTCACGATGGGTGGCCTCGGTTCCGGATTCGCCTACGACGAGAGCGACCTGCGCCGCATGGCGGGTGCGGGTCTGCACGACTCGCCCACGCACGAGGTCCTCCTGGAGGAGTCCATCCTCGGATGGAAGGAGTATGAACTCGAGCTCATGCGCGACCCCGCGGACAACACGGTCGTCGTGTGCTCGATCGAGAACGTCGACCCGGTCGGCGTGCACACGGGCGACTCGATCACGGTCGCGCCCGCTCTCACTCTGACCGACCGCGAGTATCAGAAGCTGCGCGACATCGGCATCGACATCATCCGCGCCGTCGGGGTCGACACGGGAGGCTGCAACATCCAGTTCGCCGTCGACCCGAAGACCGGGCGCGTGATCGTGATCGAGATGAACCCGCGTGTCTCGCGTTCGAGCGCCCTGGCCTCGAAGGCGACGGGGTTCCCGATCGCGAAGCTCGCAGCCAAGCTCGCCCTCGGCTACCGACTGGATGAGATCCCGAACGACATCACCGGTGTCACACCGGCGAGCTTCGAGCCGACGCTCGACTACGTCGTCGTCAAGGTGCCCCGCTTCGCCTTCGAGAAGTTCCCGGCGGCCGATACCACCCTGACGACGACCATGAAGTCGGTGGGCGAGGCGATGGCGATCGGTCGCAACTACACCACAGCGCTGCAGAAGGCGCTCCGCTCGCTGGAGAAGCGCGGATCCAGCTTCCACTGGGGTGACGAGCCACGCAGCGTCGACGAGCTACTGGAGATCGCGAAGACGCCGACCGACGGGCGCATCGTTGTCCTGCAGCAGGCCTTGCGCAAGGGCGCGACCCTCGAACAGGCATTCGATGCCACGGCCATCGACCCGTGGTTCCTTGATCAGATGATCCTGATCAACGAGGTGGCCGAGCACGTTCGCACGGCAGCCGCGTTCGATGCTCAGACCATCCGCTATGCGAAAGAGCACGGCTTCTCCGACGCGCAGCTCGCGCAGCTGCGAGGCATCGACGAAGCGGAGGTCCGCAGCATCCGTCATGGTCTCGGCATCCGTCCCGTGTACAAGACGGTCGACACGTGCGCGGGGGAGTTCCCGGCGTTGACGCCGTACCACTACTCGAGCTATGACTTCGAGACCGAGGTAGCCCCGTCGGAACGCACCAAGGTCGTCATCATCGGCTCCGGCCCGAACCGTATCGGGCAGGGTGTCGAGTTCGACTATTCCTGCGTGCACGCCTCGTTCGCGCTGTCGGATGCCGGTTATGAGACCGTCATGGTCAATTGCAACCCGGAGACCGTCTCGACCGACTACGACACCAGCGACCGGCTGTACTTCGAGCCGCTGACTCTGGAGGACGTCCTCGAGGTCCTCGATGCCGAAGCCGCCAGCGGCACCATACTGGGCGTCGTCTGCCAGCTCGGCGGTCAGACCCCGCTGGGGCTGGCCAAGGGCATCGAAGCGGCCGGCTACACGGTGCTCGGGACGAGCCCGGACGCCATCGACATCGCCGAGGAGCGCGAGCTCTTCTCGCGGCTGCTCGACTCGGCCGGCCTTGTCGCCCCGCGCCACGGTACGGCAACCGACGTCGAGGATGCGGTTCGCATCGCAGAGGACATCGGGTACCCAGTTCTCGTGCGTCCGAGCTTCGTGCTCGGCGGGCGCGGCATGGAGATCGTCTACGACACCGACAGTATGCGCGACTACTTCGTGCGCACAGCCGGCGAGGTCATCGTCGGCCCCGGCACCCCGCTGCTGGTCGACCGCTTCCTCGACGACGCGATCGAGATCGACGTCGACGCGCTCTACGACGGCCACGAGCTCTACATCGGCGGGGTCATGGAGCACCTCGAGGAGGCCGGCATCCACTCCGGCGATTCCAGCTGCACGCTGCCCCCGATCTCGCTGGGGCGCAGTGACATCGATCGCGTGCGGGCGGCGACCCTCGCTATCGCCGAGGGCGTCGGCGTGCGTGGTCTGCTGAACGTCCAGTTCGCCATCAGCGCCGGCGTGCTCTATGTCATCGAGGCGAACCCGCGCGCCAGCCGCACCGTTCCCTTCGTGGCGAAGGCACTGGGCATTCCGCTCGCGAAGGCTGCGAGCCGCATCATGGCCGGCGACACGATCGACACGCTGAAAGCCGAGGGACTGCTGCCGCAGGCCGACGGATCCCGCGTTCCCCTGGACGCTCCGGTCGCCGTCAAGGAAGCGGTGCTGCCGTTTAAGCGCTTCCGCACGAAGGAAGGCAAGATCGTCGACTCCGTGCTCGGCCCCGAGATGCGCTCAACGGGCGAGGTCATGGGCATCGACAAGGACTTCCCGACGGCATTCGCGAAGAGCCAGGCTGCCGCGTACGGCGGGATGCCGACGTCGGGCACCGTCTTCATCTCGGTCGCCGATGCCGATAAGCGGGCGGTCATCCTTCCGGCGCACCGGCTGAAGCAGCTCGGTTTCAGTCTCGTCGCGACGGAGGGCACAGCTGAGATCCTCTCGCGCAACGGCATCGACGTCACACTTGTCGCCAAGTACAGCGAGACGCAGCAGAATGGCGGCGAGAATGTCGTCGATCTCATCAACAACGGCGAGATCGACATCATCGTGAACACGCCCTCCGGTGGCGCAGCCCGCGCTGATGGCTATGAGATCCGGGCGGCCGCCGTCGCCGCCGACAAGGCGCTGTTCACGACGATCGCGGTCCTCGGCGCGGCAGTCAGCGGAATGGATGCCGTCGAGGAAGGCTTCGACGTCAAGAGTCTGCAGGTCTACGCAGACGAGCGAAAGGTGGCGCTCGGGCTGTGAACCAACCGGTGACACCGTCATTCGGCGAACGGGCGCGACGCGCGCTCGATGCCTACGGGCCGCTGTGCGTCGGCATCGATCCGCATGCGGCGCTGCTGACATCGTGGAATCTGCCCGACTCCGCCGCCGGCGCACGCGAGTTCGGATTGCGAGCAGTGGATGCCGCGGCCGGGCGCGTGGGCCTGATCAAGCCCCAGGTGTCGTTCTTCGAACGTTTCGGCTCGGCAGGCTTCACCGCGCTGGAGGACGTGCTTGCCCGGGCACGGCAGACTGAACTGCTCGTGATCGCCGATGCGAAGCGTGGCGACATCGGCACGACCATGGATGCGTACGCGGCAGCGTGGCTCACGCCGGACTCACCGCTGGAAGCGGATGCCCTCACGGTGAATCCGTTTCTCGGGGTCGGCGCGCTCGACAGCACGTTCGCGCTGGCACAGCTCGGCGGCAAGGGCGTGTTCGTCCTCGCCGCCACCAGCAACCCGGAGGCCGCGCTCGTGCAGCGCTCGCGCTCAGCGATGGGCGAATCGGTCTCGTCGACGATCATCGCTGAGGTCAGCGGGCACAATGCTCGCGTCACTGAGGCCGGCAAGTGGGGGAGCGTCGGCTTCGTGATCGGCGCCACGGTCGATTGGGGTGAGGCGGCCCTCATCGCCGTCGATCCGCCCGCAGCGATTCTGGCCCCCGGCTTCGGTGCACAGGGCGCCACTCCCGCGGATCTGCACGAACGCTTCGGCTCGCACACGCCCATGGTCATCGCGGCCGAGAGCCGAAGCATCCTGTCGGCCGGTCCTGACGCACTGACCGCGACGATCGAGGCGCGCGTCAGACAGTACCAGGAGGTGTCGCATGTCTGAACGGCGCATTCCCGAGGTCGACCGTGCAGCTGCCGCGCGCCGCGCTGTCGAACGGCGCCGCGACCGAGCAGCGCTCAAGCGCGACCTCACCACCCGTGTCACCGCACCACAGACGGTCGCGCATCAGGCCTTCGCCGATCCCGACTCCGTCGCCGGCTCGATGCGGATCACGGACTTTCTGCTGGCCCTCCCCGCCATCGGCGTCGGCAAACGCGATCGTATTCTGCATGACCTCGACATCTCACCGGTCAAGCGCCTGGGCGGTCTCGGCGTGCGTCAGCGGGTCAGTCTGCTCACGTGGCTTGACGAGCGTTTCCCGGTTCTCCCGCCGCGTGCCGGACGCAGCCGTCTGCTCGTCCTCGCCGGCCCCACGGCTGTCGGAAAGGGCACCGTCGCCGCGCACATCAGAGAGAACCACCCCGAGATCCATCTCTCGGTCTCGGCGACGACACGCCGGCCTCGTCCGGGGGAGGTCGACGGTGTGCACTATTACTTCGTCGACGATGCCGAGTTCGACCGGTTGATTGCCGATGGTGAACTGCTCGAGCACGCCGTCGTTCACAATCAGTCGCGCTACGGCACACCGCGAGGGCCGATCGACGCCGCTCTCGCCGACGGAAAGACCGTGCTGCTCGAGATCGACCTGCAGGGCGCGCGCCAGGTGCGAGCCTCCGAACCCTCGGCGACGCTCATCTTCCTGCTGCCGCCGTCGTGGGATGAGCTAGTGCAGCGACTCGTCGGCCGGGGCACCGAAGACGAAGCCGAACGGGCCCGCCGACTTCGCACGGCGAAGGTCGAGCTAGCCGCTCAAAGCGAGTTCGACCACCTCATTGTGAACGAGGACGTCGCCTCGGCCGCCCGTGAGGTCGTAGAATTGTCAGAGGCGACGGCGCGCTGAGCGTTTCAGCGTGCCCGCCACATCGACTTAGCGACGATCCCGTCGCCTGATCAGGAGGTCTCACCATGGCCGGACACCACACCAAGGGCATCATCGACCCGCCGATCGACAACCTGCTCGACCGTGTCGAGTCCAAGTACGAACTCGTGATCTACGCGTCCAAGCGTGCACGCCAGATCAACGACTACTACTCCGACCTGCACGAGGGCAACCTCTTCGACAACGTCGGCCCCCTCGTCGACTCGTCCGTCGAGGACAAGCCCCTCACGATCGCGTTGCACGAGATCAACGAGGACAAGCTGCGCCTTCGTCACGCCGAGTGACGAAGGCCGCCTCGATGAGCGCACTGCGTCTTTTCACCTCTGAATCCGTCACCGAGGGCCACCCCGACAAGATCTGCGACCAGATCTCGGACAGCATCCTCGACGGTCTGATCGCCAAAGACTCCGGCTCGCGCGTCGCGGTCGAGACCCTGGTCACCACCGGACTCGTCCACGTCGCCGGCGAGATCCGCACCGAGGCGTACGTCGATATTCCGACCATCGTGCGCGATGTTGTGAACGATATCGGCTACACCTCCAGCGACACCGGATTCGACGGCGCATCCTGCGGCGTCAGCATCTCGGTCGGCGAGCAGTCCACCGATATCGCGCACGGCGTCGATCAGGCGCGCGAGCAGCGTGACGGAGTATCCGTCGATGTTCTGGACAGCCTCGGCGCCGGTGATCAGGGCATCATGTTCGGTTTCGCGACCGTCGAGACGCCGGAGCTCATGCCGATGGCGGGCCATACGGCGCACCGCATCGCTGAGCGCCTCACCGAGGTTCGTCGCTCGGGGGAGCTGGATTTCCTGCGCCCCGACGGCAAGACCCAGGTGACACTCGGGTACGAGGGCTTCACTCCGAAGACGATTGATGCTGTCGTGCTGTCGACGCAACATCGCCCCGACATCTCTCAGGAAGAGGTCCGCGAGCAGGTTCAGCGCCTGGTCATCGACCCGGTGCTGGAGCGCACCGGGCTCGACATGCCCGCAGCCGACCGCTACTTCATCAACCCCGCTGGCCCCTTCGTCACGGGCGGCCCGAAAGGTGATGCCGGTCTCACCGGACGCAAGGTGATCATCGACACCTACGGCGGCGCCGCGCGCCACGGTGGTGGCGCCTTCAGCGGCAAGGACCCTTCGAAGGTCGACCGCTCCGGTGCCTATGCCATGCGGTGGGTCGCGAAGAACGCCGTGGCCGCCGGTCTCGCCGAGCGCCTGGAAGTGCAAGTCGCGTATGCGATCGGGGTAGCACGCCCGGTGGGACTCTACGTCGAATCCTTCGGCACGGGTGTCGTCGACGACGAGGTGATCACGGCGGCGATCAACAAGGTATTCGATCTGCGCCCGCAAGCCATCATCGAACAGCTCGACCTGCTTCGCCCCATCTACCGCCAGACCGCCGCCTACGGGCATTTCGGCCGCGAGCTTCCCGACTTCACCTGGGAGCAGACCTCCCGCGCTGACGAGCTGCGCCGCGCCGCAGGGTTGTAATGCGCTCGCGCGGAGCACGGCGTTGAGCCGGCGCATCGCGCGGGTGCAGCTCGACTCCCCGCTGCCGCAGCTGGATCGGCTGTTCGATTACGCCCTGCCCGAGGAGCTGGGTGACGTCAATGCGGGCGTCCGGGTACGAGTGCCGTTGCGAACGGCCGGCCGTGTCGTCGACGCCTACGTCGTCGACGTCGCCGACGAGGACGATGCAGAGCGGGCGCTGTCCGCCGTCGAGAGTGTGGTCTCGACGGTTCCGGTGCTGCCGGAGAGACTCTATGCCCTGGCCCGGCGCACGGCCGACCGGGCAGCGGGCTCGGTCGCCGACATCCTGCGACTGGTGATACCCAAACGCCAGGTGCGGGTTGAGAAGGCGTGGCGCGAGGATCCCGCGGCCCCGGTGATATCGGACGAATCCGCGGCGCGTGCCGACGCCATCATCGACGAATACGACGGGCTCTGCGCTGCGCTCGACGATCGTGGGCGCGGTGCCGTCGAAGCCATCCCGGGCCTCCGCAGCGGCGTCTTGCGGTGGACAGAGCTGCTTGCGGCCTCTGCGACGCGGATGCTGGCCGACGGCGCATCCACCATCATCGTCGTACCCGATCACCGCGATCTCGATCGTGTGCACAACACGCTCGAGACACTGCTTCCCGCCGACGCCATCGTCCGCTATGACTCGCGTCAGTCGAATCCCGACCGGTATCGCTCGTTCCTGCGCACTCTCGAAGCCGCGCCGTGCGTGGTGCTCGGAAACCGCTCCGCGGTCTACGCGCCCGTCGAAGCGGGACTCGTCGCGATCTGGGACGACGGCGACCCGCTGTTGGGCGAGCCGCTTGCCCCCTATGTGCATGCGAGAGATGCGGCGCTGCTGCGACAAGAGCAGGAGAAGTCCGCACTGCTGTTGGCGGGGCACACCCGCACGGCCGATGCGGAACGACTCGTGGCGCACGGGTGGCTGAAAGACATCCGCGCCACGCGGCGTGTGCTTCCGCGGGTTGTGCTGAGCACGCCGCAAGAGATGGAGGCGCCCGGCCAACGGGTGCATTCCAGCGCCTTCACCGCGGCGCGCACAGCGAGCGAACAGGGGCCGGTGCTCGTTCAGGTGTCGCGCCCGGGTTTCGCCCCGAGCCTCGTGTGTGCCGACTGTCGCACCCCAGCGCGCTGTGCTCCGTGCGGCGGACCGCTGGGCGCCAAGTATCGCGGCGCCGTGCCGGTGTGCGGCTGGTGCGGGCGCTCGGCGCGCACGTGGAGTTGTCCCTCCTGCTCGTCCACCCAGCTGAGACTCGCCTCATCGGGCAGCGAGCGCACGGCGGACGAATTCGGTCGAGCCTTCCCCGGCGTGCGGGTGATCGTCGCCGATGGTGCGCACCCGGTCGATGAGGTGTCGGACAGACCCGCGCTCGTCGTCGCGACACGCGGCGCCGAGCCGATCGCGGAGGGTGGGTATCGCGCGGTCGTCCTGCTGGATGGGCCACGGATGCTGCAAGCCCCCGATCTTCGGGTCGGTGAGTCGTGTCTGCGCTGGTGGTCCAACGCCGCCGCACTGGCCGCCCCCGGGGCGCCCATTCACCTCGTCGGCGTCGATGGTCCTGTCGGGCGAGCCCTGGCGACGTGGAACCATGCCGGATATGCGCGTGCGCAGCTCGCGGAGCGCGCACCGCTGCACATGCCGCCATCGGCGCGCGTCGCC
>NZ_JAJUFV010000047.1 GCF_029263575.1 Microbacterium sp. | reverse complement strand
TTGTTTTTAAAACCGCTCGTTGTCTTCTTTTTGTTCACCCCCCTTTTTTTGCCTTTGGGGGGGGGGCCCTACTTTCGGGCCCACCCCCCCGCTTCACTATTTTGAAGCGGCCCCGCTCAGCCCACGAACGCCCAGTACAGCGCACCGGCGTAGGCGAGGGCCGTGACAGAGGTCAGCGCGAGGGCGACGACGAGTTCGCGCGGCTGCCGATACATCCAGACGATGACCAGCGCCGGAAGCGCGGCCAGCAGCGCCATAAGCGACAGCCACGCGATCGGATACAGCAGGGCGATCAGCGCCGACAGCACGAACGGCACCACGATGAACACGGTGTAGAGGATCTGCGTGGCGCGCTTTCCGATGAGCACGGTGAGCGTTCTCTTGCCCACGGCACGATCTTGCTCGATGTCACGCAGGTTGTTGGCCAGCAGCACACCGCAGGCGAACAGGCCCGCAGCCACCGCGCCCAACCATGCCTCCTGCGGCAGGGAGAAAGCCTGCACCCACGTCGTTCCGAGTGTCGCGACGAGCCCGAAGAAGACGAAGACGAAGACCTCGCCCAGGCCGAAGTAGCCGTACGGACGCTTGCCGCCCGTGTAGAACCAAGCGGCGATGATGCAGACAGCTCCGACCGCCAGCATCCACCACTGGCCGGTGCGAATGACGATCGCGAGCCCCACGAGCGCGGCGAGCGCGAAGAAACTCAGTCCCGTGAACAGCACCGTGCGCGCATTCACCTGGCCCGACGCCGTCAGCCGGGCAGGGCCCACACGCTGCGCGTCGGTTCCGCGGATGCCGTCACTGTAGTCGTTCGTGAAATTCACGCCGATCTGCAGCAACACCGACACCGCCAGGCACGCCAGGGCGATCACCCAGTGCAGTTCGCGATCGACCAGCTGCGCGGCCCCGGTGCCGATCACGACGGGGGCTATCGCGAGCGGCAGCGTCCGCAGTCGCGCGGCGCCGATCCAGTCACGCGCGGTCACCGGCGGCGCCTCGACGATCGGCTTGCGCGCCGGATTGCCACTCGTGCGCTGGGGCTTCTTGCGGGATGCGCTGCGTTTCGATGATGCTGCCACGGTGAGGAATCATAGCGGCGCTGCCTATGCGCCGGTTGCCGGTCCGGCTCACCCGGGTGGCATCAACCCGCCCACACCCCGCGCGTAACTCAGCAACATCCGGCCGGGCAGGGCGGGATCCGGTCCGCTCGCCCCAGAATGCGGGCAGTTTTGCGGAGTTGTGCGCCGCCGCCCACCGCAGGTCTCTAGGGCTCGATGGGCCGATTCTCGTAATAGGTCTGCAGCACGACGGTGGTGTGCGTGCTCACGTTCGCTGTGAGGCGGATGCCGTTCACCAGTTCTTCCAGAGCCCGCGGCGACGCGACGCGGACGAACAGCATGTAGCTGGCGTTGCCAGCGATCGAGTGGCACGCTTCGATCTCGCTGATGTGCTCGAGGAGCTCGGGCGCGTTGTCGGGCTGTGCGGGGTCGAGCGGAGTGAGCTCGATGAACGCCGCCAGGGGCTTGCCCAGCGCCTCGGCATCGAGAATCGGACGATACCCCGAAATAACGCCTCGCGACTCGAGCCGGCGCAGCCGCGACTGCACGGCGGACGTCGACAGCCCCACAGCCTCCGACAGCTGCGCGAGCGTGGCACGCGCGTCCTGCGAGATCTCAGCAATGATCTGACGGTCGACAGCATCTTCCATGAGTGGAATAATATCGGCATATTCACTCATGTGCCGGATATTTTCCGGCTAGTCGCTCATCGGAGGTTTCGATGTCCACTCCTCTTCAAAACGCTGGCATCATCGGCAAGCCCGAGGTCGTCGAAGACGCAGCCTTCGCCGAGACGAGCGACGCATGGCGAATACTGAAAGCCTCAGCCATTGCTCTTCAGCAGCTGCAGGTGAAGGACGGGTCGATTCCCGACGGCGCTGACGCCTCGACGTCGTCAGGCGCCGAAGCTCGCCAGCACGTCGCCGCGATCACCGCCGGCATCCGTGCGCTCGCCCCGGCCTTCCCACACGATGCCGCATACCTCGACGCATCCGTTCGCGACTTCGAACGCTGGGCGTCCGAGGGATTCGGCGTGCCAGATTTCCTCGATTCGCTCGTGGCTTTTCAGCCCCAGCAGCACCGTGTCGACGGCATCCGTCATCTCGTCGTGTTCCCGATGTACACCCAGAACGGCTCGTCCAACCGACTGATCGAAGCGCTCATCGTCGAGGCGATCTGGCCCGAGTTCATCGCCGAACTCGAAGCCGGCGACTACGGCAACAAGCTGTTCGTCTCGCTGCGCCTGATCGATTTCACACCCGGCTACGATACGAACTCGGCCGTGCTGTTTCCCGAGACGGTGGCGATGCGTGAGATTCCGCCGTTCACGTGGGGCGCGATCTTCCAAGATCGTGAGGCCGCCCGGTACCGACGCGTGGTGCGCGCGGCATCCGAGATCACGAAGCTCGAGCTTCCCGAACCGGCGGCGCGCATGCTCAACGATCAGGACCTCACCGAGAAGACGTTCGTGATGTGGGATATCATCCACGACCGCACGCATATGCGCGGCGACCTGCCGTTCGACCCCTTCATGATCAAGCAGCGGATGCCGTACTTCCTGTACTCGCTCGAAGAGCTGCGGTGCGATCTGATGGCGTTCCGCGAATCCGTTGCGATCGAGAAGCGCCTCGGCGCGGCGGATGCGCTCTCGGATGCCGAGCAGCAGATGCTCGGGCACGCCGAGCTCGTGCAGTACGCGGTGATCTTCGACCGGATCTTCCGCTTCGCGATCACCGGGTCTCGCGTGCGCAATTACGACGGACTCGGCGGGCAACTGCTGTTCGCGTGGCTGCACCAGCGCGGCGTGCTGCACTGGACCGACACGCAGCTCTCGTTCGACTGGGAGAGCGTGCCGGAGGCCGTGATCGCGCTCAGCGACGCGGTGAACGATCTGTACTGGCGCTCGATCGACCGGCCGAAGAAGGCGCATTGGTTGGCCGCCTACGAACTCATCAGTTCGGTGCTGACGCCGAACCCGGCATCGGCATGGGCACGGGGGCTGCCTGATGAGGTGCTCGCCGGCCTGCCCCGCGGATACACGGACGCTGTGCTCGACGACGAGTTTCCGCTGTCGATGTTCTTCGAGGCGCTGGAGAAGAAGATGCGGCCGGTGATCGAGTCGACCTCCGGGATCCGAGGGACTGATGACTGAGGTGGCGACGGAGCCGAGCGGGCGGACCGATCTGCGGAGCATGTTCCGCATGTCGGACGTTTCTGGCCGATTCCTCCGCAGATCGGGACATCGTCCGCAGATCGTGCGCGTCGAGGTGGGCAGATGAACGCGTCTGAGCGGGTCATCGTGCTCGCCGGGGGTACGAGCGCGGCCGGGGTTGCGGTCACACGGGCGCTGGTGGGGGTCGGCGCTCGCGTGATCGCGACTGGTCGATCAGCGTCCGGGATCGCCGCCGTGCGGAATGCCGGCGCCGAGGGGCACGTCGCCGATGCGACATCGCTCGCCGATATGCAGAGACTCGCTGAGGAATCGGGTGCCGTCGACGGCGTGATTCCTCTCGTCGGCGGCTGGCGCGGTGGCGGCGGGCTCGCGGGTCAATCTGACGATGACTTCGCGGCGCTCTTGCCCGCGCTCGAGGCTGTGCGGGCCACCTCGCGCGCGTTCGACGCGCATCTTCAGGCGTCGGATGCCGGACGCTTCGCGATCGTGTCATCCACGGCGGTCGCGCGGCCGCTGGCGGGCGGAGCAAACTATGCTGCGGTGAAGGCGGCCAGTGAAGCATGGACTCGCTCTGTCGCGCATGGTTTCACGAAGTCGGCTCGGGACGCCGGGGAGCCGCTGCGCGCAGCATCCGTCATCTTCCGCGCGAAAGCGCTCGATCCGGAATCGCTCGCAACCGCAATCGTCGGGCTGTGGGATCACTCTGCGGAAGAACTCAACGACAGCATCATCGACCTGGACTGAGCACGCTCACAAGTAGGCTTGATCGGTGACTACTCTGCATGACCCACAGGTCCGAGGATTCGCGTCGGACAACTACTCCGGCATCCACCCCGACGTGCTCGCGGCGATCGCCGCAGCCAACGGCGGTCACCAGATCGCCTACGGCGGCGACGAGTACACCGATCGCCTCCACGAGGTCTTCACGCAGCATTTCGGCGACGGCATCCAGGTTTTCCCCGTCTTCAACGGCACAGGAGCGAACGTCGTCGGCCTGCAGTCGATGCTGCCGCGCTGGGGCGCTGTGATCACGGCATCCACCGCTCATATCAATGTCGACGAAGGCGGAGCTCCGGAGCGCATCGGCGGCATCAAGCTACTCACCGTGCCGACCGAAGACGGCAAGCTCACCCCTGAACTGGTCGACCGCGAAGCCTGGGGCTGGGGAGACGAGCACCGCGCGCAGCCGCTGGTCGTGTCGATCACACAGTCGACTGAGCTCGGCACGCTCTACACGGTGGAGGAGATCCGCGCCCTGGCTGATCGTGCGCACGAGCGCGGGATGCGCCTGCACATGGACGGCGCCCGCATCGCCAACGCGGCTGCCGCGCTCGACGTCCCGGTTCGCGATTTCACCCGCAACGCCGGTGTCGACGTGTTGAGTTTCGGCGGCACCAAGAACGGCGCGATGCTCGGCGAGGCGATCGTGGTGCTGAACCCCGAGGCATCCGATGGCCTGATCTACGGGCGCAAATACAACATGCAGCTCGCATCGAAGATGCGATTCATCTCGGCGCAGCTCATCGCGCTGCTGGACGGCGACCTGTGGCTGCGCAACGCGCGGCACGCGAACGCCATGGCTGCTCGGCTGCGCGCTGGCGTCGAATCGGGGCTCGCGGACGGCTCGATCCTCGGCGTGGAGTTCACCCAGCCGACGCAGTCGAACGGGCTCTTCGCGGTGCTGCCCGAAGGTGTGGCCGACCGACTGCGCGAGTCGTTCCGTTTCTATGACTGGGATGCCGCGCGGCGTGAGGTGCGCTGGATGTGCAGCTTCGACACTGAGGAAGCGGACGTCGACGCGTTCATCGCCGAGCTCGCGCGCCTGACGACCGCGTGAAGTACCGTCGTTCATCGGCGACGGCATGAGCGGATGCTACGGCAACACGCCGAGGCTGGCGAGAGCCTGGCGGATGAGCGTGCCGCGGCCGCCTTCCATCTCGGCGGAGACCGCATCGGATGCCGCGGCTTCTGGTGAGAACCACGTCACCTCAAGGGCGTCCTGCCGCGGCTCGCACGTTCCCGTCACGGGCACGACGTAGGCAAGTGACACGGCGTGCTGGCGTTCATCGTGAAACGCGCTCACCCCGGGAATCGGGAAATACTCAGCCACTGTGAACGGCGTCGGCTGAGGCGGCAGCAGCGGAAATGCCATCGGCCCGAGGTCGTTCTCGACGTGGCGAAAGAGCGCGTCGCGCACCGTCTCGCCGAAGCGCACCCGTCCTGAGACGATCGTGCGTGTCATCTCCCCCATCGGCGTCGATCGCAGCAGCATGCCGATCTCGGTCACCTGGCCGACGCCGTCAGTGCGCACCGGGATGGCCTCGACGTAGAGCATCGGCAGCCGTCGCCGAGCATCCGCGAGTTCGAACTCAGTCAACCACCCGGGGTTGCTCGCGTCAGCGGCTGCTTCGTCGAACCGCGCGAGATCGTCGCCGGAGTCGTCGGGATCAGGATCGGGTGTGCGCACCGTCATGACTCTTTTCTACCAGTGTCCGTGTCCGCTGGCAGGATGGCAGGTGTGAGCAAATCCTTGATGATCGATGCCGCTGCCACTCGCTGGGCCCCCGAGAACCGTGCTGATCTCCCCCTCGTGGTCCTCCTGCACGGCTACGGCGCCGATGAGCACGATCTCTTCGGCCTCGCCTCATATCTCCCCGCCGGCATCGCGGTCGCCGCGGTGGCCGCACCGCTGAGTCCGCCGTGGCCGATGCCGGGCCGATCGTGGTATCCGCTCGATGGTCCAGATGGTCGCCACGGAGGCGCGGTCACGGCGGCCGCGCACGCGCTTCTCGATTGGTTGGATACCGCGGCAGCCGAAGCCCCGAAAATCGCGCTGCTCGGCTTTTCACAGGGCGCCGCCGTCTCGTTGCAGGCCCTGCGGCTGCAGCCCGAACGCTTCGGCGCGGTCGTGGCGCTCAGCGGTTACGCGTCGCCCGATGCGCTGCCCGATGACGAATCGCTGCGCGAGCTGCGGCCGCGCGTGTTCTGGGGGCGTGGCACCAACGACGATGTGATTCCGGCGCCACTGATCGATCACACCGCGCAGTGGCTGCCCGACCACAGCGATCTGACCGGGCGCGTCTATCCCGGCCTCACCCACAGCATCTCTGAAGAGGAGCTGGGCGATGTGCGAGTGTTCCTCCAGAAGTGGCTGGACGACTCAGCCGCCTGAGGCGGGTCTGTCCTGATCCGTCGGGTCCCCCTCTGGCGGCGGGACGCCCCTGTCCGTCCGGCGCGGACGCCGACGCGCCATACCGAAGACGATGGCGAACACCACTCCGATCGCCACACCGATGGCGACGCCCAGCGCCATGTTGTCCAGCGCCGAGCCCATCGCGACACCGACACCGATGCCGATCGCGATACCCGCACCCCAGCTCAATCGCTGGCGCATCTCACCGCTGCTCATCTGATCATCAGCCATGATTTCACGCTACGCACCCCGGCATGTCGCGGCATCCCCCGCAGGGCGGATATCTTCGACACGCCCGGGGTTGCGCGCAGGCGACACGCCCGGGTATCGTCTGAGAGTCCTGTCCGCCGTGTGAGGAAGTCCATTGTTCTGAGTCGTCGCATCCGCGCTTTCCCATTCGCGCGCTGAACCGACGACTGCCGACTCACCCGGCCAGCACCTCTCTGCATTCTCAGCCCTCAGCTCTCAGCTCTCAGCGAAGCAGAGTCATCTCGGCGTCAGCGCATCCGCACACCCCGGAGATGCTCATGCACACACCGCACACCCATGCATCGGTCACGCTCGACCGACTCACTTTCGCCTGGGCCGCCGGCCAGATCGCTCTCGACTCGGTCAGCGGATCATTCGGCACCGCCCGCACCGGCCTCGTCGGCCGCAACGGCTCAGGCAAGTCAACGCTGCTGCGCCTGATCGCCGACGAGCTCGCCCCCACGTCGGGGGCGATCACGACCACCGGCGACGTGGCCTACCTGCCACAGCGACTGACGCTCGACACCGACCGCCGCGTGGCGGACCTTCTCGGCATCGCCGAGCCACTCGAAGCCGTCCGTGCGATAGCGAACGGCGACGTCGACCCAGCGCACTTCGACGCCGTCGGTGACGACTGGGATATCGAGGCGCGGGCGGTTGTCGCCCTGGCCGAGGCAGGCCTGCACCCGTCGTTCCTCGACCGAAAGGTCGGCCAGTTGTCGGGTGGTGAGGCAGTACTCGTCGCGATCGCCGGCATCCGACTGCGACGAGCGCCGATCACCCTGCTCGACGAGCCGACCAACAACCTCGATCGCGTTGCGCGCGCAAAGCTCGCCGCGATGGTGCGCACGTGGAAAGGCGCACTCATCGTCGTCAGTCACGATGTGTCGCTGCTCGAGCTGATGGATGCCACCGCCGAGCTCTATGCGCACGAGCTCAGCGTGTTCGGTGGCCCGTACTCCGAGTGGCGTGCGTGGCTCGATACCGAGCAGAACGCCGCCCGCCAGGCCGAGCGAGACGCCAAGCAGACGCTCAAGAAGGAGAAGCGGCAGCGGATCGAGGCCGAGTCGAAGCTCGCGACGCGCTCACGCGTCGCCGACAAGGCGTTTGCTGAGAAACGCGTCCCCAAAATCATCGCGAACGGCAGGAAGATGGCCGCGCAGGTGTCGGCCGGAAAGCTGCGCACCGAGGTCGCCGAGAAGGAATCAGACGCGCGCAGCGCACTCGACGCGGCGGGCCGACGCGTGCGCGGAGATGCCACGATGAAGATCGAGCTGCCCGACCCCGACGTCGCCCGCAGCCGCCGCATCGCGACGATCGGCGGCAACGAGCGCTCGTGGGTGATCCAGGGGCCCGAGCGGGTCGCGCTCATCGGACCGAACGGCGCTGGCAAGACGACTCTGTTGCAGCGTCTGGTGACCTCGGCCGGTCACAACTCCGCAAAATCCGAGCATTCTGGGCCCGAATCGGCCGATCAAGCCGATTCGGCCGGTCCCTTGCTGAGTTATGCACCGACGGCTGCGCCGACACCGGCACCGACGGCTGCCGCGCACACCGACCGCGTCGGCTACCTGCCACAGCGGATCGACGGGCTTGATGAGTCGCGCTCGGTCATCGAGAACGTGGCGCTTGCCGCGCCGGCGATCCCCGAGAAAGAGCTGCGCAATCGACTGGCGCGTTTTCTCATCCGTGGTGACACGGTCGATCGTCCCGTCGACACGCTGTCTGGCGGCGAACGCTTCCGTGTTGCACTGGCACGGATGCTGCTGACAGACCCAGCGCCGCACCTGGTGGTGCTGGACGAGCCGACGAACAACCTCGATCTCGACACGATCGATCAGCTCGTCGCTGCGCTCCAGGCGTACCGCGGCGCTGTGCTGGTCGTCAGCCACGACGACGCGTTCCTCGACCGGCTCGATCTCGATCTCACCCTCGAGATCGACAACGACGGGGTGGTGCGGCAGCACGGGTAGCGAACGCCGGATGCCGCGGGGTATAGCCGTCGTGGTAACCGGCTACTTCGCGCGGCTCGAGCGCATCGCCCTGGTGTGTGCGAGCGTGGGGTCGGCCGCGAGCGCTGCGTACTGTTCAGAATCGCGCGGCACCAGGGCGACCCGCCCCTCGGCGTCGTGATGTGTGCCCCAGCCGTAGCGCTTGCCGAGGGGAGATGAGCGCAGACACGGCTGCCCCTTCGAGAAGAACTCAGCCCGCGCAGCGGCGTCGCCCGGGTCGATGCCCTTGCGCAGCGCGTGCGTCTCGAAGATAACGTCGTCAGAGGTACGACCGTAGGGTCTCTCGGCGATCAATCGATAGTGCAGCGCGGCGATCGACAGATTCTCAGCGATCGGTGGCTCGGCGCCGTGATCGATGGGACAGTCCTCTGACACCTCGATGAAGGTGCCCTGGTAGTTCGCGGTGTGCTCAGCCATGACACCACCATCCACCCGGGCACCGACATTGTCGAGAGCGCGATCGGATTCATTCACCTGTTTCTCTGGTCGCGGTCAGGTCTCTCCGGCAGTATCGAGGAATGAATCAGCTCATCCGCCGCAAACAGGGCCGTATCATCGCCGGAGTCTGCCGCGCCATCGCTGAGCGCTTCGGGTGGAACGTCACGCTCGTGCGACTGCTCACGATCCTCGCCGTCCTCTTCGCCGGCCTGTCGCTCTGGGTGTACATCGTGCTCTGGATCCTCATCCCCAAGGAGTGATGCTGGGCCCCGCGCCCAATGTCGGTCGCAGGGTCGATGATGGAGACGTGCCCGATGTGCTCGACCGTTTCACCCCCGCAACCCAGGATTGGTTCCGCGGGGCGTTCGCGGCGCCCACCGAAGCGCAGGCGGGCGCGTGGGAGGCGATATCGGCCGGCAAGCACGCTCTGGTCGTCGCGCCGACCGGCTCGGGCAAGACGCTGTCAGCATTCCTGTGGGCGATCGACAGCGTCTTCCGCGAGAAGACCGAGATGCCGGATGCGGCGGGCACCCGCATCCTCTACATCTCTCCGCTCAAGGCGCTGGGCGTCGACGTCGAGCGGAACCTCCGCTCGCCGCTGGTCGGCATCGGCCAGTCCGCCCGGCGTCTCGGCATCCACGCTCCCGGCGTCACGGTCGGCGTGCGCTCCGGTGACACCACCTCGAGCGATCGGCGCAAACTCGTCGCGAACCCGCCCGACATACTCATCACGACGCCCGAGTCGCTGTATCTGATGCTCACCAGCCGCGCGGGCGAGACGCTGCGCGATGTGCACACCGTCATCATCGACGAGGTGCACGCCGTCGCCGCCACCAAACGCGGCGCGCACCTCGCTGTGAGTCTGGAACGTCTCGACGCTCTGCGGCGCGCGGCAGGCACGGATGCGCCGGCGCAGCGCATCGGGCTGTCAGCGACCGTCCGACCCATCGACGAGGTGGCCCGTTTCCTCGGCGGTTCGGCGCCCGTCGAAATCGTCGCCCCGAAAGCGTCGAAGACGTTCGAGCTGTCGGTGTCGGTGCCGATGGACGACATGACCAATCCTCCTCCGCCGCCGGGTGTTCCGGCCCCTTCGACAGGCTCAGGGATCGGGTCGGAAGCCGGCACTTCGACAGGCTCGGTGACCGCCGAGGTGACAGGATCTGTGTGGCCGCATGTCGAAGAAGCGATCGTCGACCGGATTCTCGAGAACAAGTCGACCATCGTGTTCTCCAACTCGCGGCGCCTCGCCGAGCGGCTGACCGGGCGCCTGAATGAGATCTACTCGGAGCGCATCGGCGTGCCCGCGCCCGAACCGACGGCATCGCCTGCCGCGATGATTGCTCAGGGCGGCTCCACGGCAGGCGCCGATCCGGTCCTCGCGAAAGCGCACCACGGCTCGGTGTCGAAAGAACAGCGTGCCCTCGTCGAAGAAGAACTGAAATCGGGCATCCTGCGGTGCGTCGTCGCCACGAGCAGCCTCGAGCTCGGCATCGACATGGGCGCGGTCGACCTCGTCATTCAGGTCGAGGCGCCTCCGTCGGCGGCATCCGGCCTGCAACGCGTCGGGCGGGCCGGCCACCAGGTCGGCGAAGTCAGTCGCGCAGCCCTCTTCCCGAAGCATCGCGGTGATGTGCTGCACACCGCGATCGTCACCGAGCGGATGCTGGCTGGCAAGATCGAGGCGATCACCGTGCCGCGCAACCCGCTCGATATCCTCGCTCAGCAGACGGTTGCGTCCTGTGCGATCGACGCGATCAGCGTCGAGGAATGGTTCGAGACCGTACGCCGCTCGGCGCCCTTCCAGTCTCTTCCGCGTTCGGCCTTCGAAGCGACACTCGACCTGCTCGCCGGGCGCTTTCCCTCCGACGAGTTCGCTGAGCTGCGCCCGCGGCTCGTCTGGGACCGCGACGCCGGCACTCTCACCGGCCGTCCCGGCGCCCAGCGCATCGCCGTCACCAGCGGCGGCACGATCCCCGATCGCGGTCTGTTCGGCGTATTCGTCGCCGGCGAAGGCGCGGGGCGACGAGTCGGCGAGCTCGATGAAGAAATGGTCTACGAATCCCGCGTCGGCGACGTCTTCACTCTCGGCACCACCAGCTGGCGCATCGCCGAGATCACCCACGATCGAGTGAATGTCATCCCGGCGTTCGGGCAACCCGGACGCGTACCGTTCTGGCACGGCGACGGCATCGGCCGCCCATACGAGCTCGGTGAGGCGCTCGGAGCGTTTTCCCGCGAGGTGGATGCCGCACCCGCCGCGAAGGCCGCCCAACGCCTGATCGACGCGGGGCTTGACGAGCGGGCGCGCGCGAACCTGATCGCCCATCTGAAAGAACAGCGTGAGGCGACCGGAACGCTCCCCACCGACCGCAACCTCACCGTCGAGCGCGGCCGCGACGAAGTCGGCGACTGGCGCGTCATCCTGCATTCCCCCTACGGAATGAAGGTGCATGCGCCGTGGGCGTTGGCGATAGGCGCTCGCATCCGTGAACGTCTCGGCGTCGACGGCTCGGCTGTGGCCAGCGACGACGGCATCATCGTGCGGGTTCCGGATGCCGATGCCGAACCGCCCGGTGCAGAGCTGTTCGCGTTCGAAGCGGATGAGCTCGAGCAGATCGTCACCGCCGAGGTCGGCGGATCAGCGCTGTTCGCCTCGCGATTCCGTGAATGCGCAGCCCGGGCACTGCTCATGCCCCGCATGAATCCGAACAAGCGCACACCGCTGTGGCAGCAGCGGCAGCGCTCAGCGCAGCTGCTCGAGGTGGCGCGCCGGCATCCGACCTTCCCGGTGATTCTCGAGGCACTCCGTGAGGTGCTGCAAGACGTCTACGACCTGCCTTCGCTGCGCCGGCTCACCACAGCGATCGCCGAACGGAAGGTACGACTCGTCGAGACCGAGCCTGCGCAGCCGTCACCGTACGCGCGCGACCTGCTCTTCGGCTACGTCGGCGCGTTCATGTACGAGGGCGACTCACCGCTGGCCGAACGTCGTGCAGCCGCGCTCTCGGTCGACCCGGCGCTGCTCGGCGAACTCCTCGGCACGGTCGAGATGCGCGAACTGCTCGACCCCGACGTGATCGCGCAGTTCGAACGCGAAGTGCAGAGGCTCGATCCGGGTCGGCGGGCGCGCGGCATCGAGGGCGTCGCCGACCTGCTGCGCACGCTCGGACCGATGGATGCCGCGGAAGTCGCCGAGAGATTGGAGGCTTCCGACGCATCGGACACTTCGACAGGCTCAGCGACCGGAACAGGGGTCCCGACAGGCGCCGCGCGTGATCATCTCGACGCTCTCATCGCCGCGCGGCGCGCGATTTCCGTCACGATCGCAGGCACCGGGCGGGTCGCCGCCATCGAAGACGCCGGGCGTCTGCGCGACGCACTCGGCGCGGCGCTTCCCACCGGCATCCCTGTGGCGTTCCTCGAACCCGTCGCCGACCCGCTCGGCGATCTCATCTCGCGCCACGCCCGTACGCATGGCCCGTTCACGACGGATGCCGTCGCCACCCGATTCGGGCTCGGAGCAGCCGTCGCACGCAACACCCTGCAACGACTCGAACAGGCCGGACGCATCACAAGCGGCTACTTCCTCCCCGATGCCGCGGGAAGCGCCGAAGAAAACGAATGGTGCGACACCGAGGTTCTGCGACGTCTGCGGATGCGGTCACTCGCGGCGATCCGCGGCAGCGTCGAACCCGTCGCGCCCGAAGCCTATGCGCGGTTCCTGCCGGACTGGCAGCATCTGACCCGTCCGCTCGAGGGCGTCGACGGCGTGCTCGCCGTGGTCGAACAACTCGCCGGCGTGCCCATCCCCGCGAGCGCCTGGGAATCTCTCGTCCTGCCCTCACGTGTGCGCGACTACTCGCCAGCCCTGCTGGACGAGCTCACCTCGAGCGGCGAGGTCGTCTGGGCAGGACACGGCACCCTCCCCGGTCGTGACGGTTGGGTGTCGTTGCATCCGGCTGATCTGGCCCCGTTCACGCTGCCGATCCCTGACGCTTCGACAGGCTCAGCGATCGACGGACGGAACGCCGAGAACTCTCCGGACTCGCTCGAAAACGCGCTGCTCGACGCACTCGGCCGCGGCGGCGCCTACTTCGCAGCGCAGCTGAAGCTCATGGTCGGAGCCGAGAACGAACAGTCCGTTCTCGAGGCGCTGTGGAATCTCACCTGGTCAGCCCAGGTCACGAACGACACCTTCGCGCCGGTGCGCACGCTGCTCGCCGGCGGCTCGCAAGCGCACAAGTCGGTGCGGCGCGCGCCTCGCACACGCACGTTCCGCGGCGTCTCGTTCTCGAGTCAGCAGGCGCCGCGGCCTCCCGCGACGGGCGGTCGGTGGTCGCTGCTGCCCAGCGGTGAAAGCGCGGGCGCAACAGCACAGGCGGATGCCGCACGACGAGCGACCGTCTCTGCAGGACTGTTGCTCGACCGCTATGGGGTGGTGACGCGCGGGGCCGTGCAGTCCGAAGGAACGCCGGGCGGCTTCGCCCAGGCGTATCGCATCCTCGCCGGGTTCGAAGAGGCCGGTCACTGCCGCCGCGGTTACGTCATCGAGAAGCTCGGCGCAGCGCAATTCGCGGCATCCACGACCGTCGACCGGCTGCGCACCTTCGCCAACCTCGTCGACCCGGCTCCTCGGCGGGCAATCACACTGGCCGCAACCGACCCGGCCAACCCCTATGGCGCAGCACTGGCCTGGCCACGGCGCGAAGGCGTCTCGCACCGCCCGGGCCGCAAGGCGGGCGGACTCATCGTCCTCGTCGACGGCGCACTCGTGCTGTATCTCGAACGTGGCGGACGAACCGTGCTCGCGTTCGACGACGATCCCGAGCTGCTGCGGGCCGCGGCATCCGATCTCGTCGCGACCTCGCGCGCGCGACGCCTCGACACCCTCACCGTCGAGAAGATCAACGGCGAGCCGATCTACCGCACGCCGTTCGCGATCGCCCTGCAAGAAGCCGGCTTCGTGGCGACGCCACGCGGCTTCGCCCTGCGCAAAGCGCTCTGAGCGCATTCACTCCTCGCGATGCTTCTGCACCGCGTCACGCAGCGGAGACGACTGCCCCAGCAACTCGAACAGCCGGTCGACGCCGATCAGGGCGATGCCCTCCGCGCTCCCCAGCACCAGCAGCTTCTGCCCGGCCTCAATGCCGTGCTCGCGCCGTGCGCGAGCCGGAATCACCACCTGGCCGCGCTCACCCACCGTCACCGCGCCGTAGAAGACGCGCCCGTCGGGACCGTAGATCGGAGCATCCGCACTTTCCTCTGCCATTTTCCGATCATATCGGTATGAAATACATGTTATACATGAAGAATGTTTCCCTCTTGGCTCATCAGCCGCCGGGTGCGCGCCCGCGGCTACGTCGAGAAGTCCCACACTCTCCGCAGCGGAACGCGCCTGGCCTACGCCGAGGGCCCACAGAACGGCCCGGCTCTCCTGCTGCTGCATGCGCAGAGCTCCGCCTGGCGAAACTACGGCACCGTGCTGCCCGCGCTGGCCACCGACTACCACGTGTTCGCGATCGATATCGTGGGCCACGGTGATTCCGACCGCACGCCCGATGCCTATGACGTGCACATCCAGGTCCGCGACGTCATCGACTTCATCGAGACGGTGATCGGCGGGCCCGTGCTGCTCTCGGGCCACTCCTCGGGCGGCCTCATCGCAGCCGGCACGGCCGCGACGGCGGGGCACCTGGTCCGTGCGCTGCTGCTCGAAGATCCGCCGCTGTTCTCCACCGACCCCGAGCGCACCCCGACCACATTCAACTACGTCGATCTCGCCACCCCGGCGCACGATTGCCTGCAGTCCGACGAGCGCGACTTCGCGGCATATTACATGGCGCACAACGCGTGGCTGCGATACTTCGGCAAGGCGCGCGAGAAGATCGCCGCGTCCGCCCGCAAGCGGCGGCTGAGACACCCTCACCGACCGCTGCGGCTGTGGTTCTTCCCTCCGAGCGTGAACGAGACCATCGCGTACATGCACCAGTTCGACCCGCGCTTCGCCGATGCGTTCTACACCTTCGACTGGCAGCGTGGCTTCGACCAGTCCGCGACACTGCGGCAGATCACCTCGCCGACGATCCTCATCCATGCGAACTGGCGGATCACCGACGACGGAGTCCTCGAAGGCGCCATGACCGACGACGACGCAGCGCGCGCACTGGCTGACCTGCCGGACGCCCGTCTCGAGCGCGTCGACACCGGGCACGGCTTCCACATCGCCCGGCCACGCCACTTCATCCGGCTGATCGATGAGATCGCAGCATCCGCCGACGCGATATCTCCGCAGCGATGACCACCTGATTCCGCATACGCTGGAGAGATGATCCGCGAGTTCTTCGCCGGCGTCGGCACACTCCTGCGCGGCTTCCGTATGTGGCGCTCCCACCCGAAGCTCATGGCCCTCGGGCTCATCCCCGCGTTCATCGCCTGGGCCGTGCTTCTCGCCGCCCTCGTGCCACTCGTGATCTGGCTCGGCCCGCTCACTGACTGGATGACGCCGTTCGCCGACGGCTGGGTCGAACCGTGGCAGACGATCCTGCGCTTCGGCCTCGGCGCAGTGATCGTCGTCGCCGCCCTCGCCCTGTCGGCCTTCGTGTTCACCGCACTCACCCTGACGATCGGCGACCCGTTCTACCAACGCATCTGGAAAGGCGTCGAACGCTCCCTCGGTGAAGAGCCGACCGGTGAGACCGGTTTCTGGTCGACGATCGGCGAGGGAGTCCGACTCGTCATCTTCGGCATTCTCGTCGCGCTGCTCACACTCGTGATCGGCTTCGTCCCCGTCATCGGCGGTGTCGTGGCATCCGTCGTCGGCGTCTTGCTGAGCGGACGCATCCTCGCCCGCGAACTCACCGGCCGGGCATTCGACGCTCGCGGATTGACCGGATACTCGCGCTCCGAATTGCTCGGCGCCAGCCGATCGCGCGTGCTCGGCTTCGGTGTGGCGACACAGCTGTGCTTTCTCGTGCCGTTGGGCGCCGTCGTCACCATGCCCGCCGCCGTCGCCGGCTCGACGCTTCTTGCGCATGACGTCTTACGACGCAGCACAACGAAGCGCGGCGTCGTAGACACGCCGGGATCCGCACCCGCCCCGCCGCCGGCGCATCCTCGTGCCTGAAGGCGATACCGTCTTCCGTACGGCGCGGCACCTCGATCAGGCGCTCGCCGGGCACGAAGTCGCCCGGTTCGACCTGCGCGTTCCGCAGGCCGCGACCGCCGACCTCACCGGTCAGACCGTGCACAGCTGCACAGCTCGCGGCAAACACCTGCTGCTGCGCATCGGCGAGTTCACGCTGCATTCCCACCTGCGCATGGATGGCTCCTGGCGCCTGTATCGCCCGGGGCAGCGGTGGCGGCATCCGGCATTCACCGTCCGCGCGATCGTCGGCACCACAGCGCACGAGGCCGTCGGCGTGGACGTCGCCGAGATCGTCCTCGTCCCCACCCGCGACGAGGACCGGATCGTGGGGCATCTGGGCCCTGATCCGCTCGCCGATGACTGGGATGCCGTCGAGGCTGCGCGCCGCGTCGCGGCGGATCAGCGCAGCATCCACGTCGCTCTGCTCGATCAGCGCAACGTCGCCGGATTCGGCAACGAATACGCCGCCGAGCTGCTGTTTCTGCGCGGCATCCTTCCGACCACACCCGCCGCCGATGTCGATACCACCGCGCTGATCTCCCTCGCCGCGCGCACGATCCGCGCGAACCGCGACCGCGCCGACCGCACCTTCACCGGCGTCAACCGCGCCGGGAGCACGACCTGGGTCTATGGCCGCGCGAACCGTCCGTGTCGGCGCTGCGGAACCCTCATTCGCCGCGGCGAGCTGGGCGCCGATCCGACGCGTGAACGCGTTACCTTCTGGTGTCCGTCGTGCCAGAGGGACGTTTCCTGAGCCCGTCGAAGGACAGCATCCCATATCGGGAATGAAATCGACCCTGCCGTGGTTGTTGATATATCCGGGAGTCTCCGGACACGGGAGGAATCGTGGGAAAGAACTACATCGACATCGAAGACGACCAGGGCCGAGCGCTGCGCTACCGCAAGCACGTCAACGGCCGCGGGCTCATCGCGCACGGCGCGAAGGTACACCCGAAGGCTGTAATCGAAGCCGGTGCTTATGTTGAACCGGGCGCGCGCGTCGGCGCTGGCGCCACGGTGATCCGCGGGGCGTGGGTCGAACCGGATGCCGTCGTTGGCGAGAACGCCTACATCGACGCGCACGCCCACCTCGGCGAGGGTGCGGCCATCGGCGACGGCGCCCACATCGGCGTCCGTACCGACATCGGCGCCGGGGCCCTCATCGCCCGGGGCGCACGCATCGGCGACGACGAGACCGTCGCCGCGGGGTTGCGCATCGCCACCGACCGCAGGGGCCTCTGGCTCGCCGCCTGATCCGTTAGCGGCTCACCCCCCCTGCGGCTGCCCCGCACGGGCTTCGGCGTCGTCACACTTGTCGGTCCGTTTCACACCTGTCGGCCCGATCGGCCGTTCTGGGCCGACAGGTGTGATCTGAGCAGACAAGTGTCCCGGGAAAGCCGCGACCTACTTGAGCGCGCGACGAATCAGGATCGACGCGCCCTCCACCACCACCACCATCGCGATGATCACGAGCACGTAGGCCAGCACCTCGTCGAAGTGACGACCCTGCAGGGCGTTGAGTAGTAGGAACCCGATGCCGCCGGCGCCGACGATGCCGAGCAGCGTCGCCGAGCGGATGTTCTGCTCGAGCAGGTACATCAGGTGGCTGACCATCGCCGGCACCGACATCGGCATCGTGGATGAGAAGAACACCTGCGTCCGGGTGCTGCCGCCGGCCGCGAGCGCACGCTCGGGCCCGTTCGGCACCTCTTCCATCGAGTCTCCGATGAGCTTGGCGAGCAGCCCGACACCGCCGATGCCGAGTGCGAGCGCACCCGCCTGCGGACCGATGCCGGCCGCGATGATGAACAGGATCGCGATCACCAGGTCGGGGATCGCGCGGATCACCAGCGCGACCCCGCGAAAGCAGTTGCGCACCCAGCTGTTGGGCGCCACGTTGCGGGCAGACAGGGGTCCGACCACAGCCGAGATGATCGCCCCCATGAGCGTCGCCGCGAACGCGATCTGGATGGTCGTCACGACCGCGCCGAGCACGTCACCCCAGTCACGGCTGCCGAAGTGCGGCGGCCAGATCGCGCGGTCCCGCGCCGGGTCGACGATCTCGTTCCAGGCGGGCGTGAAGATCTTCGTCACGTCGGGCGCGGTGTAGATGAACGACGCGACGACGACGAGCACACCGAGCCAGATCCACAGGGTGTTGCTGACGCGATTGTGGTCCCAGGGGCGGTGCATGGCCGCCTCGATGCGCGTATGGCGGTCGTGTGTCTTGATGGCGGCGGTGTCCATACCTGCTGTGCTCGTGCCGGAAGCGGATGCCTTGTTTCCGGCGACCGCACGCGCAACCGTGTCGCCCAGCGCCTTGCCGGTCGGCTGCACGCCGAGAAGACGGGTGCGAAGCAGCGATGAGACGATCTCGAACAGCACGCACAGCACGACGATGATGATCACCCAGGGGATCACGCGACGCATGCCGGCGGGGCCGCCGTGCAGTGCCTCGTCGAGTTCGTAGCCGACACCGATCACGCCGACGACGCCCAGAATGACGGTGCCGCGCAGGTTGATGTCTGCCCGGTGCAGCGCGACCGCGACCCAGGCGGGCAGCACCTGCGGAAACACGCCTGACCAGAACTGCTGAGCGCGCGACCCACCGGCCGAGCGGATCGCCATTCGCGGACCCTCATCGATCTGCTCGATCGCATCAGCGAACATCTTCGAGATCATGCCGACCGAATGCAGGCCGATCGCGACGATGGCCGGAAGCATCCCGGAGTTGAACCAGAGGAAGGCGAGCACCACGACGAAGACGACGTCGGGAATCGCCCGCGCGATGACCCCGATACCGCGGCACAGCGCGAGAACCGAGGCGTGCGGGCTGGTGTTGCGGGCGGCACCGTAAGCGACCGGGACCGAGAGAACAGCGGCGAGCGCGGTTCCCGCGACGACAAGGGTGAGGGTGATGACGATCGTCAGGAACATGTCCCAGATCGGCTCGAAACCGACCCATGTGGTCGTGTAGATCTTGGCACCGCCGGCGCCG
>NZ_JAJUFV010000046.1 GCF_029263575.1 Microbacterium sp. | reverse complement strand
GACGTCATCCGCGAGGCGAACATCAAGGTCGCCGAGATCGATCACATCGTGCTCGTCGGTGGATCGACCCGTATGCCCGCTGTTGCTGAGCTCGTCAAGCGCGAGACCGGCAAAGAAGCGAACAAGGGCGTCAACCCTGATGAGGTCGTCGCTGTCGGCGCCGCTCTTCAGGCCGGCGTTCTCAAGGGCGAGCGCAAGGACGTTCTGCTCATCGACGTCACCCCGCTCAGCCTCGGCATCGAGACCAAGGGCGGCCGGATGACGAAGCTCATCGAGCGCATGGTGCGCGAGGCTGAAGAGAACGCGGCGGAAGACAAGAAGCGTGCCGATGCTCTCGAGCAGCGCAACCAGGCTGAGACGCTGTCGTACTCGATCGAGAAGCTGATCAAGGAGAACGAGGACAAGCTCCCCACCGACGTCAAGGACGAGGTCCAGGCTGACGTCGACGCTCTGAAGACGGCGCTGGCCGGCGATGACGACGACGCGGTCAAGACCGCTCTCGACAAGCTCAACGAGTCGCAGGGCAAGCTCGGCGAAGCGATCTACGCGCAGTCGCAGGCGGATGCCGCATCCGAGGCTCCGTCCGGCGACGGCGAGGCCGCTGAGGGCGACGCGTCCGCTGAGGAAGACGTCGTCGACGCCGAGGTCATCGACGACGAGGACGAGGAAAAGAAGTAACCATGACGAACAAGGACTTCGACGAGAACGAGGTTCCTGAGGACGAGGGGTCGGATGCTTCGGCATCCGGCCCCGCGCCGCAGAACCCCGACTCCTCCGAGGCTGCGGCCGCTGAGGGATCCGACGAGTCGCCCGCTGAGGGCGCCGACGATCTCACGGTTGACGACATCCTCGGTGCGGATCAGACCGGTGAGGCCGCCGCAGAGGACACGGTTCTGGCAGATCTCGAATCGACTCTGCTGAACGACCTCAAGCGGCTGCAGGCCGAGTACGCCAACTACCGTCGACGCACGGAAGAGCAGCGTCAGGTCGAGATCGAGCGAGCAAAGGGCGAGGTCGCCAAGGGCCTGCTTCCCGTGCTCGACGACCTCGACCGTGCCGCGGCTCATGGCGACCTCGATGAGGGCACGCCGTTCTTCGTGATCGGTGAGAAGGTGCGCGCCGTTGTCGAGCGCCTCGGCGTCGTCGCCTACGGCGAGAAAGGCGAGGAGTTCGACCCCCAGCAGCACGAGGCGATCTTCCAGCAGCCCACCCCCGACGCTGAGACCTCGACGATCCTCGATGTCGTCGAGGTGGGCTACCGTCTGGGCGATGTCGAACTGCGGCCGGCGAAGGTCGTCGTCGCCGTGCCGGCCGACCCGTCGACGGGCTCAGGGACCGATTAAGAGCGCATGGCCAGTCAAGATTGGTTCGATAAGGACTTCTATAAGATGCTCGGCGTCACCAAAGACGTCAGTGATTCCGATCTGAAGAAGACCTATCGCAAGCTCGCACGCAAGTACCACCCGGATTCGAACCAGGGTGATGACAAGGCCGAGGCGAAGTTCAAAGAGATCAGCGAGGCGTACTCCGTGCTCGCTGACCCTGAGCAGCGCAAGGAATACGACGAGATCCGCGCGATGGGTTCGGGGGCGCGTTTCACCGCCGGCGGTGGTGGGGGCGGCGGCTTCGAAGACGTTTTCAGCCGGTTCGGTCAGGGCGGACGTGGTCAGAGCGCCGACTTCGAGGACATCTTCGCGATGTTCAACCAGGGCCAGCCGGCCGGCAGCGGTGGCGGGTTCGGTTCGGGGCGCTTCGGACAGCCGTCCGGCGGGTTCCGTGGGTTCGGCGGGCCGCAGCGCGGCGCCGATGTCACGGCGCGCACGACGCTCGACTTCACCACCGCCGTGCAGGGCGAGACGATCACTCTGCAGGGCGAGAACGGCAAGCCGTTCAAGGTGAAGATTCCGGCCGGCGTCGCCGACGGGCAGAAGATCCGCCTGCGGGGCCGCGGTCGGCCCTCACCGGATGGCGGCGAGAGCGGCGACATCGTCGTGCAGATCAAGGTGCGTCCGCACCCGGTGTTCACGCGCGACGGGCTGCACCTGCGCCTGACGGTTCCGGTCACCTTCACCGAAGCGACTCTGGGAGCGACGATCGAGGTGCCGACGCTCGGCGGTGACCCGGTCAAGTTGCGGGTGGCGCCGGGCACCCCGTCGGGGCGCGTGCTGCGCGTCAAGGGGCGCGGGGTCAAGACGTCGAAGGGCACCGGCGACCTGTTGGCTGAGTTGCAGGTGGCTGTTCCCACGCATCTGGATGATGCCGCTCGCGAAGCCCTGGAGAAATTCCATGAGCTGGAACCCCGAGAGAACCCGCGCGCTGAGATGATGGCGAAGGCGCGCGACTGATGAGCTGTGCGCCCGAGATCAGGAGCATCGCCCGAGATCAGGAGATTTCCCACCGGATCGTCCTGAACTCGGCCCATCTCCTGATCTGGGGCGGCGGCGGAGAGGCGAGGTCACGATGATAGAAGATGAAGATGCTCCTGTCTTCGCGATTGCCGTCGCCGCCGAGCTCTCAGAGATGCACCCGCAGACGCTGCGTCAGTACGACCGCATCGGCCTCGTCGTGCCGGGCCGCACCCGTGGCGGGTCGCGCCGATACTCGGCCCGCAACATCCAGCAGCTGCGGGAGGTCGCACGTCTGTCTGCTGACGGGATGAGCCTGCCCGCCATCGCGCGCTTGCTTGACCTCGAAGACGAGGTGCGGATGCTGCGTCGCAGAGTCCTCGACCTGGAAGGCGCGCTGCGCGCCGAGCGCGAGAGCCGTCCGGGCGTCCGCGTCTTCGCTGCCGGTTCGGCCGGCGTGATTCCGGTGTCGAGTGGCCGCCGCATCCGCCGATCGACCGACGTGGTGCTGTGGCGTCCCCGTCGCGGCGGCGACGAGTGACCGCGCACTCTGCGCCCGGATCTGCCGGGGCGGCCTGAGGTAGTCTTGCGCCAATGAAGATGACGCGTCGCGAGCTGCTGATCGGCACCGGAGTCGGCGCCCTCGGCGTGCTGCTCGTCTCGTGCACGCCGGAGCCGAAGCCCACCCCGACGCGGTCGATCACGCCTTCGCCGTCGCCCTTGCCGACCACGGTGGTACCCGCTCCGGCCGCGAGCGTGCGCAGCGCTTGGGCGCGCGACCCGTTCGCACACGGCGCGGCCAGCTACACGCGTGTGGGTGTGCAGCAGTCCACGCGCCAGAAATTGGCCGAGCCCATCCAGAACCGTGTCTACTTCGCCGGTGAGGCGACAGATGTCGATGACCCGGGCACGATGCGCGGAGCGTTCCACTCCGGGCAGAGCGCGGCGATGCGGCTGCGTGCAGCGATGGCCGGCGGTGAGCGCATCGCCGTGATCGGCGCCGGGCTCGCGGGTGCGGCCGTGGCATCCGAGCTTGCCGACGCAGACGTCGAGGTGACGGTGTTCGAGGCCCGAGACCGGGTGGGCGGCCGCGTTCATTCGCATCTCGACGACGCGTGGCCGGTGCCGGTGCAGTTGGGGTCGTGGCTGCTTGATGCTGACGACGCTCTCGGCGACGAGCCGGACTTCCCCGAGATGAGCGATCTGACGGCGGCGCTGTGGCGGTCACCGGAGGGCGCCATCGAGCCGGTGAGCCCGGCCCCGATCGAGAAGGCTGTCGCGGCGGCCGAGACACTGCCCGCCGACGTGGCGCTGGCCGAGGCGCTGATCGATACCGGTGCCGATCCTGAAGAACCCGGCCTCGCCGCCCTGCTCGCGCACCTGGCGACAACCGCCGCGGCCGATGCCGAGGTGCTCTCGTCGTGGTTTCCTCCCGAGTTGCCGGCGGATGCCGCGAAAGCCGTCGTCGGCGACCTCGGTGCCTACGTGCACGAGCTTGTGGGTGATGCGCAGCTGTCGCTCGCTTCGCCGGTGACCCGCATCGCCTATGACGACGCCGGCGTGAGCCTGCGGTTGGGCACGGGGGAGTCGACTTCATTCGACCGTGTCGTGGTCACTGTTCCGCTCGGTGTGCTGCAGCGCGACGGCATCGAGTTCAGCCCGCAGCTTCCCTTCGGACATCGCGGCGCCATCAACGCGCTCGGCATGGGGCACATCGAGACGATCTGGCTGCGTTACGATGACAAGCCCTTCTGGGAGACGGATGCCGCGATCTGGCATGTCGTCGGCGGTGAAGCTACGGTGCGCACGTGGATCAACCTGTCGCCGAGCACCGGAGAGAACGTCCTGGTCGGCATCGTCGGCGGCGATGCTGCTGAAGAGTTCGCAGCACTGGATGAGAATGAGGCGCTGACGGCCGCGCTCATCTCGCTGGAGCCGTTCGCGCCGTCCGGCGAGACGGACTGATCCGGCTGATCAACGCCAGCACGGCCGCGACGAGCGCGAAGATCGCCAAGGCGATGGCGCTGGTGATCAAGAACTCTCCGATGCCGCTCACCTGACGAAGATCCAGGAAGTAATACGGGTACCACCCGATCTGCGGCCCGCGCCACATCGTTACCCCACCCCAGACCAGAGGGAACACCAGAGAACCAGGAATGATCCACCAGGGCACCGCGCGATGCCCTGGCGTGAGAGTCCAAGCGATCGCCGTGAACGCGGGCAGCCAGAAATGCAAGACCTGATCTGACCACGGCACATCGACGCGGATGCCGCGCAAACCCGCCTGCCAGACGATCAGCGCGAACGCGAGTCCGGCCGTGGTCGTCCAGGTGAGAACCAGCGACAGGGCGACGCTGAACCAACGGGGGTCGTCGCCGTGACGAAATGCCAGGACGCCACCGATCGCGAGCAGCACGACGAGCGCGCAGTTGGATTCGACCGTCAGGTAGGCGAAGAAGTTGCGGCCGGCGATGGTCTGCGAGCTGAGTCCCCAGAGCAGACGGTGAATGAGCGCGGTCAGACACACGGCCGCCGTGGCGAACCGAAGCATGCCGAACATGACTCGCGTGCTCACCGTCTTACGCGCTCCCCTCCGGCATACGCACAACCCATCCCGAAAGTCTACGGAGGAGTCAGCGCCAGATTCCCACAGCGGCGTGCGTGCCGGGAGCGAGAAACAATGTGCTGCATGAAAAACGTCATGGGAACACGTTTCTCATGCAGAAGGCCGTTTCTCGCGAGTGACCTCACGCCGGATCGATCCGCAGCACGCCCGGTGTCTCGCCGCCGGTCAGGTCTGCGGCGATTCGGATGCTGCGTGCCAACTCGTCCAGCGCGGGAATCAGCGTCCCGAACCGCTCGCGGTCGCTGCAGATCGCCGTCAGGGTGATCAGATGCGTGCCGGTGTCCCACGTATATGTCGCAAACGGGGGAGTGGACGGCTCAGGCGGCAAGGGCATCAGCAACTTCTCGCCGGCGCCGAGCGGCGTGGCAAAGCTTTCGGTGTCGTCGTACTCGATCGGCATGGTGGCCCTGGCCCGCCGCAGGTCGTTGGTCAGCTCCTGAACGCTGGCCATGGCGACGACGAGCTCGGGGTCGGCCTTCCATGTCCACACCAGCACCCGCCCATCGGCTTTGCGCATGAGCAGTGGCGCCGCCTGACTCATCGCCCACGCGCCGAGCTTCGATCCTGGCCGTGCCGGAGCGCCCAATGCTTGCGTGGCCTGGCCGAGCAGCATCCGAATAGCCGCTTTGCGATGGCGGCGCCCCCTCCACCCGAACGAGTCCGTCACGGGGATCCAGAGCGCGGGGTCGGCAGCTGAGGTCAGTCGCATACTCCAAAGTTAGGGCACGGTTCCGAGCGCCTCCTGAACCCCGCGACCCCGCGACCCGCGACCCCGCGACCCCGCGAGACGGCATTGTGCGGATGAGACCGTCCGGAATTCCTGCGGTCTCATCCGCACAATGCAGTCTCGGAGCGGGACAGGACGAGACGGAGCAGGCGACGAGCGGCGAGGGAACGGGGAGAGCGCAGATGCCTCGGGTAAAGTGGCCTGCGCCCTGACCAGGGAACACTTTTCGCGTACCGTAAGGCTGCATATCCCGTGACCTCCTCTGACGCTCCGAACGACGAGCGCCCGTTGCGCATCCTCATCGGCGCCGACACGTTCTCTCCTGATATCAACGGTGCGGCCCGTTTCGCTGAGCGCCTCGCGGCCGGCCTCGTCCAGCGCGGTCATGATGTGCACGTCGTCGCGCCGAATCAGAAGTACCGCCGCGCCGCACCCGCCACTGAGGTCATCGAGGGCGAGCCGATGACGCTGCACCGGCTGCCGTCGGTGCGCTGGGCACCACACGACTGGCTGCGTTTCGTGTGGCCGTGGCGCTCGAAGTACTATGCGCGCCGAGTGCTCGACCGTGTGAAGCCGGACGTGGTGCACATCCAATCGCACATCGTGATCGGACGCGGTCTCTCGCGCATAGCGCATCAGCGCGGCATCCCCGTCATCGCGACCAACCACGTCATGGCCGAGAACATCCTCGATCACACGACGCTGCCGAAGTTCATCGACGACATCATCCTGAAACTCGCCTGGGCCGACGCGAAGCGCACCTTCGACCTCACGCGCGCGATCACCACGCCGACCCGCCGCGCCGCCGACTTCCTCGAGCGCACGGTCGAGGTGAAAGACGTCATCCCGGTCAGCTGCGGCATCGACCGCACGCAGTACACCCCGGTGATCGGGCCGCGTGAAGGCAACCGCATCATCTTCGTGGGGCGGCTGACGGCCGAGAAGCAGGTCGAGGTGATCCTCGAAGCCGTGACGAGGCTCGACCCCGCGCTGGAGGTGAGCTTCGACATCGTCGGCGGCGGAGACCAGCGTAAGAGCCTCGAACGCCTCGCGGGCGAGCTCGGCCTCAGCGACCGGGTCACCTTCCACGGTCGCACGACCGACGAAGAGCTGCGCGCACTGCTCACTCGGGCGAGCCTGTTCGTCATCGCCTCGATCGCAGAACTGCAGTCGATCGCGACGATGGAGGCGATGGCGTCGGCCCTGCCGATCGTCGCGGCGGATGCGGTTGCCCTCCCGCACCTCGTGCATGACGGTGAGAACGGCTACCTGTTCGAACCGGGCAACGCCGATGAGCTCGCCGCCCGCCTGACCGACGTGCTCACAGCAGAGCCGGCCGAGTACGAGCGGATGCAACAGGCATCCCTCGACGGTGTGATCGTGCACGACATCAACCGCACCCTCGACACGTTCGAGGCGCTCTACCGCGACGAACCACTGCCCGAATAATGCACATCGTCTTCTTCGGCGATCAGCACCTCGAGTCCCTCGGTGGGGCGCAGGTGTCGATGCGGTTGCAGCGGCGCTACCTCGAACGCGCCGGGCACACCGTCACCGCGGTCGCCCCGAAGATGCACGCGGGCGCTCGCCCGTCAGATGCCGCCTACCTCGATCTGCCGTCGATGCCCATCACGCTCGATCGGGAGTATTCGATGTCGTGGCCGGGGCGACGCACTGACCGGTTTCTCGACCGGGCGTTCGCGTCGCGTCCGCCGGTCGATCTCGTGCACGTGCAGGCCGACTTCTGGGGCGCATTCATCGGCCATCGCTTCGCCCATCGCCACGGCATCCGTGTGGTTCATACGATGCACAACCGGGTCGACGTCGGCATGGCAGCTGTCACGCCGCTGCACCGACCCGTGCTGGCGGCACTGAACCTCTGGCGGCGCGTGGCGATGCGGGGGGTCGGCGAGCCGACGGGCGGAGGGGACGGCTGGGCATTCCTGCGCGGCATCGCCCAGGGTTCGAATGCTGTCACGGCGCCGTCGGCTCATTTCGCGCGACGGCTCGAGAAGCACGGGGTCTTTCCCGAGGTCGATGTGGTCTGGAACGGCATCGATGATGACCTGCTTGCCTCGCTTCGCGCGCGCGAATCACCATCTCTGACACGAGACACCACGGCGCAGGTGCTGTCTCGTGCGGAAGATGCAGACTCGCAGCCGTCAGCGAGGCCCGCGGGGCAGAAAAGGCCGCGCTTCGTGTGGTTGGGGCGGATGAGTCCCGAGAAGCGGTTGCTGCCGTTCCTTGAAGCCGTCGTCGAGTCGCAGGTCGACGCCGACATCGAGGTCATCGGCGGCGGCGGGCAGTTGCGCGCGGCCGAGAAGATCGCGCGCGGTCATGCTGGCGTGCGCTTTGCCGGCCGCCTTCCGTACGCCGAGACGCTCGCACGGATCGCCGCGGCCGATGCCGTCGTGCAAACCTCGATCGGATTCGAGACGCAGGGGATGACACCGTTCGAAGCCGCAACGCTCGGTACGCCGACCATCGTGAGCGACCCTGATATCGCGGGTGAGCTGCGTGGCGGGCTGTGGGCGGTGCCGGATGCCTCGGTCACAGCCTTGGCGCAGACGCTGCAGCGTGCGGCATCCGATATCGTGGCTGGGCGTGCGCCGACGCCGGATCCCGACGTCGCAACCGAGTTCCTGCAGTCATCGCGCACGGCGGCGATGACGGAGATCTACCAGCGAGTGCTCGCCGCGAAGTGATCGGCGCCTCGGTTTAGAACCGCATGAGGTTGATGGCGGCGAAGATGAAGTTCATTCCGGCGCCGATCACGATGGTTATGCCGATTCCTGCGGCGATGCCAGAGAGGGCGTGCGGGGCTCCGGGGCGTTTGATTCCGATGAGGCCGAAGACAAGTCCGCCCACGCCGGTCAGGAAGATGACGATCGAGAAGATGTTGCTGAAGAGGCTGATCAGCTGGTAGCCGTCCGAGCGAATCATGATCTGGATGATCAGGTTGAGCAGCACCTGAACGCCGATGCTGACGAGCCCCAGAATGAAACCGATCTTGCCCATCGGGTTCGCGCCCGTCTGGCTCGGCGTGGGTGCTGGCGTGTAGGACGGCTGCCCGTATCCGCCCGGGGTCGGCTGCGCCGGGTGCGCGTATGCGGGCTGCGCCTGCTGTTGAGGAGCGTACTGTGGCGGTTGCTGCTGCGCAGGCTGCGACGCGTACGGCGGGTTCTGCGGCTGCTGGGGATCGCTCATGGAGCGAGCATAGCGTGACGATCGCGTGGCGACACCCGCCACTACACGCTCCAGTGCGCGGGTGCGGGCAACGTCGTCTCGCGAAGGTCGACGCCATCGTGCCTGACTTCGGCGAGGCAGTAGAGCAGCGATTGTGTCGGGTATCCGTGCGGACGGTTGTCGCGGATGATCGCGGCGTCGTCGGTCGGGTCCAACTGAGCGGATGCCGCGAGCAGCTCGACCCAGGCATCCTCCCAGCCGTCCGTCTGCGGAGCCCGCGCGCGGAAGTCAGGAAGCCAGCGTGCGATGCGCGCCGTGGCCGGGTCGTCGAGACCGTCGTGGGCGATCATGTGCACACCCTGAGGCACTCGTGTGTCGGTGAGGTTCTTGCCATCCCAGGAAAGCACGCGTGCGGCACCGGGTTCGACCTCCAGCAGGTTGAATCCGTGCATAGCAAGCGGCGCTTCCGGCGAGCGCCCCGCCACGGATTCGAGCGCAAGGATGCCGCGGGTGCGCACCTGGTCGGCAGGCAGATTGAGCACATCGGCGCGATTGAGGAGCACAGCGACGCGTCGCTGTTGCACGTCGGCGGCCAGCCAGGCGCCACCCGCACGGCGATCGCGGATGCCGGTCACGCCGGGGTGGCTCTCCGGCCACCAGGGGCCGAGGTGATCCCACTCTCGCTCGGGGTCTTCGTCGCGGACCGCGAGCAGGCGTGAGGTGCCATCGGCATGAACATCGATCACCACAGTGCACACAGGCGTCAGTCTAGGGGCGGTTAGACCGACGCAGTCGGTGGCGTGCGAGCTCTGCGGCCTCATCCACGACGGCGATGAATGACGAGACGTCGTGAGCGGAGCGACCGAGGAACAAGCCGTCGATGTCATCGCCGAGTGCCGTGAGCAGGCCGGGACCGGCGGATCCACCGTAAATGACGCGCGATCCGCGTCGCGCGGGGTCCTCGTTCAGAGCTCTACGCAACGCCCGCGCGACGGTGACGATGTGCTCACGCGGCGCAGAAGAAGCCGCACCGATGGCCCACACGGGCTCGTACGCAATGACGACACCTCCGGTAGGTACGTCGGTGAGATTGGCGCGCAGCTGAGCGGTGACGGCGGCGGCTGCAACCGGCGCATCGACGCGTTCGCTCTCGCCGAGACACAGCAGCGGCGTCACGCCGTACGTCAGTGCTGCGGCCGTTTTAGCTGCGGCATCTGCGTCCGATTCTCCGAACAGCCGCCGTCGCTCCGCGTGACCCACCTCGGCGAAGGCGACACCGGACTCAGACAGCTCGGCGGCGGGAATCTCTCCGGTAAACGCTCCGTGCGGATGGGCGCTGACATCCTGCGCGCCGATGCGCACGCCCGTATCGGCGAAGGCGCTCATCGCGTCGTGGATCTGGAGATAGGACGGAATGACGAAGACGTCGACGTCACTCGGATCACCGCGCTGGGCGATGGCTCGCGATACCTCATGAAACCATGCGCGGCCCTCCTCGCGGCTGAAGTAGCTCTTCAGGCTCGCCCCGATCAGTACCGGGAGCGGAACGTTCATCGCATTCCTTTCGTGCGCCCAACAAGGGATCAGAAAAATCTATCCAACTTCCTATAGGATAGGGGAAAAGTGGGACCGACGAGCTGGAGTGTGTGATGACGCGGCTGTTCAATGATCCAGAAGACTTTGCCGAGGAGATGATCGACGGCTTCACTCTGGCTTCGGCTCGCTGGGTGCGTGCGGTTGCCGGCGGAGTCGCGAGGGCCACACGTGCGGCAGAGCCCACGGTCGCCGTCGTGATCGGCGGCGGCAGCGGTCACTATCCTGCGTTCGGCGGGCTGGTCGGCCCCGGGCTCGCACACGGTGCGGCGATGGGAAACCTGTTCGCCTCGCCATCCGCCCAGCAGGTTCATTCGGTAGCACGAGCAGCAGACGAGGGGCGGGGCGTGCTGCTCACTTTCGGAAACTACGCCGGCGATGTGCTGCACTTCGGGCAGGCCCAGGAGCGGTTGCGCGAAACGGGCATCGATTGTCGGACCGTGCTGGTCACCGACGATATCTGGAGCGCACCGAAGGAGGATCTCGACCGGCGCCGCGGCATCGCCGGCGATCTCGTCGTCTTCAAGGTCGCCGGCGCGGCAGCCGAGGCGGGATACGACCTCGACGAAGTGGAGCGCGTCGCACGGGTGGCCAACGCGCGCACCCGCTCCTTCGGCGTTGCGTTCGGCGGATGCACGCTGCCCGGGGCTACGGAGCCGCTGTTTACCGTGCCCGAGGGCAAGATGGCCGTGGGGCTGGGAATCCATGGCGAACCGGGCATCGATGAGATTGACCTGCCCAGTGCCGACGAACTCGCGCGCATGTTCGTCGAGAAGCTTCTCGACGAACTTCCTGACGGAGTCGAACTGCCCGGAGCGCGCGTCGTTCCGATCCTCAACGGGCTGGGGTCGGTGAAGTACGAGGAGCTCTTCGTCGTCTATCGAACGGTCCACCGGCTCCTGGAAGAGGCCGGAGCGGTCGTGGTGGACCCCGAGGTCGGTGAGTTCTGCACCAGTTTCGACATGGCGGGCGCCTCTCTGACGCTGCTGTGGCCTGATGACGAGGTTGAGCGGCTCTGGCTCGCGCCGTGCGACACTCCCGCATATCGCCGGGGCGCCGTCTCGCCGCGAGCCGCCGTTTCAGAAGCAAGCGTGGCCGACGAGCTCGACGAAGCTCCGATCGGAGTCGCTTCCGAGGACTCCCGAGTCGTCGCCGCGATCGTCGTCACAGCGTTGGCCGCGATGGCGCGGATGCTGGATGAGCAGGCTGACGATCTTGGCCGCATGGATCGCGTGGCGGGTGACGGCGACCACGGCATCGGCATGCAGCGCGGCAGCCGCGCCGCCGCAGCAGCGGCCGCGAAAGCGGCGGAGAGAGGGGCCGGTGCTGGCACGACGCTGGTCCGCGCGAGCGATGCCTGGTCAGACAAGGGTGGTGGCACCTCGGGTGCTATCTGGGGCGTGATGCTTCGTGCGCTCGGCGGCACGCTCGGCGATGACGCCCCGGCTGACGCACTCACTGTCGGTGCAGGGATCAAGGCGATGTCGGATGCCGTCATGTCCTTCGGCAAGGCGAAACCCGGGGACAAGACGATGATCGACGCGATCGTGCCGTTCGCGGACGCGCTCGTCCAGCGCGTTGGCGCGGGCGGGCGGCTGTCGGATGCGTGGGCTGAGGCCAGTGAGATCGCGGACTCGGCTGCACAGGCCACCTCGCACATGACAGCCCGGCTCGGTCGTGCGCGGTCGCACGGCGACAAGAGCCTCGGCACCCCCGACCCCGGAGCAGTGTCGTTCGCTCTCATCGCGGACGCGGTTCTGGAAGTACTGAAGAAAGAGGTATGACATGGCACTTCGACTCGTGATCGGCAGCGACGATGCGGGCTTCGATTACAAGGAGCGTATAAAGGCAGACCTGCTCTCTAACGACCTGGTCGCCGAGGTCGTCGACGTGGGTGTGGATGCTGACGGACACATGCCCTATCCACGGGTCGCCATCACCGCGGCTGAGAAAATCGCCTCGGGTGACGCCGATCGCGCGATTCTGATCTGCGGTACCGGACTGGGCGTCGCGATCGCGGCGAACAAAGTCTCGGGTGTGCGCGCCGTCACCGCGCATGACTCGTTCAGCGTGGAGCGCTCGGTTCTGTCCAACGATGCGCAAGTGCTGTGCATGGGGCAGCGTGTCGTCGGCATCGAGCTGGCCCGGCGTCTCGTGCGCGAGTGGCTCACCTACGACTTCAACCCGACAAGTGCTTCCGCTGCGAAGGTCGGAGCGATCTGCGCCTATGAGAATGAGCCGACGCGGCGGGAGCAGCCGTCTGCGGACGAACAGCGGTGACAACGGTAGACTGCTCCGACGATCGGGGTCGCACGACCCGTCGCGCGAAGGACGCGCGCACACGGGAGCGATGTATGAGACGGATATTGCAATGAGAGAAGAGCCCGTTTTCGCGACGCTGGACGCGTCGATCGAGCGACGAGGATTGCGCGACCGTGTGTACGACCGAGTTCTGGAACTGCTGCTCAGCGGCGAAGTGGAGCCCGGTGCACGCTTGTCGATCGAGACCATCGCACGCCAGCTCAGCGTTTCTCCTACACCGGTGAGAGAGGCGATGGTTCAGCTCGAACGCACGGGGCTGGTGAACCGGGAGGCGCTCAAGGGGTACCGGGTCGCACCTCCGCTCACCGAGGCGCAGCTGAATGAACTCACTGAGGCGCGGGTCATGCTGGAATCCACGGCTGCGCGCCTGGCGACCCCCGCCGAGGATTCGCTTCTACGCGAGCTCGATACTGCGCTGGACGCGCACCGGAAGGCGGGCGAACATCTGCTCAAGGCGACGGCCGATGGCAGCAGCGATCTCTCAGACACCACTGACTACTTCGCCCGTGACGTCGACTTTCACCGCATCATCTTCCGTCACTGTGGGAACAGATACCTGCACGATATGTCCGAGACGCTGGGCGGGCAGCTTCATCGCATGCGACAGTCCGCACTGTATGGGGCGATCGATGTGACCGAGGCCCTTAGCGAGCACGAGGCGATCCTGGTGGCGTTCCAGAGTTCGGATCCGGAAGCGCCAGCACGGGCGATGAAGCACCACATCGAACAAGTCGGGCTGCGATCGCTCGAGACGCAACGTCGCGCCTGACCGGACGATCCCCCGGGCAGGGTCAGTGCATGTACTGCCCGCCGTCAACGTTCAGGGTGTGGCCGGTGACGAATCCGGCATCCGCGCTGATCAGATAGCCCACCGCCGCCGCGATGTCATTCGGCGTGCCGATGCGCGGCAAGACTCCATCGGCGGCAATCTGAGCTTTGCGCTCTTCGGTGAGCACCCCGCCCATGATGTCAGTGTCGATCGGTCCTGGAGAGACGACGTTGGCTGTGACCCCCGCTGGTCCCAGCTCCCGAGCGACCGAGCGCATGAGGCCGATCACCCCGGCTTTGGACGCCGAGTACGGGGTCTTCGAATACGTGCCGCCGCCGCGTTGCGCCGAGATCGACGAGATGCCGACGATTCTGCCGACGCCGTGGGAAACCAGAGTCCGTGCGACGCGCTGAGTGACCCAGTGGACGCCATCGAGGTTGATGCGCAGCACGCGTTGCCACTCGTCGGGGCTGACCTCGAGATAGGGAACGGGGGAGGCGACCCCGGCGAAAGTGACCAGGGCCACGATCTGCGGTAGCTCGGCTTCCAGGACATCTACCGCCGACCTGGCCGCATCCCGGTCGGCCAGGTCCGCTCCAACTCCGATTGCCCGTACACCGCATCGGCGGGCGACTTCCGATGCCGTGCTCATCGCGGACTGAGCGTCGATGTCGATGATCCCGACATGCCAGCCCCGCTCGGCAAGGTGATGTGCCGTGGCGCGGCCTATGCCGCGACGGCTCGCCGCGCCGGTGAGGACGACCGTTCGTTCGCGGGGAAAAGGGTGCGCCGTCATGCCGATATCAATCGTCTGCGCCGCGATTCGCGATCGGAGCGGGGCCCAGTTCGGCGATGAGCTTCTGCATCGCGACATACGCTCGATTGCGGTACGCGACGAGTTCTGCCGTGCGTTCCGCGGGCACATCGAGGAAGCCTGCGCCGGACTTCGTGCCGAGCTTCCCTTGGGAGACCAGGTCGTCGAGGATCTTCGGCGTCGCGAAGCGTTCGGGGAACTCGGTCTGCAACGACGCATAGCAGAACGCATACACGTCTAATCCCGCCATGTCGGCGATCGCGAACGGCCCGAAGAACGGTAGCCGGAACCCGAAGGTGGTGCGCACGACCGTGTCGATGTCCTCCGCTGTCGCCACGCCTTCTTCGACGAGCTGGGTGGCCTCGTGGAAGAGCGCGTACTGCAGTCGGTTGAGGACGAAGCCGGTGGCGTCTTTGATGCGTGCCGTTTGTTTACCCGTGGCCGCCAGTATCTCTTCGACGGCAGTCACCGCCGCCGAATCTGTGCCCGCGTGCGGTATGAGCTCGACTCCGGGAATGAACGGCGCGGGATTGGAGAAGTGCACACCGAGGAAGCGCGCGGGGTTCGTGACCGCCTCGGCGAGTTTGCCGATGAGGATCGTCGAGGTGTTCGATCCGATGATCGCATCGGCCGGTGCGGCGTCGCAGATGCGACGAAGGGTCGCATGCTTGATCTCGATCTTCTCTGGCACGGCTTCTTCGATGAACGTCGCGCCGGCGACGGCATCCTCGATAGTCGCTGCCGAGGTGCGGGAGGCGATGATCGCCGGGGCGTCCTCGGGAAAGAGCCCGTCTTCGACGAACTGCTCCGCCTCGGTGATGATGCGTGCGAGGTTGCTCTCGGCGACGGATAGATCGACATCGGCGATTCGGACATCGGCACCGGACAGGGCGAGCATCTGTGCGATGCCCCCACCCATGTATCCGCTGCCGATCACGGCGTAGACGGGGTGCGTGGTGCTGGTCATCTTCGACTCTCCTTGTCGATCGTGGGTCAATCGCGTGCTGCGCTGGGCAGCACGCTCTGCAGATAGGTGCGGTTGGTCGCGCATACGCCCAGGCTGTCGCCTCCGTACTGTTCCATGAGGAAAGGCCCGGTGAAGCCGAGTTCGATCGCGCGCGAGACCATGTCGCGATAGTTGATCAGACCGGTCTCCAGCGTCGAGGGCGTCGAGGTGTACCAGCTGCCGTCGGCGCTTTCGTCCCGGGTGTAGTTCTTGACGTGCCAGTAGTTCGCGTACGGCAGCGTCTTCTCGTGCATCTCACGCCAATCCTCGATCGGACGGTGCAGGCGAACGAGGTTGCCGATGTCGGGGTTCAGGCCGACGTTGACGAGGTCGATCTCCTCGATCAAGCGCACCGCGCTGTCGGCCGTGCCGAGATAGGTGTCTTCATACATCTCGAGCGACATCGGAAGTCCGACTGCTGCCGCGTGCTCTCCGAGTTCGCGCAGGCGCGCGACGGCCAGAGCGCGCGTGGCCGCGTCATCGGGATCGACGGGGCCGGGTGCCGTCCAGAACCAGAGCGCCTGCTGCTGCGCCGCGCTGAACGGCTGATGCAGCCCCGTGGAGAACACCTGGAGTCCCAGCTCTGCGGCCGCATCGATCGTGCGGTGCGCATACGCCAGATTCTCTTCGCCGCGACCGGGCTGAATGACGCTCTGCCGCTGAACATGAACGGCGACCAGATCGACGCTGTGCGCCGAGGCGATCTCTTTCAGCTCTTCGCGGCGTGATGCGGTCAGATCTGCGGGGCGGATATGGCTGTCGGCGAGTTCGACGCCGCGGAAGCCGAGGGCGGCGATGCGGCCGAACATGTCGTCCCACACTTCCGGGGGGGCATCATGTAATGCGACCCCGTTCGGCGTGACCCGTGAGAAGCCGTGCATGCACACCGCGATCGGCCACGTCTCTCGGTCGAGTTGTTCTGCGACTGGGCGATCAGACATATGTGCTCCGTATCCAAAACTGGGGTAGTGAGATATGATCCTATAGGATCCAGGATATTTAACCAAGACTTGACAATCGGCAAACGCGTCGCGAGTATGGCCATAGGCTATAGGATCTAGGATTAGCCGCTAGGGATGCTCAGTGAGGAGAGCTCGATGCACTATTCGGATATCGGAGAGCTGTCCGAGGCCCTCCGCACGCAAGAGCTGTCCGCAGTCGAGGTGTGCGAGCACATTCTCGATCGCATCGCTGAGCATGACCCCGAGCTCCACAGCTACGTTGAGGTCGACACCGAGGGTGCGCGACGGGCGGCAGCGGTTGCCGAGCAGGAGATCGCGAACGGCGGCTGGCGTGGCCCTCTGCACGGCGTGCCGCTCGCCGTCAAGGATCTCTATGGAACCGGCGAGGCCCCCACGTCGTTCGGATCGGCGCATCTCGCCGATCATCGATTGGACGCTGAGTCTGAGGCTGTTCGCCGCCTTCGTGAGGCCGGCGCCACGATCGTGGGCCGACTGCGGATGTCTGAAGCCGCACTGACCGATCATGGCCCCGGGCTGCCCACCCCCGTGAACCCATGGGACAAGGACACCTGGGTGGGCACCTCCTCAAGCGGCTGCGCGTCGTCGACGTCAGCGGGCCTGAACTTTGCCTCTCTGGGCTCCGATACCGGCGGATCCATTCGGGGACCGGCGACAGCGACCGGCCTGTCCGGGCTGAAGCCCACCAGGGGGGTCGTGTCGTCTGAGGGGGCCCTCCCGCTCTCGAGAACGCTGGACACCGTGGGCTCATTCGCGCGGTCTGCACGCGATTGCCGAATCGTTTTCGACGCCATCTCCCACACGCAGGGCTCTCCTCATGATCGAGAAGAACTCGATGTGGCGGAGGCGTCATCCAGGAGGATCGGGATCGATCGCGGGCTCCTCGCGAGCGTGGACCCCGAGATACGCACGATGATCGAGCGCACTGCAGACGTGTTCAGCCGACTGGGGGCCGAGATCGTCGACGTCGAAGTCCCGGACGGCGCTCCGCTCGCCTCGCGGTGGGTCGCGTTCGTCGGATTCGAAGCGGTTACCGATCTCAGCGGACTCTACCCGCAAGACAAGCGTGAGCTCTACGGACCCGAGATCGCTTACGTGCTCGAGCAGGGCCGTGCGTTGAGCCCGTCGGACTACGCGCAGATCGGCGACGAAGCTCGGATATACACGCGCGCACTCGACCGGGTGCTCGAAGATGTCGACGCCTTGCTGCTGCCAACGATCGGTGCACCGTCTCCGACGGTTACTCAGATCGAAGAGATGCGACGCGATTACGCGACCTGGAACCAGCAGGTAATGCGGCTGACCTGTCCGTACAACTTCTCCGGTCATCCGGCGATGACCTTTCCGACCGGCTTCACGGCGCGCGCGACGCCCCTCGGCGCCCAGCTGGTGGCGGGGCACTACCGGGAGCGACTGCTTCTGTCCCTGGCTGAGCAGTACCAGAGCATCACTGATCATCATCTGCGCAGACCGCCACGGCACCCCTGACCGGCGCACTGCATACGCACCGGCTGTCGCGTGCCGACGACGCGGCCTACCCGTGTCCGACGCCTCCGGCGTCGGTCCTCCCCGAAATCTGCACCACCGAACCCGCACCACCGAACAGAGAAGAGAGTGACATGAAGTCAAGAAGGGTCGCTGCCGTCCTTGCTGGCAGCGTTGCATCCGTCATGGTCTTGAGCGCCTGCGGAGCGGGCGCTGACTCCGAGGGCTCCGGGAACGGAGACGGCGCCACGATCGATGTGCTCGCTGTCAACCTGCCGGCTCAGGAAGACCTGGTGAAACTCACTGAAGAGCACTTCACGAAAGAGACTGGCATCAAGGTGAACTTCACGTTGCTGCCGGAGAATGATGTCCGCGCGAAGATCACACAGGAATTCTCCTCACAGGCCGGCGTCTACGACGTCGCGACCCTGTCGAACTACGAGATCCCGTTCTACGCGGACAACGGCTGGGTGACGTCGCTGGACAAGTACATCGAAGAAGGATCGGAGACCATCGAGTTCGACGATCTCCTTCCATCGATGATGGACTCGATGACCGGTCCCGGCGACGAGATCTACGGCCTGCCCTTCGAGGGCCAGTCCTCGTTCACGATGTACCGCAAGAGCGTCTTCGATGAGCTCGGTCTGACGATGCCCGATAACCCCACCTGGGACGAGATCGCTGATCTTGCGGCGCAGATCGACGAGAACAGCGCGATGAAGGGAATCTGCTTGCGCGGACTTCCAGGATGGGGTCAGCAGCTCGCACCTCTGAACACTGTCATAAACACGTTCGGCGGAACGTGGTTCGACATGGACTGGGATGCACAGCTGACCTCGCCCGAAGTGCTCGAGGCTGTCAACTTCTACGTCGATCTAATCCAGGAGCACGGCGAGCCCGGCGCAGCTCAGGCCGGATTCACCGAGTGCCTGAACTACTTCATGCAGGACGAAGTCGCGATCTGGGTTGACGCCACCAATGCTGGTGGACCGGTCGAATCCGACTCGTCACCGATCGCCGGCGACATCGGCTATGCGCAGTCGCCTGTGAAGGAGACCGACGCATCCGGCTGGCTGTGGACCTGGGCGTGGGGCATCGAGGAAGCCTCTGACCAGAAGGATGCTGCGTGGGAGTTCATCTCGTGGGCGAGTTCGCGCGAGTATGAGGAGCTGGTGGCAGAGGAGTACGGCTGGGCGCGGGTGCCCTACGGCAAGCGTCAGTCGACCTTCGACAACACCGCGTTCCAAGAGGGCGCTCCGTTCTACGAGGCGGCGCGCGAGGCGATCTCGAGTGTCGATGCGAACAACCCCGGCGTGCAGCCGCGTCCGTATTCCGGCGTGCAGTTCGTCGGTGTGCCGGAGTTCATCTCGCTCGGAACCGCGGTCTCCGAAGAGATCGCCGGCGCGATCGCAGGTACGACGACCGTTGAGGCGGCGCTGGCCAAGGCCCAAGAGCTGGCGCAGGCGGTCGGGG
>NZ_JAJUFV010000045.1 GCF_029263575.1 Microbacterium sp. | reverse complement strand
TACTGCGGTGCATTCATGAAATTGTCGACGGAGACGTGCAGCGAGTTCGGCGATTTGTCCTTCGCACGATCGGTCAGCTGCTGCTGTGTGATCACCAGGTCGGCGGTGCCGTCGAGGTTTGCGATGGCCTGGTTGACGACGGTGACGTCGGTGATCCCGGCCTTCTTCAGCTTGTTGCGCAGCACACTCGCGCCCATGGCGGAGGAGCCCATGCCCGCATCGCACGCGAACACGATGTTCTCGATCGGTGCGGTGGCGACGGCCGTTGCCGCCGCACCCTCACTCGCCGAGGCGGATGCCGCCAGGTTCGACAGGTGCGCCGACTCCTTGCCCTTGTTCGCCGCTGTCTGCGCGATCGCGTCGCCGAAGGAGTCGCCCTCGGCGGCCAGGTCGCGCCTACGCGATGCCCGCAGGATGATCGCTGTGATGATGAACGTCACAGCAGCGGCGATCACGACGGAGAGGTAGACGACCAGGACGTTGCCGACTCCGCCGCCGACCGCGGCCGCGGTGACGGCGATGATGCTGCCGGGAGCCGCGGGGAAGCCGAGGCCGCCGCCGAGCAGCATGTTCGTGGCGACGCCCGAGGCGCCACCGGCGATCAGAGCGAGGATCGTGGTGGGCTTGCTCAGCGCGTACGGGAAGTAGATCTCGTGGATACCACCGAAGAACTGGATGATCGCCGCGCCCGGCGCGGATGCCTTGGCCGCGCCGACACCGAAGAACGTGAACGCCAGCAACAGGCCAATGCCGGGGCCGGGGTTGGCCTCGATGAGGAACAGAATCGACTTGCCGGTGTCTGCCGCCTGCTCGATGCCCAGGGGCGTGAACACACCATGGTTGATGGCGTTGTTCAGGAACAGCACCTTCGCCGGTTCGACGATGATCGACACGATCGGCAGCAACTGCAGCGAGACCAGCCAGTCAACGGCAGCACCCAGAGCCGTGCTGATGCCGAGCATGACCGGACCGAACGTGAAGAACCCGGCGACAGCGAGGATCATGCCGAGGATGCCGGCAGAGAAGTTGTTGACCAGCATCTCGAAGCCGGCCCTGATCTTGCCGTCCCAGAGCTTGTCCATCTGCTTGGTGATCCAGGCCGCGAGCGGCCCCATGATCATCGCACCGAGGAACATCGGGATGTTGGTGCCGACGATGACACCCATCGTGGCGATCGTGGCCACGACTCCGCCGCGCTCGCCGTAGACCATGCGGCCGCCGGTATTCGCGATCAGCAGCGGCAGCAGGTACGTGACCATCGGACCCACCAGGCCGACGTAGGCGAGGACGTTGCCCTCGGCCAGCGCCGTCATCGCGCCGTCCCACTGGATGGTCGCAGAGTCGCCGCCACCGCCGATGATCTCGGCCACGGGCGCCCAATGCCAGCCGAACGGGCTGTCAGCGCCGAAGAACCCGGCGGGGATGAAGAGCATCGTGATGAAGCCCCAGGCGATGAACGCGGCGATGTTCGGCATGATCATGCCGGAGAGGAAGGTGCCGAACCGCTGCACTCCTACTCGGAGACCGCCCTGTTTCGGGGCGGCGGTTGACGTCGTCGTCATGATGTCGTCTCTTTCTGATGTGAGGGGAGGGACGCTGTGGCTTCTGCCACGGCCTTGCGTGCGCCGGCGGCGTCATCTGCCGCCAACGCCACCTCAGCGAGGCGCTGCGCCTCGTCGAGGCTGCGCTCGGAAAGCGCGTGTCGTACATCGGCCAGAGCAGCCGGAGCCATGGACAGGCTCGTCGCACCCAGACCGACCAGGACAACTGCCAGCAGCGGGTCTGCGGCAGCCTCACCGCAGATGCCGACAGGTTTGCCGGTGCGAGCACCGGCGGCACCGACCTCTGCGACCAGGCGCAGCACCGCAGGGTGCCACGGGTCTTGGAAGCCGGCGACAGATCCCAGCATGCGATCAGCAGCCATCGTGTACTGGGTGAGATCGTTCGTGCCGATGGACGCGAAGTCCGCATGCGCGAGCACACGATCAGCGAGCAGGGCGCTGGCCGGGACCTCGACCATCACCCCCGCGGTCTTCAGCCCGAACTCGCGTGCGAGGTCGGTGAAGTACTTCGTCTCCTCGACCGTGGTCACCATCGGCGCCATCACCCAGAGGTCGGCCTGGGTGGCGGCATCCGCCTCGGCGAGTGCCGTGAGCTGCTCGCGAAGGATGTCTTCGCTGGCCCGCAGCGATCGCAGACCGCGCAGCCCCAGCGCGGGGTTCTCTTCATGCGCGTCGTTGAGGAAGGCGAGTGGCTTATCAGCCCCGGCGTCGAGCATCCGCACGACGACCTTCTTCCCGGGGAAGGCGGAAAGCAGCTCCTGATACGACGCGCGCTGCTCTTCTACCGTGGGCGCCTGCGAGGACGACAGGAACAGGAACTCGGTGCGAAACAGGCCCACGCCCTCGGCGCCGCGACTGACGGCGTCTGCGGCGTCGGCGGGTTTGCCCAGGTTCGCCAACAGGGAGATTTCGGTTCCATCGGCCAGAGCGCCCGGCGTGAGCGGCGCATGTGCCGCAGCGTCCCGTGCGGCAGCGCGCTGTGCGGCGCGTTCCAGCTGCGCGCTGTCGGGGTCGCTGACGACCGTTCCGGCGGAGGCGTCGACGATTACCATCGTGCCGTCGTCGAGGCCGGCCGCATCGACCGCGCCGACGACGGCGACGATGCCCTTCGCGCGGGCGAGGATCGCGGTGTGCGAGGTGGGTCCGCCGTCGGTCGTGACCAGCGCCAGCACCTGGTCGAGGTTCAACAGCGCCGTGTCAGCGGGGGCGAGATCTCGCGCGACGAGGATGAAGGGGTGACCAGGATCGGGCACACCGGGAGCGGGTACGCCCTGCAACCTGGCGAGTACGCGCTGCGCGATGTCATCGAGGTCAGCGGCGCGCTCGCCGAGATACCCCCCGACGGCCTCGAGCGTCGCACGGAAGCCGGCGAAGGCGTCGTGCACGGCCCACTCGGCGCTCGCGCCGTCGTCGATGCGAGCATCGACCTCGTCCTGAAGCGTGGGGTCCTCGGCGATCATCGCCTGCGCTTCGAGAACCTCCTGCGCGGCTCCGCCGGCGGCTTCGGCGCGTTTCTGCAGGTCGGCGGCGACAGCCGCCACGGCGTCGCGGGCGCGTGTGCGCTCGGTGTCCGCTTCGCGCGTGCTGGGGGTGTTCTCGGGGGCAGGCAGGGCCTCGGCCATGCGCACGACCGGTCCCTGGGCGACACCTCGCCCGATTCCGACTCCGCGCAGCTCGCTCATCAGGCCGAGTCCTGGTCGTGATCGGTCGTGATCAGCTCGGTGAGGGTGTCGAGCGCAGCTTCTGCACCATCGCCCTCGGCTGTGAGCGTCACGTAGTCGCCGTGGTCGAGCCCCAGGGCGATGATGCCCAGGATGCTGGCGGCGTTGACGGGCTTGCCGGAGTCCTTGGCGACCGTCACGGCGACGCCGGAATCCTTGGCGGCCTGAGCGAACAGCTTCGCCGGTCGAGCATGCAGCCCGTGGGAGGAGCCGATCCGAACGGTTCGTGAGACAGCAGTCATGATGTTCCTTTCGCTGTGGACGGAGAATCGGAGAGCGTCGCCTGGACGATCGCGAGAGTGCGGGTGCCGTCGCGATCGGAGAACACGTCAGCGGGCAGCGCGGCCACGGGGGTCTGAGCCTGAGCGCGGATGGTCTCGATCTGGTGTGCCAGATGCGGCCCGACGAGCACGAGGTCAGCGGGCGTGGCAGCGACGCTGCTTTCTGCTCCTGCGGAGGCGTCCCAGTCGAGGCCGGCGGCCACAGCGGCCCGCCGGAGTCGCTGAGCGACGAATGTGCTGGATGCTCCCGCACCGCACACCACCAGAATCTTCATTGATGCCACCTCTTCCCACGTCCATTCTGGGAAGAAGCTGGGAGGGACGCCACCACGTTCCTTTCCGCCCCTGCGGAACGTTCCTCGACCCCGTGCACGTGTTTCGCGGCGCGACTGACATCATGGAACCATGTCGCGCCAGCGTCAGGACCAACTCCTGCAGACCCTGCTTCGCCAGGACGACTGGGCGACGGCTGCGAACTTGGCCGATCTGCTCGGGGTGACGCCGCGCAGCATCCGCTCGTATGTCGCCGCGGCGAACGCCAGAACCACCGACGCGGACGCCGTCGAATCCGGGCCGGCCGGCTATCGGGCCGGCGCCGGAGCGCGTGCCGCGCTGCGAACGCGCGTGTCGGGAGAGTCAGCCCCCCGCGACCGCCTGCACGCGCTGGTGCGGATGCTGCTCGACGAATCCGACGGCATCGACCTGCACGATACGGCCCAGCGAATGCATGTCAGCGACGCGACGGTCGAAGCCGACCTCGCGCGCGTGCGCGGGCTCCTGGGCACCGGGGACCTGCGCCTCGAACGTGATCGAGACAACATCCGACTGCGGGGGACAGAGGTCGCACAGCGCCGACTGCTCAGCAGACTCGCGCACGACGAGATGGAAGCGGGGTCGTTCGATGCCGAGAGCATCCGACGCGCCCTCACCGGAACCACGGTCGCGGCCCACGCCGTTGGCCCCTTCAAGACAGCGCTTGTGCGTGAGCTGGGCGCCCTCGACTACTTCGTGAACGAACTGGCGATCGCCGACGTGCTGCTGCATATCGCGATCGCCGCCGATCGCGTCTCGGCCGGACGTGCGCTGGACAAACCGATCTCGGGCACCTGGGAGGAGATCCCCAAACTCGGCGCCGTGATCAGCAGGCTCGCTGACGAGCACTTCGCCGTGAGTCTCGGCGACGGCGACAGCGCGCACCTGGCGACACTCGTGCTGACGCGCGCCATCGCGCCGGGGCAGAGCGCTGCCGCCGACGCTGCGCGCAGCGGTGTCGATGCGGGCATAGAAGCCGCGGTGCGAGCCGAGATCATTCAGGCCGCTGCCGATTATCAGGTCGACCTCATCGACGAATCCTTCATCTTGCGCCTCGCGCTGCACGTGCAGAATCTGATGCGCCGCGCTGAAGAGCAGGCCTGGACGCGCAACCCGCTCACACGGTCGCTGAAGTCGTCGTATCCGATGATCTTCGAGGTCGCCGTCTCCATCGCCAGCGGCCTCCACGATCGCCTCGGCGCACCGATTCACGACGACGAGATCGCCTACATCGCCATGCACATCGGCGGCAGGCTCGAACGCAGCCGCAAAGCTGAGACGATCCTCACCGCGACGATCGTCTGCCCTGGATATTACGAGCTGCACGAGCTGCTGCGCTCCAGCGTCGACCGCTCGCTCGGCTCCTCCGTCGAGGTGACGACCGTGTTGACCACGGTCGACCCCGATTGGGAGGGCATCGACACCGACCTCGTGCTCACCACGATCGATCCGGGCGCCAGCGGCGACCATTTCGTGCGCATCCAGCCCTTCCTCACCGACGTCGACGTCGAACGCGTGACGCAGGCCGCGGCCCGGATCCGGCGTGGGCGACGGCTCATGCGCTTGCGCGACGAGCTGGCCCGATACTTCTCGGCCGACTCCTATGTCTACCCGCTGCCCGACGAAGGGGAGGAGGCCGTGATCCGTCGCCTCGGCGGGATGCTCCTGGACGCGGGCCTGATCGGCGAGGACTACATCGAGAACACGATCCTGCGCGAGCAGATGTCGTCGACGGCGTTCAGCGATGCCCTCGCCGTGCCGCACGCCCTGCAGATGACGGCCGCGCGCACCGCCATCGCGATCGGCGTCGCCGATGGATCTGTGGCCTGGGGCGAAGGACGCGTACAGGTGGTCGCGCTCGCCGCCTTCAGCGAGAGCGATCGAACCGCGTTCCAGACCGTCTTCGAGCAACTGGTCGAGGTGTTCAGCGAGCGCGACAGCGTTCAGCGCATCGTGCGCCGCGGGGCAACATTCGAGGGGATGCTGGACGAGCTCGTCGCCGTCATCGACGGCTGAGGGGTGCCGGCTACGTCGGGGGGGTTCAACACGGACGCGAGGGCGTCGAAGACGTCATCGACGGCCGGATGCTCGGCGGTGGCGAGGGTCACCTCGTCACCCGAGTCCAGACCCAGATCCATCACGGCGAGAACGCTCGAGGCGTCGACCACGACACCCGACGATGTCTGGAGCGTCACCGGAGCGCTGTGGGCCATCGCGATGCGGGCGAGCTCGGCCACCGGACGCGCGTGCAGCCCATCGGCCACCGTGATCGTCACGCGTCGTGTGGCCATGCTGCGATCGTACGACACCGCATCATCGAGGGCCAGCAACGAGCATCACGAGTGATCGGTCAGCAGCTCCTGCACTCCGGCCTCGAGCGCGTCGATCTGCGCCGAGGCATCCGCCGCAGAGGCTCCCTGCGCGTCGAGGTAGACCTTCAGCTTGGGTTCGGTGCCGCTGGGGCGCACGATGACACGCGCGCCGCCGGTGAGGCGGTAGCGCAGCACGTCGCCCGAGGGCTGACCGGCAGGCGCCTGGAGCAGATCTCCTGCCGATTCGACGGCGCTGTCACCGATTCGCGTCGGCGGTAGGGTGCGCAGGCTCAGCATCAGGTTGCTGATGATCGACAGATCATCGACGCGGATCGAGACCTGTCCGCTGGCGAAGTGCCCGTAGGTGTCGCCGAGCTCGGTCAGCAGAGTCGCCAAGGTGGCGCCGCGCTCTCGCGCCTCGCCCGCGAGTCCGAGCACGGCCATGGCGGCGGAGATGCCATCTTTGTCGCGCACGGTATCGGGGTTGACGAGATAGCCGAGCGCCTCTTCGTAACCGAAGGCGATTCCCGGCGCGCGAGAGATCCATTTGAAGCCAGTGAGGGTCTCATGGAAGTCGAGACCGTGGTGCCGGGCGATCGCCCCGAGCCCGGGCGACGAGACGAGCGAACAGGCCAGGGCGGCCCCGGCTGTGCCCTCGACCAGGCGGGCGGCACGGGCCCCCAGCAGCAGACCGATGTCGTTTCCGCTGAGGCGGCGCCAGCCGCCCTCAGCCGACTCATCGGGGATGGCTACGGCAAGGCGATCGGCGTCCGGGTCGTTCGCGATGATGAAGTCGGCCTTCGTGCGCCGCGCAGCGGCGAAGGCGAGGTCCATCGCGCCGGGCTCCTCCGGGTTGGGGAAGGCCACCGTGCGGAACGACGCATCGGGGGTGAGCTGCTCGGTGACCGTCTTCGGCTGCGGGTAGCCGGCCGCACGCAGCACCCGGGAGAACGTCTCCCAGCCGACACCGTGCATGGCCGTGTAGACCCAGGTCAGATCTCTGGCCGACGCGGGGGCGGTGCTGACCGCGGCGGTCGCGGCGACGTAGGCGGCGACGATCTCGTCGTCGGCGATGGTGTATTCGCTGGAGCGTGCGAGCGAGTCGATGCCCGAGGCATCCGCCACGCGCTGAATGTGCGCGGCGATCTCAGCATCCGCGGGGGAGACGATCTGCGCGCCGTCGTCGGCGCCGCCCAGATACACCTTGTAGCCATTGTCGTTCGGTGGATTATGGCTGGCGGTGACCATGACCCCGGCGTCCGCTCCCAAATGGCGCACGGCGAAGGCGAGCACCGGGGTGGGAAGCAGCCGCGGCAGCAGAACAGCCCGCAGGCCTGCTCCGGCGAACAGCTCGGCCGAGTCGATGGCGAATCTGCGGGAGTTCCGGCGTCCGTCGTAGCCGACGACGATGGTGGGCACGCGTCCGGGTGAGCGCTCGCGCACGTACGCCGCGAACCCGGCGGCGGCCTGCGCCACCAGCACGCGGTTCATCCGGTTGCTGCCCGCGCCCAGTGCACCGCGCAGGCCCGCCGTGCCGAATGCCAGGCGAGAACCGAAACGATCCTCCAGCTCGGCGAGCGCCGCAGCATCTCCACTGGCTGCGCGCGTGATGATGACGGCGAGTTCGTCGCGCGTCTCGGGGTCGGGGTCTTGCCGCATCCATGCCCGTGCCTGCGTGAGGCGCGCGTGCAGCCGGTCGGAATCGAGAACCTCGCTCACAGCGCCTCCACGATCCGCGCCAGCAGGGCCGAGATGACCGGCTCGGCCGCCTTGCCTGCCTCGATCACCTCGCCGTGGCTGAGCGGGGTTTTCTGAATTCCGGCGGCGAGGTTCGTGATGAGCGACAGTCCCAGCACTTCCATGCCGGCCTCGCGTGCGGCGATCGCCTCCAGGGCAGTGGACATACCCACGATGTCGCCGCCGAGACGCCGTGCCATCTGCACCTCTGCCGGGGTCTCGTAATGGGGGCCGCGGAATTGCGTGTAGACGCCCTCATCGAGGGAGGGCTCGATCGTGCGGGCGATGTCGCGCAGCCGCTGTGAGTACAGGTCGGTCAGATCGACGAAGGTGGCGCCCTCCAGCGGAGAATCGGCTGTGAGGTTGAGGTGGTCGCTGATGAGCACGGGCTGGCCCGGAGACCAGGTCTCGCGCACGCCACCGGCGCCGTTGGTCAGCACCATGATCTTCGCGCCTGCGGCCGCGGCAGTGCGGACGCTGTGCACGACGCGGCGTACGCCGTGGCCCTCGTAGTAGTGGGTGCGGGCGCCGATCACGAGCACGTTCGCGCCATCGGGCGTGCGGATGCTGCGCAGGGTGCCGACGTGACCCTCCAGAGCGGGTTTGGAGAAGCCCGCCACCTCGGTGGCGGGGATGGTGGCGCCGGTCTCGCCGATCAGGTCGGCGGCTTTGCCCCACCCGCTGCCGAGCGTGAGGGCGATGTCGTGCTTCTCGACGCCGCTGAGCCGCGCGATGTCTGCGGCGGCGAGGGCTGCGACCTCGAACGGGTCTGCGTTCGAGGCGTCGAGAGGGTTGCTGAGAGTGTCGGTCATGGATCCACTCTAAGCAAAGTGCCCGCACATGGGTGGGGAGTGGGGGAGAATAGAGATCATGTCTTCAACCCCTTTCGAGCGCACTCAGCGCGTTGCCGTCCTCGGTGGCGGCCCCGGCGGATACGAAGCGGCTCTTGCTGCCGCCCAGCTCGGTGCTGAGGTGACCCTGGTCGAGCGTGTCGGTGTGGGCGGTTCGGCTGTGCTCACCGACGTCGTGCCCTCCAAGAGTCTCATCGCGACCGCCGATGCCGCCGTGGCGATCGCGGAGGCGAGCGACCTCGGCGTGCAGTTCTACGCGAAAGGCGGCGACGGCAAGCCCCTGAAGCCCGAGATCGCGATCAACCTCGCGGCGGTCAACAAGCGCCTGTTGGCGCTGGCTGGGCAGCAGTCAGAAGACATGCGCAGCACGCTGCTGGAGTCGGGCGTCCGCATCCTCTCCGGGCATGGGCGCCTCGAAGGCCCGAACGCGATCGTCGTGTCGACCGGACCGAACGGAACCGACTTCGACCGGGTCGAGGCCGACACGATCATCGTCTCCGTCGGCGCGTCGCCGCGTGAGCTCGACAGCGCGAAGCCCGACGGCGAGCGCATTCTCACGTGGACGCAGCTGTACGACATGAAGGCGCTGCCTGAGCACCTCATCGTGGTCGGTTCCGGTGTGACCGGGGCGGAGTTCGCATCGGCGTACATGAATCTCGGCGCCAAGGTCACGCTCGTCTCCAGCCGTGAGCAGGTGCTTCCGGGGGAGGACAAAGACGCCGCCAAGGTACTCGAGAAGGTGTTCAAGCGCGGTGGCATGACCGTGCTGTCGAAGTCGCGGGCCGATAAGGTCGAGCGCACCGACGACGGCGTGAAGGTCACGCTCTCTGACGGGCGTACAGTCGACGGGAGCCACTGCCTGATGGCGGTCGGCTCTGTTCCCAACACGGCGGGTATCGGTCTGGAAGACGCCGGGATCGAGCTCACCGAGTCGGGACACGTTCGGGTGAACCGGGTCGCGCGCGCCTCGGTGCCCAACGTCTATGCGGTCGGTGACTGCACGAACTTCATGCCCCTGGCATCGGTCGCTTCGATGCAGGGGCGCACCGCCGTGTTCCATGCGCTGGGTGACATCGTGATTCCGCTGGCCAAGATCAAAGTCACCTCCAACATCTTCACCGCTCCCGAGATCGCGACCGTCGGGTGGGGCGAGAACGATGTCGAGGACGGAGCCGCCGACGGCCTCGTCTACAAGCTGCCGCTGGCGGCGAACCCGCGCGCGAAGAAGATGGGCATCAAAGACGGCTTCGTCAAGATCATCGCGCGCAAGGGCTCTGGCACCGTGATCGGTGGCGTCATCGTGGCGCCCAAGGCGTCAGAGCTGATCTACCCGATCGCTGTCGCGGTCGAGCGGCGTCTGACGGTCGACCAGGTCTCGCGCGTGTTCGCCGCGTACCCATCGCTGTCGTCGAGCATCACGGATGCTTCGCGCGCGATGCACCTGGTCAACATCAGCTGATCGTCAGCAGCTGGTGACCCGATGAGACGGTGGCGCCGGGAGCGGCGTTGATGTTTCCGACGCGACCGTCTTTGTGTGCCTGAAGGGGTTGTTCCATCTTCATCGCCTCGAGCACGATGACCAGGTCGCCCTTGACGACCTCCTGGCCCTCCTCTACCGCGAGCTTGACGACCGTTGCCTGCATGGGCGACTTCACGGCGTCACCGGAGGCGCCTGCCGATACGGAGGTGGCGTGACTGCGCCGCGACGGCGGAACGATCGCCGGACGACCGGCTGCGCCGCTGGCGACCGTGATGCGTTCGGGCAGGCTGACTTCGAGCCGCTTGCCAGCGACTTCGACGACGACCGTGTGACGGCTCTCGTTCGGGGTGGGGGCCTCGAGCTCGCCGTCCCACGCGGGGATGTCGTTTGCGAACTCGGTCTCGATCCAGCGGGTGTAGACGCCGAACGTGCCGTTCTCCGCGGTGAAGGCCGGGTCGCGTACGACCTTGCGGTGGAAGGGCAGCACCGTGGGGAGGCCCGCGACCTCGAATTCATCGAGTGCGCGGCGGGCGCGCTCGAGCGCCTCATCGCGGTTCTTGCCGGTGACGATGATCTTCGCCAGCAGCGAATCGAAGGCGCCCGAGACCTCGTCGCCGGCGGTGACGCCGGAGTCGAGACGGATGCCGGGGCCGCCGAACGTCTTGAAGACGTGGATGGGGCCCGGCTGCGGAAGGAATCCGCGGCCGGGGTCTTCACCGTTGACGCGGAATTCGAAGGAGTGACCGCTGGGGCGCGGGTCGTCGTAGTCGATCGTGCCGCCTGCGGCGATGCGGAACTGCTCGCGGACGAGGTCGATGCCGGTGACCTCTTCGGAGACGGGGTGTTCGACTTGCAGCCGGGTGTTCACCTCGAGGAACGACACCGTGCCATCGGCTCCGATGAGGAACTCGCAGGTGCCGGCGCCGACATAGCCGACCTCTTTGAGGATCGCCTTGGATGCCGTGTACAGCTGTTCGTTCTGTTCGTCGGTGAGGAAGGGGGCCGGCGCTTCTTCGACGAGCTTCTGGTGTCGGCGCTGCAGGGAGCAATCGCGGGTCGAGATGACCACGACATTGCCCTCGGCATCCGCCAAGCACTGGGTCTCGACGTGACGCGGCTTGTCGAGGTATTTCTCGACGAAGCACTCGCCGCGGCCGAACGCGGCGACGGCTTCGCGCGTGGCGGATTCGAAGAGCTCGGCGACCTCGTCGAGCTCGCGCGCGACCTTCAGGCCGCGGCCACCGCCACCGTATGCGGCCTTGATGGCGATGGGAAGCCCGACCTCTTTCGCGAAGGACACGACCTCTTCTGCCTTCTCGACCGGGCCGGGAGTGCCGGGGGCGAGCGGCGCACCGACCTTCTCGGCGACGTGGCGGGCGGTCACCTTGTCGCCGAGCGACTCGATCGCCTCGGGGGACGGGCCGATCCAGATCATGCCCGCGCCGATCACCGCGCGAGCGAACTCGGCGTTCTCGGCGAGGAAGCCGTAGCCGGGGTGCACGGCGTCTGCGCCCGAGCGGCGCGCGACGGAGAGCAGCTTGTCGATCTGAAGGTACGTCTCGGCGCTCGTGGCGCCGTCGAGAGCGTACGCTTCGTCAGCGAGTCGCGCGTGCATCGCATCACGATCCTGGTCGGCGTAGACGGCGACCGAGGAGATCCCGGAGTCACGGGCGGCACGGATGATGCGTACGGCGATCTCGCCGCGGTTCGCGATGAGGACCTTGGCGATAGAAGGCATGAGGTTTAGCCTAGCGAGGTCGCGGGCGTTCCTTTTGACGGCACTCCACAAGAAAACCGAAAAAACGTGGCGTGATGTCTACGACCACAAGTCCGTCCAGGTCACGTCGAGCTCAGCGGCGAGGCGCCGGATGGTCGACAGGGACATGCCCACGACGGTCGAGGGATCGCCGTCGACCCGGGTGATGAAGGCGCCGCCGAGGCTGTCGACGGTGAAGGCCCCGGCGACGTGCAGCGGTTCGCCGGTGGCGACGTACGCGGCGATCTCATCGTCGGTGATGTCTGCGGCGAAGGTGACGGATGCCTGTGCCACCGCCGTGGCTTCGCGGGGCGCGACTCCCGGCTGCACTCGGAACACGCTGTGGCCCGAGTGCAGCACTCCGGTCTCGCCGCGCATCTCGCGCCAACGCCGGGCCGCCGCCTCTGCGGTGTGCGGTTTGCCGTAGACCTGCCCGCCGAGGGCGAACATCGAGTCGCCGCCGATCACGAGTCCATCAAAGCTCCGGTCTTCGTCCGCGAGCCGCTCGGCGACGTCTGCGGCCTTCGCGCGCGCCAGCAGCAGGACGAGCTCGTCGGGTGCCAGCGGCGCACCGCGCTCGGCGGCCGCGTGCGCTGTCACAGCATCTTCGTCCGTGCGCGGGGAGTGCGTGATCGGTTCGATGCCGACCTGGCGCAGCAGCATGAGACGGGCGGGCGAGGTGGAAGCGAGGCAGACCTGCATAGCAACCACCGTATCCTCGTCACCGTATCCTCGTAGGATGGCTGCTCCCGTCTCCGACCTGCTCGACCTGGACATTACCGGCATCGCACACGGCGGAACCTTCATCGCCCGTCACGAGGGGCGCGTCGTCTTCGTCTCGGATGCGATTCCCGGTGAGCGGGTGCGGGCACAGCTGCGAGATGCCGGAGCGGATGCCGATACGCGCCGGTTCTGGCGCGCGGACACCGTCGAGGTGGTGGATGCCTCGGCGCACCGCCGTGCGCACGTGTGGGCCGAGGCGGATGTCTCGCGCGCGCCCGCTGATCGGGCGGGCGGCGCCGACTTGGGCCACATCGCGATCGATCACCAGCGCGGGCTCAAGCGGCAGGTGCTGCAGGAGGCGCTGGACCGGTTCGCCGGGCCCGGGCTGACCGCGCCCGCGGTTGAAGCTATCGGATCCAGTGACGGTCCCGGCGATGGTACCCGCTGGCGCACGCGCATCTCGCTGCACGTCGATGATGACGGCGTCATCGGGCCTTTCGCAGCTCGCAGTCATCGGGTGATTCCCGTGCGGTCGCATCCTCTCGCACGCTCTGCTGTCGAGGAAGCCGCCCTGACGGTGACGAAGGCGAAGCCGGGACGCGTCGACATCGTCGAGTCATCCGGCGGCGAGGTGCACGTGCTGCAGCGACCCACCGCGGGCAGGCGGCCGCAGGCGCCGCTGATCACCGAGCAGGTCGCGGGTCGCCGCTTCCATCTCGACGCCGATGGATTCTGGCAGGTTCATGCGCAGGCGGGGACGGTTCTCGATGGTGTCGTCCGCGAGCTGCTGAGCGGACGTGTCGATGCCGCAGCGACACATCTCGATCTCTACGGCGGTGTCGGCCTCTTCGCCGCTTCCCTGGCTGAGCTCGGCGCGGTCGACATCATCACGGTGGAATCGAGCCGCCGCGCCACCGACCATGCCCGCAGGAATCTCGCTGATGTCGGTGCGCGGGCGGTGACAGCACGGGTCGACCGCTTCCTCGCCGCAGGCGCAGGCGCTGAGCGAGTCGGCACCGTCGTGTTGGATCCACCTCGATCGGGTGCCGGTCGTGCTGTTGTGGAGGGCGTGCACGCACTGCGCCCGGAGGCGATCGTCTACGTCGCGTGCGATCCGGTCGCGCTGGCACGCGATCTCGGAACCTTCCGCGGACTCGGCTGGCAGGCAGACGAGCTTCGCGCCTTCGACCTCTTCCCGAACTCGCACCACTTCGAGGCTGTGGCACTGCTCACCCGGTGAGCGCCTCGCATCTCGCTAGGCTTGCAGGATGAGCAGGATCGCATTCATCGACGACCACGAGTCCGTTCGGCTCGGGCTCGAGCTGGCGTGCGAACGCGACGGCGAGCAGACCGTGGTGTTTTCGGGGAGCACCGTCGTGGGCTATCTGGAATGGCGCGCGGCGACCGGAGCCGCGCCGGCGGATGTCGTCGTGCTCGATCTCACCCTCGGCGACGGCACCACCGTGACCGAGAACGTGACCGCCCTCGTCGCAGACGGTGCCAGCGTGGTCATCCACAGTGTCGCCGATCGTCCTGCCGCTGTGCGTGAGTCGCTCGCCGCCGGTGCGGCGGGCGTCGTCAGCAAATCATCCGCGCTCGACGATGTGCTCGACGCCATCCGCACGGTCGCTCGCGGCGAGGCGCTCAACAACGTCGAGTGGGCGAGCGCGGTTGAAGGCGACCGCGAGTTCGCCGATGCGCAGCTGTCGGGGCGTGAGCGCGAGGTGCTCAGGCTCTACGCCACCGGGTTGCCGCTGAAGGCCGTGGCCGAGCGCCTGGGCGTGGCGTACTCCACAGCGAAAGAGAACATCAACCGCGTGCGCGTGAAGTACGTCGACGTCGGTAGGCCTGCGCGAACCAAGATCGACCTGCTTCACCGCGCCATGGAAGACGGCATCGTCGCGGCCGACGGAGCCGCTGGTGCGCGCTGACACTCTTCTGCGCGAAGCCTGGAGTCAGGTACCCTCTCCCGGCAGCGCAGAGACCGAGTTCGAACGCTTCACCGGCAAGCGGATGGAGCGCATCCTCGCCACCGTCGTCGCAATCGGCTCGGCGGCCCTCGGAGTGCAGGCGCTGTTCGCGGCGATCGGTGGTATGCCGCCCGATGTTCCGCTGGTGCGTGTGCTGCTGCTCGTGGGCGTCTACGTGCCGCTGGTGGCCATGCTGGTCGCCTGCGTCACCGGGCGAGGGGTGCGTCTGAGCGCGGGCGCGTTCGCGATCGTCTACTTGATCGCGCTCGCAGCGTGGCCGTTCATCGTGAACTCCGACCACGCGTCCGATGAGGGCCAGCCGTGGATCTTCTTTCTGGTCAACGTCGGCGTCGTCGCGGCGATGCTGGCCTTCGCCATGCGGGTGCAGCTGATCTGGGCTGTCGGAGTGCCGTTGGTGTATGGCTACGTGCGTCTCGTGGAGGGCGAGTTCAGCCACAGCTACTGGACCAAGACGGCGTTCGATGTGTCGTTCACACTCATTCTCGGGATCGTGATCGTATCGCTCGGGTGGATGTTCCGCTCCGTCGCAGCGGGGGTCGACGAGGCTCGCGGACAGGCGGTCGCATCCTATGCCTCTGCTGCGGCTGCCGCCGCCGCGGAGGAAGAACGCGTGGCGATGGCCGCCCTCATGCACGACAGCGTGCTGGCCGCTCTCATCGCGGCCGAGCGCGCCGATACCGATCGTGCGCGCGATCTCGCTGTGGCGATGGCACGGGAGGCGCTGACTCGATTGGCGAATACCGAAGCCGCCGTGGCGCAGGAGGGCAGTGACGAGCCGGTCGGGGCGGCGCAGATCGTGATCGAGCTGCGCCGGGCACTGTCGGAGACCGGCGCGGACGCCGTCGTGGAAGAACACGGCAGCAGCGCATCGATACCCGGGCGAGCCGCTCGTGCACTCGTGCTGGCCGCCCGTCAGGCGATCGGCAACGCTGTGGCGCACGCTGGCGGGCGCGGACTGCACCTGCTGGTGACCGGCCGCGACCGGCACAGCATCACCGTCACGATCACCGACACCGGACCAGGCTTCGACATGGAGGCCGTCGCCGAGGACCGACTCGGCATCCGCGCATCGATCATCGCCCGGATGGCCGGGGTGGCAGGCACGGCCACGATCGATTCCGACTCGACAGGAACGACTGTCGTGTTGGGGTGGGAAGCCGAATGAACCGTTCTGTTCGCAGCGTCGCCACCGCCCTGGCCATTGGATTCGCGGTGTATTTCGCGGCGCGTGCCGTGTGGTGGATTCTCCAGCCGATCAACCCGCTGCTCATGGTCGCGGCCATCGTGCTTTACCTGGTCGTCGTGGTCACAGCCGTGCTGCTCGAATCGATCGCCGACACGGCCATGCCGCGCTGGTGGTCCCTGACCGCCGTCGTGGCCAGCGCGGCCATCCCCGTCATGGTGAGCGTGTCGCTCGTTCGGGTGCATCGGACCGCGCCATTTGCCACCTGGTACATCGGCGCGCTCGGACTGCTCGCCGTGGTCTGCATCGTTCGCCGACGTACCCTCGAGGGGTGGATCGTACTGGGCATCCTCACCGTGCTGTCGTCGGTGTTTCTCGGCCCGCTCATGGCGCTCGAGCTGGGGCTGGTCGGCTCGATCGTCTGGACCGTCGTGGCGCAGTTGCTGGTGCTGTTCTGGGATCGCGCAGTGCGCGACACCGAGCGTCTCGCCGATATCCAACAGGCCGTCTCGGCCTGGCACGCTACACAGCTGGTGCGTCAACGTGAGCGCCGTGTCCGCGTGAAGTACGCCCTGGGGGCGGCGGGACCGGTGCTGACGAGGGTCGTCGCCTCGCACGGTCGGTTGACGGATGAGGAGCGGCTGGAGGCGCGACTGGCCGAAGGGCGTCTGCGTGATGAACTGCGAGGGGCGAGCCTGCTCAATGACGCGGTGCGCGAAGCGATCAGAGACGCTCGGCTGCGAGGGATCGCCGTCACCGTCTTCGACGAGGGCGGGCTGGAGGAACTGGACGAGACTCGGCGAGACGAGATTCGCGATGAACTCGCCGACGTGCTCTCGCGTGCGGAATCAGGGCGGGTGATCATTCGTGCCGCACGCGATGAGCACACCGCGCTGACCGTTGTCGGTCGCTCCGGCGCCGGAGGGTCTTCGGACGAGGACTCCGTGGGGCTCTGGCATGAGATCCCGAGAGAGTGAGATGGGCGAGGGGCGGCGATATCGCCTGCCCCTCGCCGTGCGGTCAAGTTACCCGAAAACCGACCGCAGTGAATCGGTCATCGTCTGCCTACCCTGGGGCTGAGAGACCGATCAAACGCGACGCGTCTCCTCTAGTCTGACCCGTCGAATGAAACTTGTCTGTAGGTATTTTGGGGGACAAAATCGGATGATGCGGCAAGATGAAGCCGTGAACGTACGACGACGTGGGACGAATCTTCCCAAGATGGGCGATTTCAATCAGTCCGTCATCCTTGAGGCGATTCGTCGTTCCGGCGACGGGTTGAGCCGAACCGAACTCGTCACGGCGACGGGGTTGTCTGCGCAGACGGTGACGAACATCACTCGCCGGCTGCTCGATGAAGCGCTGATCTCTGAGGCCGGCCGAACGATCTCCGGCCCCGGAAAGCCGCGCACGATCCTGCAGCTCAACGCGACCAGTCGGCTCTCGATCGGCGTGCATCTCGACCCGTCGGTCATGACGTTCGTGCTGCTGGATCTGGCCGGATCCATCATCAGTCATCGCACAGCCAAGACCCCGGCCAATGATCCGCGACGCATCATCGAAGCCATGACGCAGTCGATCGATAGCCTCGTCGCGGATGCGGATGTCTCGCGTGCGAGTATCGCCGGGGTCGGGGTGGCGACTCCCGGGCCGTTGGATGCTGCCCATGGCAGCGTCATCGACCCGCCGAAGCTGCATTCGTGGCATCGGGTTCCGCTGCGCGACGCGCTCGCCGAGGCCACCGGGTTCGCGGTGACGCTGGAGAAGGACACGACTGCGGCGGCAGTGGGGGAGCTGTGGCGTGGGGATGCCCCGCCGGCGGGATCGTTCCTGCTCGTGTACCTCGGCACCGGCATCGGAACCGCGCTCGTGCTCGACGGAGATGTCGTGCGCGGATCATCACGCAACGTCGGTGAGGTCGGTCATATCATCGTCGACCCCGCCGGGCCCATGTGCGGCTGCGGCAAGCGCGGCTGCGTCGAAGTCGTCTGCACGCCGCAGGCCATCGTCGAAAGCGCCGAGGCCGCCGGCGTGTTCGCTGACGACCGTGTCGGCAGCGACGCCGAATCGGTCGATGAGCGCTTCACCGAGCTGTGCGTGCGGGCGGCGGGTGGCGATACGCTCGCCACAGAGGTGCTGGAGCGCTCCGCCCGCCACCTCTCGGTGTTGATCTCGGGTCTGGCCAACATGCTGGATGTCGATCGCATCGTCGTGGGTGGACCGTTCTGGTCACGGTTGGAACAGGTGTACCTGCGCCGGCTTCCCGGCCTGCTCGAAGCGCAGAGCGCCACGCGCGTCGTGCGCGATCTGCCGCTGTCGGGAACCGTGGTCGGCGATGACGTCGCCGCAGTGGGGGCCGGATGCGTCGTGCTCGACGAGGTTCTCTCGCCCCGCGCATCCGCTCTGTTCCTCGACTCCTGAGACGGAGGAGGGCGGCGAGGTCTTGACAAGAGTAATTCCAATCGATTTACTATTTGGCACCCCCTCATTGGAGCCGGCTGCCCCGTGCATGACACCACCTCGTTGATCGAATCGCGCATTCGCCGCTTCATCGACGAGCGTCTGCGCCCGAACGTCTACGTCGATTGCACGCCGTTGACGCTGGTGGGCTGGGAGGTTCCGGGCGAACCTGTGCCCTTCGCCGAGGCCGTCGGCCAGGCGTACACGCCGTTCTCGGTGGGCAAGCGCTGGGGGCGTCCCTGGGGTACGACGTGGCTGCGCATGACGGGTACGGTACCCCCGCTTCGCGAGGGGCATCAGGCTGAACTGGTGTTCGATCTCGGCTTCAACGATGCCGAGCCGGGCTTCCAAGCAGAGGGCACGGTATACCGACTCGACGGGTCGATCGTGAAGGCCGTCGAGCCGCGCAACGCCTACGTTCCGCTGGAGGGCGACGCCGACGAGCATTTCGAGCTGTATCTGGAGGCCGCGGCCAACCCCGACATCGCTGAGGGGTTCACGCTCTTTCAGCCGACGCCGTTGGGCGACCTGGAGACAGCGGGCACGGAGCCGCTCTACGTGCTGCGCCAGGCAGACATCGCCCTGCGTGACCTCATGGTATGGGAGCTGCTCCAAGACGCCGTCGTGCTGTCGCAGCTGATGCACGAGCTCCCGGTGACGTCACCGCGTCGCGCCGAGATCCTGCGCGCGCTGGAGCGCATGGTCGATGCGGCAGATCCCGATGACATCGCGGCGACGGCCGCTGCGGCACGCGAGCAGCTGGTGTCCGTTCTCTCGCAGCCCGCCTCCGCTTCCGCGCATCGCATTCACGCTGTCGGCCACGCTCATATCGATTCCGCCTGGCTGTGGCCCGTGCGCGAGACCCAACGGAAGATCGCCCGCACGTTCTCGAACGTGCTGTCGCTGCAGCAGGACGACGATGAATTCATCTTCGCGGCCTCCTCGGCGCAGCAGTACGCCTGGTTGAAGCGGTTTCAGCCCGAGCTCTTCTCGCGTGTTCGTGCGGCCGTCGCCGCCGGCCAATTCGTCCCCACCGGGGGCATGTGGGTCGAATCCGATACCAATATGCCCGGCGGTGAGGCTCTCGCTCGACAGTTCGTGCGCGGCAAACGCTTCTTCCTCGATGAGTTCGGGGTCGAGCCCGCCGACGTCTGG
>NZ_JAJUFV010000044.1 GCF_029263575.1 Microbacterium sp. | reverse complement strand
CCGGCGAGATCCTCAGCGAACACACCATCGCCCCCACCCGCGGCTACTGGAGAAATCAACTCCAACCACCCGGCCGATGGCCCCAGAAATGACAGATGTCTCGCGACATATGAGACACATGTCGCGAGACATCACACGGTGGACCTAAGGGGATTCGAACCCCTGACCTCCTCGATGCGAACGAGGCGCGCTACCAACTGCGCCATAGGCCCGTGAACCTCAGCTAGATTATCACGCTCAAAAGGTGCTCTGCGCCGGGACGTTCATCAGCCGGTCGCGCGACGCGCGAGCAGCTGGCGCACGTGGTCTTCGATCTCGGCATCGTCGACGATCACCATCTGTGCGTAGGGCGATTCTGCCTCTTTCGCCGCGGGAAGAGATACCGGAGCGGGCGGAGCCATCTGCTCAGCACGCGCACGCAGAGCTGCGACCCGCTCGGCGCGCTGCAGCTCTTGTGAAGCGTCGATGCGAGCGCGAGCATTCTGTGCGAGCGAGCCGCTGACAGAGCTCAAGGGCTCGGGAAGCGGCCGCGGGGTCCACGGCGCCTTGCCCTGATCGTGCAGCGGCGGAGCAACCCTCGGAGCCTCGGTCTCGACCACGACCTGCGCGGGTCGCCGCGCAGCCCGGCGAGTGACGGATGCCATCTTCTGCAGCGTGAGCGCGGCCACGAGCGCCACAGCACCGCCGACCCATATCAGCAGCGGCGCACCCCCGGTGGCCACCTGCCACACCCCGAATCCTGCCGACGCAAGGCCGATGATCAACAGCGAGGTCGCGGTGATGCGCACACGGCGGCGCGCCCGTGCCTGACGCACGAGCGGATCAGCTCGCGTCGCGGCGAGCTCGGCGCGCAGGCGTTCAAGCTCGGCGGCCTCTTTCTCAGACTGCACGCGCTTGGCGAGCTTCTGCTGCGCGAGCGCCGTGCGCGCATTCAGCTCGAGGCGCACCTCTTCCGGCGTCTCGCTTGTCTCGGCCAGCACGCGCAGGGCCTGGTTCAGCCGCACCGCGTTTCGTTCGGAAGCGTTGTACTGGTAACGGCCGCGCCACGACGGCAACAGGTACAGCATCCACAACAGCACGGCGACAAGGACGATCACGCCCCCGCTCAGCACCGGCCCATCCATATCGACAACGGTATGCGACCCGGCCGTGCATGCCCCTCAGTCCGCTCGCGTGTCGCTCGCGAGAAACTCAGATCGACAGGCGATCCGTCGGCGGAATGCTGGCGGCCTCCGGCGGCGCCTGACCATGCAGCCACCGCGCGAGAACGCCCTGCGGAACATCCTCACGCGTGAGCGCGAACGCGTAGTGATCACGCCAGTCGCCATCGATGTGGATGTAACGCCGACGCAGCCCCTCATAGCGGAATCCCAGTTTCTGAACAACGCGCAGACTGGCGACGTTCTCAGGCCGGATGCAAATCTCCATACGGTGGAGCCCATACTCGGTGAACGCCGCATCCGTCGCCAACGCGACCGCAGTCGGGGTGATCCCCCGCCCCGCGAAGCGCTCGCTGACCCAGTAGCCGATCGTCGCCGAACACAGCGATCCTCGGGCCACGCCCCATACGTTCAGCTGGCCGGCGATCTCCCCGTCGTACTCCATCACGAAGGGGTATCCGCCGCCATCGCGATACTGTTGCAACAGTCGCCGAATACTCACCCGCATATCGAACGAGGCTGCGCCGTTCGGAATCGTCGCCTCCCACGGCTGAAGCCAAGCCCGGTTGTTCAGCAGCTCGTGCTGCAGCACACGCGCATCACGGGTTCGGATGAGTCGCAACTCGACCGAACCGTGGCGATGCCCGGGCAACAGGTCCATCCGCACCTCGACTCCGAACGCCTACAGGTGTTCGCCGAACTCCTTCAGCCACGGGCGAAGCTCGCCACCCAGGTCATCGCGGTCGACCGCAAGCTGAACGATCGCCTTGATGTAGTCGACCCGGTCACCCGTGTCATAACGGCGGCCGCGGAAGATCACGCCGACCACGCCCGGGCCATCAGGATCTGCGGCCAGCTCCTGCAGCGCGTCTGTGAGCTGAATCTCACCGCCCTTGCCCGGCTCGGTGCGCTCGAGAATAGGGAAGACCGACGGCGGCAGCACGTAACGGCCGATGATCGCCAAGTTCGACGGGGCATCTTCCTGCGCCGGCTTCTCGACGAGTCCCGTCACCCGCACGACGTCGGAATCGTCGGTCTGCTCGACAGCGGCCGCACCGTACAGATGAATGCTGGAGGGGTCGACCTCCATGAGCGCCACAACCGTCGCGCCGGTACGCCCGTGCTCGGCGATCATCGTCGTCAGCAGCTCGTCGCGGTCGTCGATCAGATCGTCGCCGAGCATCACGGCGAAGGAGCTGTCACCGACATGCGTCTTGGCACGAAGCACGGCGTGACCGAGACCCTTCGGCTCGCCTTGACGCAGATAGTGGATGTCGGCGAGGTCGCTCGATTTCATGACGCGCCCCAAGCGCCCCATGTCACCCTTCTCCGTGAGTTTCACCTCAAGCTCGGGCACCGAGTCGAAGTGGTTCGAGATCATGTTCTTGTTACGCCCGATGATCACGAGAATGTCATCAATGCCCGCGGCGGCGGCCTCTTCGACCACATACTGGATCGCGGGCTTGTCGACGACTGGAAGCATCTCTTTCGGCATCGCCTTCGTGGCGGGCAGAAAACGGGTTCCGAGCCCCGCTGCCGGAATGACTGCCTTCATGTTCTGGTTTCCCATCAGGCCAGCTTAGCCGCGGTGGCCCCGCAACACGGCACGTAGGATCAAAGCATGTCGATTGACGTCGAACACGAGAAGCGCGCGCTGCGCGCGGAACTGCGCGAACGCCGTCAACTACTCTCCGACGCGCAACGCGAAGCCGCTGCATCCGCAATCACCGAGCGCCTCGACGAACTCGTCGACGACCACGGCGCCCGCTCCATCTCATGCTTCCTCTCCACCATGACCGAACCGGGAACGCGCGATTTCGTCCGCGGCGCCGTGAAGCGCGGCATCCGCGTGCTTCTTCCTGTCACACGCGCTGACGGGCTGCTCGACTGGGCTGTCGCTGACGACACCGAGGCCATCAGCGAGGGCCTGTTCGGCCTTCCCGAACCGACCGGCGAAGTTCTCGGCCCCATCGCTGTAGGCGACGTCGACCTCATGATCATCCCCGCCGCGGCCGTCGATACCGCCGGTGTGCGACTGGGGTGGGGTCGCGGCTATTTCGACAAGACGATCGGGTCGATGCAGAATTGTCCACCCGTGTACGCCGTGATCTATGATTCCGAAGTACTCGACACTCTTCCGCGCGAAGTGCACGACCAGCCGGTGACCGGCGCCGTCACTCCCACGCGCACCCTCACCCTGTCGCCTGAGCGACACTGACCAGCTGAGACGAACATGCCCACCTACGCCTACGCCTGCACGAGTTGCGACCACCGATTCGATGCGGTTCAGAGCTTCTCCGACGAATCCCTCACGATCTGCCCCGAATGCGGCGGATCGCTGCGCAAGCAGTACGGGTCGATCGGGGTGACCTTCAACGGCTCCGGTTTCTATCGCACCGATTCACGGAGTGGCTCTGGCGTGAAAACGGATGCTTCGGCATCATCGAAGTCGGAGTCGTCGACGAGCACCACTCCGGCGTCCGCGCCGGCTCCCGCCTCGACCTGAGGTTCAGCACTAGTTGGGAGCTCCCATGTTTCAGGGATTCAAAGAGTTCATCACCAAGGGCAACGTCATCGACCTTGCGGTCGCGGTCGTCATTGGCGGTGCGTTCACCGCCATCGTGAACGCGGTCGTCTCCAGCATCATCAACCCGCTCGTTGCGCTCTTCTTCGAGGCGGATGCCGCGGGAAACTTCGGCCCGACCATGACCGGCCTGTACGGCCAGCAGGTCACCTTCCCGCTGGGTGAGCTCATCTCAGCGATCATCAGCTTCCTCGCCGTCGCCCTCGTCGTGTACTTCGTGTTCGTGGTCCCCATGAACAAGTACAAAGAGCGTCAGGCCGCGAAGAACCCGGCCGTCGAAGAAGAGACCCTGCCGACCGAGCAGGAACTGCTCATCGAGATCCGCGACGCGCTGCGCAAGAGCAACGCCGACTGATCGCCGGGGCTGCGCGGCTCGATCGGTGCCACGTTGCAGCGAAAGGGCAGTTCGGCACGGTATACACGCTCTGCACCGTACTGAACTGCCCTTTCGCGTGTCAGTCAGACGTCACCGCACGCAAGCAGACCCCGTAACTGCGCGACCAGTGCCACCCGGCGCTTCGCGTCGGAGAGATCATCCGCGTTGACGCGAATCACCGTCCACCCCGCCTCCTGGAACGCGCGCACTCGATCGAAGTCGCCGCGCCAGCGCCGCTTGTTCGTCCGATGCACGTCTCCTTCGTGCTCCAGCAACACGCGCCGATATGGATAGGCCAAGTCAGGCGCGAGCGGCCCCAGCCGCGTATGGATAACATGACCGACCTCGGGCGCCGAGAGGGAGCGCTTCGGCAAGCAGGCGCGCGCCGCGCGCTCGTCCGTGGGCATCGATGGCATGCTGCAGTTGAGTGAGCGTGCAGGCCGCCGGCTCGCGTCCGCCGGGGATACGGCGACCCGTGATGAGGTAGTCACCCGTCGCCACCAGGGCCAGCAACATCTTCTCTCGGGTACGGTCACCGCGCTGCGACGCGAACTGGCACCACGCCGCTGCTGGGGCCACGGTGACGAGTCCATCTGGGCTTGCTTGCAGCTGCGTCTGCGTGGCGAGGCGATGGCCGACAACCCCGGCACGTCGGCGGCGGGTCGTACCGCGGGTAGCGATATGCAACGCGCCGGCCGCGCTGTCGAGGCCTGCCGGAAGCGGCGCACCCCACAGGCCCAGAGCCGTCGAGTGGCAGAACGCCTCCTGCTCGGTCATGAATGTGGCTGCTGCACGGCAGCGATGAACGAGGTTGTCGAGATCGAGCCCTTCCGACCGCACACCGCGAAACGGAGACTGCAGATCGGATGCCCGCATACGCCCCCGCGATAGACCGAATTCATCGGCGCGGGCCGTTGCGAAGGCGTTCTGCATCAGGAAGTACGGCAGCGCTCGGCGTTCGGTCATCCTCTGAGCATCCGATATCACCGGGTTCGCGCGCAGAATCTGTCCACAGGCTCGCCTCTGCACGAGGCGAAAGGGCAGTTCGGCACGGTAAGCGGCAGCAACACCATGCCAAACTGCCCTTTCGGCGCGACCCCAGCCTACGCGACGCAACCCCTCAGTAGTGCGGCGGAACGTCGTCGAGCAGGCGGTCGTCGTTCGGGCCACGGCCCGAGATGGCGTCCTTCACGGGTGGCTCGTGCGTCACGACATCCGGTGAGGTGTCGCTCCCCTCGACGGGAGTCAGTCGTGCCCGCCGCCGACCGGGCACTCGCTCGATGCGCTGACGCGCCGGCTTCGGTGCATCCGATGAATCGTTCTCAGGCATCGCCAGGCAGGTCGATCGGCTGCGTGTCGGTTTCCGCTTTCACCGCGTCATCGGCGATGCCGAGAACAGCCGCGATGCGCGACGCGGCGGTAACCGGATCGCTGTACAGATCGAAAGCGTGCACGCGCACGTAGTGCCAGCCCAGTCGACGCAGCACGTGCGGACGAAGCCGCAACGTCTCCCGCAACGATTCGTCCAGCGTCTCCGTATCGCCTTCGATGACGACCGCCGTGTCTTTGTGCTGTGCGACCAACGGCAGGAGCCCGCGGTAGTCGACGTCGACGGATGCGCCGAGCCGACGCAGTTCGCGTGCGAGGGCGAGCGTCAGCGGATCTGCGAGATCTTCCAGCCGCGACTGGCGAGAGCGCGCGGCGAGACCACCGAGAATCGACATCAGCGTGGCAGCGCCGTGCTCGAGGCGCCCGTCATCGAACGCCGAGGGGCGGATCGATGACACCAGCACCATCGAACGCCGCGCGCGCGTCATGCCGACCGTCAACAGTCGTTCGCCGTCAGGCAGCGACAGGTCACCGAAGTCGCTCAGCACGCGGCCATGCTTGGTGAGCCCGTAGCCGAGCGAGAAGATCACCCGGTCGCGGCTCTCAGCGACAGACTCTTCCAGTGTCAGCACCGCGAACGGCTCTGCCGTGTCGCGCCCGACGAAGTCAGCGACGTCCGAGCGTCCGGCGAACGCTGTCGTCACGGCAGCCCGCACGCGCTCGGCATGACGTGCGCTCGCGGTGACGACCATGAGTGACTCGGCAGGGCGATGGACCGCATGCTCGACGACCAGGGTGACAACACGGGCGACCTCGGCGTCGGGGCTCTCGACAGCACCAGAGACCGGGTCGGGTGTGCCGACGCCACCCTCGACGTAATCGACTGTGAGACTGCCGCGACCGAGGTACGAACCAGCCCACGGCAACGAGACGATCTCGCCGCCGTAGAAAGCGTCGTTGATGAGCTCGGCCAGGTCTTCACCACCGGCGCGGTAGCTGCGCGTCAGCGTCATGACAGGCAGCAGTTCGGCCAGGCGCTCGAACGCCGACACCTCGTCGAACGGCACTTCCGCTTCCCAGTCGGGCCCGGCGTCGACAGCCACGTTGAACGGGGTCGGGCGCTGCGTCACGGGATCCCCGAAGGCCACGACCTGCCGCGCGCGCCGAATGGCCGGAGCCGCCTCAGCGAGGTTGATGGCGGCGGCATCCACCAAGATCACCGTGTCGAACTCGACCGAGTCGGGGATCTCGGGAACCTGGTACGGAGACGAGATCCATGCCGGAGCCAGCACGTTCATGAGCGTGGGCGCCGAACTGACGATCTCGGCGGTCGACGGTGTGCCGTGCGTCAGCGCACGACGCAGATTCTGCGCCTCGGTCGGCTCGTCGACGATTCCGATTCGCCACTGATTCGCCAGTTGCCAGGCCAGCAGCGGACCGGCCATCGAGGCGTGCGCCTCGTCGACGAGGCGGAAGTCGCGCTCCAGCCGATCGACGACAGCGGTGTTGGCGCCCAGCAGCGCACGGTTGTCTTGCAGAGCGTGTTCGAGAAGTGACTGCCACCAGGCGAACTCGAGCTCGTCGGCGACGCGGTCTTCCGCGACGTGGCGCACCGAGAGCTCCGCCAGCAGCGGCTCAAGTCCGAAGGACGCGAGCTTGTCGCGCACGACCGAACGCTCGACGAGGTTGTCGAACACATCCGACCGCGCAGCGAGCCCTGCGAGAGTACGCACGAGCCGTTCGACCGGAAGCGTCGCCAGCGGTTCGCGCCGACCGAGCGCCGCATCAAGCTCAGCAAGCTCGTCGGTCGCTCGCTGCCACGAGCTCGAGACGTCAGAAAGCCCCAGCGGAACCTCGGGCGCCACACCGGCGTCGACGAATCGCTGCCATTGCGTGCGCTGCTGCTGGATGCGCAGCAGCGCCTCGTGCATCTCACCGATGTGCACGCCGGGTCGCACATACTCTTTTGCCAGCCGGCGCAGACGGCGACGGTTCGCACCCGACATCCCCGGCGAGTCACGTCGGGAACCGTGCGCCTGGATCAGCTCCCCGAGCGGACGCTCGAACACCGTCGGGCTGAATCGATCCAGGGAATCACGGATGCCTTCCAGCAACCGCAGGTACTCTCCGAGCTCTTCGATGGTCGAGAACGGACGCATCCGCGTCTGAGAGATCAGCTCGTAGCCCCGCTCCAGCAGCGCCGGAACCGTCGAGGCGTGCAGGCGGCCGGCAAGCTCGTGCGCCGATCGCGCCGCCTCTGTGCTGCTGAAGCTCACGCCGTACCACGGCGAGTCGTCGGGGCCGAAGCGGAACTCGCCCAGACGAGCGGCCTGAACGAGCGCCTCAGCAGCCTCGGTCCTGTCGTCGGCGAGACGGCGCAGCGTCTGCACGTTCAGTCGCGCCGTCGTGGACGGCGGCGTCTGCAGCGAAGCGAGGCGAGTGAGCTGACGCGTCGCATCCAACACCGAGACATCCAGCTCGGCGACCGGGCTCGTCAGCGCCCGGCGATAGTTCAACAGCACCGTGCGCAAGCGGACGAGGGCGTCATCGATGTCGCCGACTTTGGGCGCGGTGGCCTTCTCGTTGCGGCCGATCGCGCGAACGAGATCGCGACGGATGCTGGCAGGCGACACCGCGAAGCTGTCGAGGCCGATGCCCGAGAGGCGGTGGCGCACCCCCTCGAGGGTCGACCGACGGGCAGAGACGATCAGCACGCGCTTTCCGGCGCGCACCAGCTCTCCCAGCGCGTTGATGACGGTCTGCGTACCGCCGGTGCCGGGAAGAGTGGAGACCGCGAGCGAGTGGCCGGCGACGACACGACTGAGAACGGATTCCTGCTCAGCATCCGCATCGAGAAGGAGAGTGTCGGATGCCGGTGCGCGCTCGTCCGGGCTCGTGATCTGCGGCTGCGCCCGCGTCGCAGTGATCTGCTCACGATCGGCCTCATGGCCGGCGAGCGCATTGAGCAGCGTGTGATCAAGCGATCGACTGTCGCGGGCCATCGATCCGCCGACATCGGCGAAGGTCGACACCACCAGCCGCGGCAGCACCGCGAACGTGTCAATCGACTGCGTCGCGGCGCGGAGACTGTCGATCACTGGCTGCGGCTTGAAGATGCCGCTGTCATAGGCGAGAGCGGCGAGGTTTTCGGCATCAATCGTGATCCCGAAATGCTCGCGCGCAATGCGCACGAGTTCGGGGTTGACGATGAATGCCCCCTGCAGCTTCAGCTCGTAATCGGTGTGATGACGGCGAATGGCCAAGGGGCGAAGAAGCACGGGCGCAGCGAAATCGACACCGCCGATGCGCCAGTTGGCGATGCCCACGGCGAGGTGCACAGCGTCGACGCCGCGCACTGTGCGCAGCTCGGTGTTCTTCGCCGTGATGCGCTCGGCGGCCATCCGCGCAGTTCGCAGTCCGACTTCGTCGCGGAACAGGTTCGACAGCAGCGTCGATTTTCCTGTGATGAACTGTGGCAGGCTTCCGGGATGCGCCTTGGAGATGTCGATGGCGCCTTCGACGGTGTCGCGGTACGAGATCAGTGGCGATGCGCCGCCGAGGTCAGCGGCCTCAGCACGCAACCGGGTGCGCTCGGCGTCGGCGATGTGCGCGACCGCGAGGGCGGTCGCGTCGTCTTGCTGGTCGCCGAGCGTCATCGCGGCTTCCGCTGCCGCGGCTTCCACGGCTTTCCCGTCACGTCGCCACACACATCACACACTAGGCTCCGGTGGGCCGCACTCCCTGTATCCTGGGCGAGTTTCACCAGATTAGGCGTCTTTTCCTGCACAGATTCGAGGTCTGGGCCATTTCTCCCCCACCCGTGGCACCGTGCCTATGCACGTCCGACCTGCACGTCAGGATGGGTGCATGACATACCGCTACGACTTCGCCCCCACGCCGTTCGGTGACGCACTCGTGGTGTTCTCCGACGACGGCATCGTTCGATTCGACCTGTCCGAGGCCGCCGATGTCACCGTTCCGTGGCTGCTCGAAGACACCTCGGCCCGGCTGCGCGAGGTGCCCGTTCCCGACCCGGGCGCTGCCGACGAACTCGCTCACCTGCTCGATAGCTACTTCGACGGCACTCCCATTCGCTTCGACGAACAACTCCGACTCGACTGGCGCCTCATCGAGGGGTTCCACCGCGAGGCGCTCCAAACCATCGCGACAATCGAATGGGGCCAGACCATGAGCTATGGCGAGGTTGCCGTGCTCGCTGGCAGCCCCGGCGCGGCCCGCGCCGTCGGCACCGCCTGCCGCCTCACACCGTTCTCGATCATCGTTCCGGTGCACCGAGTCGTCCGCTCGGACGGCAGCCCCGGCCAGTACGGTGCGCATCCAGAACGCAAGCGCTATCTGCTCGACCTCGAGCGGCAGGCGCACCGAACCCCCGACGTGTAGGCCGCCGGGGGTTCGGGCATCAGTTGTTCGCGTCCTTAGTGCTCCACCGCCTTCTCCGCTCCGAAGCCGGTGAGCGAGCGCACGTCCATCTCGGCTGCCAGCTCACGCGATTCGACCCGCCGACTGGTGATGGTGCCGAGCCATCCGAGCAGGAAGCCCAACGGAATCGAGACGATTCCCGGATTGCTGAGCGGCCAGATCGCGATGTCGATCGTCGGAATCATTGCCGTCTCCGATCCCGAGAACACCGGCGAGAGCACGATGAGCACGATCGCCGAACCGAGACCGCCGTACATGCTCCATACGGCACCGCGGGTGTTGAAACGACGCCAGAACAGCGAGTACAGAATCGTCGGCAGGTTCGCCGACGCCGCGACAGCGAAAGCCAGCGCCACGAGGAAGGCGATGTTCTGCCCCTGCGCGCCGATGCCGCCGACGATCGCCAGAATGCCGATGACGACGACCGTGCGCCGGGCCACCTTGACCTCACCATTCGGGTCGGCCTGAACCGGACTGCCGCCGGCGTTCTGCTTCCGCTTCTGGATGACGTTCGCGTAGATGTCGTGCGCGAAGGACGCCGCCGCGGTGATGGTCAGCCCGGCGACGACAGCCAGAATCGTGGCGAAGGCCACAGCCGAGATGAAGCCCAGCAACAGCGGGCCGCCCAATTCGGCGGCCAGCAGCGGTGCGGCAGAGTTGACGCCACCGGGAGCGTTCGCGATGACTTCAGGCCCGACCAGCGCTCCGGCGCCGTAGCCGAGCACGAGGGTGAGCAGGTAGAACCCGCCGATCAGCCAGATCGCCCAGACGACAGAGCGACGAGCTTCTTTCGCGGTGGGCACCGTGTAGAAGCGCATCAGAACGTGCGGAAGACCTGCGGTTCCCAGCACGAGCGCGAGACCGAGCGAGATGAAGTCCAGCGGGTTCGCGCCATACTTCAATCCAGGCGCGAGAATCGCGTCGCCACTGGGCGAGTTGACGACGGCGGCCTCCAGCAGCGTGTTGAAGTTGAAGCCGTGCATCACGAGGACCCAGATGGTCATCGCGATCGCCCCGCCGATGAGGAGGAATGCCTTGACGATCTGGACCCATGTGGTGCCCTTCATCCCGCCGATCAGTACGTAAATGATCATGAGAATGCCGACGACACCGATCACGATCGACTGGCCGATGCGTCCGTCGATCCCCAGCAGAAGAGACACGAGGCCGCCGGCGCCAGACATCTGCGCGAGCAGGTAGAAGAAGCAGACCGCGAGGGTCGTGATGGCCGCAGCCAGGCGCACCGGGCGCTGCTTGAGCCGGAACGACAGCACATCGGCCATCGTGAATTTACCTGTGTTGCGCATCATCTCCGCCACGAGCAGCAGGGCGACCAGCCAAGCGACAAGGAATCCGATCGAATACAGGAACCCGTCATAGCCGTTCACCGCGATCGCGCCACAGATTCCGAGGAACGAGGCGGCCGAGAGGTAGTCGCCTGCGATGGCGAATCCGTTCTGCGGACCGGTGAACGAGCGGCCCGCCGCGTAGTAATCAGCGGCGGTCTTGTTGTTTCGACTTGCCCGGATGACAATAAACAGCGTCACCGCGACGAATGCTGCGAAGATCGCGATATTGAGGACAGGGTTGTTCTCCGCCGCTGGCGCCGTCTCCAACGGGAAGATGTTCATACCTGGGCCTCAGCATTCTCGAGTTCTTCACGTATCTCGCGTGCTTTCGGGTCGAGCTTGCGATTCGCGAATGACACATAGACCATCGTGATAACGAAGGTCGAGACGAACTGCCCTAATCCGAACAGCAGTCCGATGGTGATATCACCCCAGACGCGTTGGCCCATGAACTCGGGCGCGAACGCCGCGAGCAGGACGTAGACGAAATACCAGATCAGAAACAGCGCAGCCAACGGAAAGATGAACGAGCGTTGCGTCTTTTTCAGACTTCGAAACCGCGATGATTCTTCGACGGCGACGTAATCAATTACGCCCGCCGATTCGGCGTCGACTCGGTCAGTCATGAGGCCTCCTTGCCACATGTTGAGGAGCTCGCACGGGGGTACCCTGCGAGTGGTAAGGTCGACGCTACGAAACGGGGAACACTGACGTCACCCCCGAAAGTAGGTAATCCATGAGCACCACGACGTTGGAGCCTGATCTCGTCGATCAGGCGGTACGTGAGTTGGCTCGCCGCACGCGTTTTCCGGTTGCCTTCGGCGGCCTGATCGAAGACGGTGTGGTCTCGGTCACGAGCATCGTCGGAAATCGCACGCGTAGCCTCGACGGTCTGCGTGTGCGCCCTGAGCGTGGCCTGGGCGGTCGAGCGATGACGGAGATGCGTCCGCGGATGACCAGCGACTATGGCGCTTCGCAGCAGATCACTCACGATTATGACGGCTTCGTGCTGGGTGAGGGTCTGCGCACGCTGCTGGCCTTTCCGATCGTCGTCGAAGGACGCTCCCGTGGCGTGCTCTACGCCGGCGCCTGGCAGGAGCCGCCGGTGGGCGGCCTGACGACGGCGCCCGCGATGACAGTGGCCGAGTCGGTGGCGACCGAGTTGCGGATCCGTGATGAGGTCACTCGACGGGTGCGCACAGCCGCACAACAACCGGTGGCTTTCACATCCTCGCGCCGAGAAGAGCTGCGTGAGAGCTTCGCCGAACTGCGCAGCATCTCGGCGGCGGTGCGCGACGTCGCGTTGCGAGAGCGCCTCGCACGTCTCGAGAAGCGTCTGCTGAGCGTCTCCGAAGACGAACCGCCGACCACTACCGCCCCGATGCCAGCGGTTCATCTCTCGCCGCGCGAGACCGATGTACTGGCCTGCGCCGCACTGGGCTCCACAAACGCCGAGATCGCCTCGCATCTCGGATTGCGTGAGGGAACTGTCAAGGCCTATCTGGGCACCGCTATGTCGAAACTGGATGCCTCGACGCGCCACGCCGCGGTCGCACGAGCCCGCCGCGCTGGCCTTCTGCCCTGATTCAACGCGCGATCATCGCGGTCGCGTAGACCGCTGTCATTGTCTGGCCATTGCGCCATGCGTAAGCTAGTGCAATGGCCAGAAGAATTGTGCATCAGCTCGTTGACGATATTGACGGAACCGTCCTTGAAGTCGGTGAAGGCGAAAGCGTCCATTTCTCGCTGAATGGCAACGCTTATGAGATTGATCTGAAAACGGAGAATGCGGATGCCCTGCGCGAAGCGCTCGAGCCGTATATCTCTGCCGGGCGCCGTGCGTCGAATGCGGGCAGCAGCTCGCGCGGCTCGTCATCTCGTAAGCGCGCCAGCCGGTCGCCAGAAATCGCCACGATTCGCGCGTGGGCTCAGGCCAACGGCCACCCGATCTCCGAGCGCGGGCGTATTCCGGCGACCATTGTCGAGGCCTATCGCGCCGCGCACTGATCGCGATCAGTCATCGTCAGCAGAGATCGCCCACGATGCATTGTCGATGGCGATCTCTGTTGTCATGTCTGTGAGAAAACGCCGTACGACTTCGCGTTCCTCGGGCGTCAGCTTCGCGGCCGCGGTGAACCGTCGCGCATGCTGACGCCCCACCGTCTCGATCGCGGATCGACGCGTCTCCGGCGTGATCGCGATCGCCAAGGCTCGGCGGTCGGAAGGATGCGGCGAGCGCGTGATGTGCGCCGCGCGCTCGAGTCGGTCGAGGAGTTTTGTCGTGGATGCCGTCGAAATACCAAGGTGTGCTGACATGGCACCAGGGGTCGCGATGATGCCGCTGTTCTCGCATGCGATCAGAAAATGCAGTGCGCGCATGTCGGTGGTGTTGAGCTTCATATAGCGCAGTGATGCCTCGGAGAGCCTCTGCTCGGCATCTCGCAGACCGCCGAGCGCCTGCATGACGCCGCTGATCTGGCGGATGTCGTCACGACTCAAGCCGGAGCGGTCGACGAGCTCGCCGCGCGGGTCGCTGATGTCGACGTCATAGATGCCGCGAGCTGCGCCGAACGGGCTCGACTCGGATTCAGCAGAGGCAGAACTCATGACGTTGATATTATCGCTGTTTTGTTACGTGCTAGGCTTTCTTCTAGCCAAGCTAGCGACATCGAGGATGAGATGGCGACCAAACCAGCCGAGACACCCCGCGTACGCGTACGTCGGCGCAGTTGGGTGCGTATCCTCATACCCGCCGCGCTGATCCTCGTCTGGCTGCTGGGAGCCGGGCTCGGCGGTCCGCTCTTCGGCAAGGTCAGTGAGGTCTCCTCGAACGACCAGACCAGCTACCTCCCCTCCTCCGCCGATGCGACACAGGTGCAGAACCTGCTCGGCGAGTTCAACGATTCCGATGCGATTCCCGCGATCGTCGTCTTCACCGCAGACCGTGAGCTCACCGATGATCAGCTCGCCGCGGCCGATGACGCGATCGCGTCGTCAACGGAGATCAAGGGTGTCTCCGACGACGTCTCCCCCGCCATCCCGTCCGAAGACGGCCGCGCGGTTCAGGCGTTCGTGCCGATCTCGAGTGACGCCGAGCTGGCAGATACCGTATCGGCGTTGCAGGAGCAGCTACAGGCGGATGTTCCGGACGATGTCGCCGTGTATGTGACGGGGCCCGCGGGCTTCTCAGCCGACCTGGTCGCCGGTTTCGCAGGAATCGACGGACTGCTGTTGGGCGTTGCCCTGCTGGCCGTGCTGATCATCCTCATCATCGTCTACCGGTCGCTGCTGCTGCCGCTGGTGGTGCTGTCGACCAGTCTGTTCGCGCTGTGCGTGGCGCTTCTGACGGTGTGGTGGCTGGCCAAGTGGGAGGTGCTGCTGCTCAGCGGGCAGACGCAGGGCATCCTCTTCATTCTCGTTATCGGTGCAGCCACCGATTATGCATTGCTGTTCGTCGCGCGCTTCCGCGAAGAATTGCGCAGCACGAAAGACAAGGGCGCTGCCACCGTGGCCGCCTGGAAGGCATCCGTCGAGCCGATCGCCGCCTCCGGTGGCACGGTCATCGCGGGGCTTCTGTGCCTGCTGCTGAGTGACCTGAAATCAAACAGCACACTCGGGCCTGTCGCCTCGATCGGCATCGTTTTCGCTATGCTCTCGGCGCTCACACTGCTGCCTGCCCTGCTGTTCACGTTCGGCCGTGCCGTGTTCTGGCCGAAACGCCCCGCCTTCGAGCCCGACGTCGTCATCGCCGGGAACGGCGTAGCCGCGAAGGGGCTGTGGGCGCGCCTGGCTCGCGCTGTCAAGAGTCGTCCGCGCCTGATCTGGATCGTCACGACGCTCGTGCTGGTGGCAGGAGCCGCCGGTTTCACACAGCTCGACGCATCCGGCGTTCCACAATCCGACCTCGTCCTGGGTGCCTCACCAGCGCGCGATGGCCAGGTCGCGCTCGGTGAGCACTTCCCTGGCGGCTCAGGCAGCCCTGTCTATGTTGTCGTCGCTGAGGACGCGATGCAGGATGCCGCCGATATCCTTCTCGACCACGCCGGCATCGACTCGGTCGCCGTGAATGCGTCTGATTCACCCAGTGGCACGGCCACCATCGATGAAGACGGCATCTCTGCTGTCGGTCCTCCGGGAACGCCGGCGCCTGAGCCGACGGTTGTCGACGGCGAGGTGATACTGCAAGGCACGTTGACGGATGCTGCGGACTCGGATGCCGCGGCCGAGACGGTGCGTGAACTACGCGTCGAGGTGGAGCCGCTGGATGCCCTGGTCGGCGGCGTGACGGCGACTGCTGTGGACACGAACGATGCATCGATCCACGACCGCAATCTGATCATTCCGATCATCCTCGTCGTGATTCTGATCATCCTCATGCTGCTGTTGCGCTCGATCCTCGCGCCGATACTGCTGATCCTGACCACGGTGCTGTCGTTCGGCGCCGCTATGGGAGTATCCGCGCTGGTCTTCAACGGCATCTTCGACTTCCCCGGCGCAGATCCTGCCGTGCCGTTGTACGGCTTCGTGTTCCTCGTGGCGTTGGGCATCGATTACAACATCTTCCTGATGACGAGGGTGCGCGAGGAGTCGTTGAGGCACGGCACGCGTGAGGGCGTGCTGCGCGGCCTGTCGGTGACCGGCGGCGTGATCACCTCGGCAGGGCTCGTGCTGGCGGCGACGTTCGCTGCACTGTCGGTGATACCGATCCTGTTCCTCGTGCAGTTGGCGTTCATCGTCGCCTTCGGCGTGCTGCTCGATACTTTCGTGGTGCGTTCGCTGCTGGTGCCCGCGCTGTCCTACGACATCGGTCGGGCGGTCTGGTGGCCTTCGAAGCTGCGGCGCGGCGAGAAGTGACCGAGCCCCGAGCTCACCTGGACGCAGACTCAGACGAAGGCCGGGAGCATCGAAAGAATGAAGCCGATGAGTCCCACGGAGGTGAAGACCGCGCCGAGCGTCACGAGCAGCCGCCGCGCCATCGGCGGTCGCATGCGCAGGTGATCGGGCATCCGCACGCTCACGAAGCCGTGATGCCAGCCGTCATCAGCCCGTTAGCGTGAGGTGAGGGGTCTCTCGTGAAAATCTCCGCCGGCGAACCAGCGGGCTGTGCGCACGTCGTCGCGCTCGATCACGGCGACGTCGGTCGACTCCCAACGCCCCTCGGCAAGCGCCACCATCGCGCCCAGCACCAGCAGCGGCAGACCGATGCCGAGACCGATCCAGGAGAGCACCTCGCCGACCGCGGCGAGAACATCGATCGGTTGCACGTGTTCATCGTAGAAGGTGCACCGGTAGGATCAGGCCATGCCATCGCCGAACCCACTCGTGCCGACCTGGTACGACATCACCTGGGCTGGGATCGCTCTCGCCGCCCTCGTGCTGATGATCGTCGCGCTGGTCTCCATCGCTCGAACGGCGAAACAGCTCACCTCGTGGCAGGCGCTGATCTGGACGTTGGTGGTGATCTTCCTTCCTCTGGTGGGGTCTGCGTCCTGGCTCTTCATCGGCAGGCGCTCGGCAAGCAGATCAGCACCCTAGTCTGTCGAGTCCTCAGCTTCGGGAATTGCCTGATCGGCGAATCCAGCCTCTGCCAGCGTCATTGTGCTGTCAACCCTGGGGATCGGGTTTCTACGCGTGTTATATCTCGGTCCTTCACCCCGGTCAAGCGGGTCGGTTATCGCATCACTTTCGTCTAACCTCCGGAGAAATCGACGAAAGGATGCGCAATGTCGAACCCTCAGGGAATGCGACCCTCCGGCGACGAGAACCCACCTCATGACGATGCCGATGCAGAGGGCGCAGCCACGGAGGAGACGCAGCCGGTGCCGGCCGGACGCGCCGGCGCCGATTCCGGTGCGGTGGATGCCGTGAGCGTCGACCCCGACGACGAAGCGGAGATACCGGACTCATCCGCGATGAACGATGAGCCCGGGGTCGGGCCAGGTCGGCCCAGGCCGTAAGCCCCAGATGCTGGTTGACGCCGTCGACTTTGTCAACCCGCTTCGATACCCGCGGCACGTGCGCGAAGGTGAAAGTCAACGGGACGGAGTCGCACGATGAAATCACTGACGTGGCAGGGTAAGCGGAACGTGGAAGTCGGTTCAGATGTGGCGCAGCTCGCCGTCGGAGATCGCGTCGTGATTCCGTTCAACATCTCGTGCGGGCACTGCTTCATGTGCCGCAAGGGACTGCAATCGCAGTGCGAGACGACTCAGGTGCGCGAATATGGCAGCGGAGCCGCACTCTTCGGTTACACGAAGCTGTATGGCCAGGTGCCGGGCGGACAGGCCGAGTATCTGCGCGTGCCGCTCGCGGACTACAACCACGTCCGCGTAGCCGAAGAGCTTGCGAACGACCGCTATCTGTACCTCAGTGACATCCTGCCCACCGCATGGCAGGGAGTCGAGTACGCCGACGTCCCCGAGGGCGGCACGCTCGCCGTGCTGGGACTGGGCCCTGTCGGTCAGTTCGTCTTACGGATCGGCGCGCATCACGAGTTCCGCGAGCTCGCGGTCGATCCCGTGCCGGAGCGGCGCGCAATGGCTGAGAGCCATGGAATTCTCACCGACGATCTGACCGACACCGTCATGGACGAGTTGCGCGATCTCACCTGCCGCCGCTCGTGGAGGATCCGGCTGACCCGCTCGCGGTGTCGGGTCTCGCCACTCACCACGCGCTGCTTGACGACGCTCCGCAGTTGTACTCCACCTTTCAACGCAAGGAAGATGGCTGCATCAAAGTCGTTCTGAATCCATGACCGCTGACGATGAGGAGAGATCATGAACGATCCCGATCAGACCACCGGCGAGAAGCCCGGAGAGCCGTCTCCTCCTGAATCCGACGAGATGCCGGAGACGGAGGACCTGCAGGAGCCGAGCACCGAAAAAGATCCGAGCGAGGCGCCGAAGGCCCCCGACCGCAGTGAGCCGGAACCAAGCCACGAGGCCGTGGGAATCGGCATCATCGGCCGACCGCAGGTCGAGCCCGAGGCGGAGAGCGACTCGTAGGCGACACTGTAACCATATGCGAGCGGCCGCGGCCTGGCACACGATGCCAAACAGACGGTGCCCCTGGAGGTGTCTGGGTTCACGACATACGTCACAGGTGATACGTCGCTGATGTCTCGCGACATGCGTCACAGTTCGATGCATGTCGAAACACCGGGTCGTAGTCTTGAAGATCGTCGCGAAACAGCTCACCGTCACCGAAGCGGCTGAGCAGTTTGGACTCTCGCGGAGGCATCTACAACGTCTCCTCGCGCGCTACCGTGAGAGCGGAATCGAGGCCGTCGATCCCCAGTCTCGACGCCCCAAGACCAACCCGCGATCGACGCCACCTGAGATCGTTGACCGCATCGTCGCGCTCCGCAGCGAGCTGACCGGCCGAGGCCTCGATGCCGGGGCGGTTACAATCGGATGGCACCTCGAGCGCGAACAACTGACGGCCCCGTCGCACGCCACGATCCACCGCATCCTGATCCGCGCCGGACTGGTTGCACCTGAGCCCCGCAAACGTCCCCGCTCCTCCTACATCCGCTTCGAAGCAGCCCAACCCAACGAGACCTGGCAATCGGACTTCACTCACTGGCGGCTCGCGGATGGACAGGACGTGGAGATCCTGAACTGGCTCGATGACCACGCCCGATTCCTGCTCTCTTGCACCGCCCACACCCCGGTCACCGGCGATGATGTGGTCACCACGTTCCTGACCGCGACCGAGCACTACGGTGTCCCCGCCTCGACCCTGACCGATAACGGCCGCGTCTACACCGCCCGATTCGGCGGCGGCCGCAACGCGTTCGAACATCTCCTGCCCGTGCTGGGCGTGAAGCAGAAGAACGGCAAACCGAACCACCCGCAAACTCAAGGCAAGATCGAGCGCTTCCACCAGACCCAGAAACGCTGGCTCTCCCAGCAACCGACAGCGACAACGATCCTCGAGCTGCAAGCCCAACTCGACCGGCTCCGCACGGAATACAACGAGCACCGCCCGCATCGCGCCCTCGACCGCGCTACCCCGTCACAGACCTACCACGCGACACCGAAAACACTCCCCGCCAAAGGACGACTCCCCGACCGTTACCGACTCCGCTACGACCGCGTCGACACCGACGGCCACGTCAGCATCCGCCGAGCCGGCCGCATGCACCACCTCGGAATCGGCCGCCGCCACACCGGCAAACGCGTCCTCGCTATCACCGACGAAACCAGCGTCACCGTGACACACCTGGACACCGGCGAGATCCTCAGCGAACACACCATCGCCCCCACCCGCGGCTACTGGAGAAATCAACTCCAACCACCCGGCCGATGGCCCCAGAAATGACAGATGTCTCGCGACATATGAGACACATGTCGCGAGACATCACACGGTG
>NZ_JAJUFV010000043.1 GCF_029263575.1 Microbacterium sp. | reverse complement strand
TCGCGCTGAACGAGGTCGTTCTTGCTCCACGCCATGTTGTCGCGCAGGTAGTCGAATCCGAACTCGTTGTTCGTGCCGTAGGTGATGTCGGCGGCGTACTGCTCGCGCCTGACGGCGGGAGTCTGGCCGGATACGATGATGCCGGTCGTCATGCCGAGCGCGCGGAACACGCGGCCCATGAGCTCGGCCTGGTACGAGGCGAGGAAGTCGTGGACGGTGAGGATGTGAACGCCCTTGCCGGCGATGGCATTGAGGTAGGCGGGGAAGGTCGCGACCAGCGTCTTGCCCTCACCGGTCTTCATCTCCGCGATGTTTCCGAGGTGGAGGTCGGCCCCACCCATGAGCAGCACATCGTAGGCACGCATGCCCAGGGTGCGCTTGGCAGCCTCGCGGACGGCGGCGAATGCCTCGGGCATGAGCTTGTCGAGCGTCTCCCCCTTGTCGAAACGCGCGCGCAGCTCGGTGGTCTCGTTCGCGAGCTCGTCGTCGGTGAGCTTCTCGAAGTCCTCCTCGAGCGCGTTCACGGCCTTCGCGACCTGGGTCAGGCGGCGAAGAATACGACCTTCACCCGCGCGCAGCAGCTTCTCAAGAGGATTCGCCACGTAAGTCATCTCCCTGTTGTGGGTCAGTTCCCAGCCACCCAGATCGGGCTTCGGTGCCGGGCATACCTTGCCATGTTACCGGGCAGTGACCTTTGCGTCGTCTGCATAAGTGGATGCATTTCCCGCCCCCACCACGTTTCCGGGTATGTATATACTCGGAAACGACTTCAGGAGGTCACATGTCGGTTCGACAGAGTCTGCTCGCCATCCTCGATCAGGGCCCGTGCTACGGCTATCAGCTGCGCCACGAATTCGACCGGCGCACCGGGTCGACGTGGCCGCTCAACGTGGGCCAGATCTACAACACCCTCGAGCGGCTGGAGCGCGATGGCCTCGCCGAGCGCGGTGAAGCCGACGAGCACGGTCACGTCTACTGGCAGATCACGGATGCCGGATCCGCCGAGGTCGCCGCATGGCTGTCCTCCCCCGTCGTGCGCACCCAGGCGACGCGCGACGAACTCGCCATCAAGCTCGCGGTCGCCGCGACACTGCCGGGCGTCGATGTCGCCGCTGTCATCCAGGCTCAGCGGCGCGCGTCGCTGTCGCATCTGCAGGAGCTGCAGCGAGCGAAGTACGCCGGCGGCGATCCCGAGGGCTCGGCTGAACTCGCCTGGTCGCTCGTGGTCGATTCGATGATCTTCGCCGCCGAAGCCGAAGTGCGCTGGCTCGATCACACCGAGCAGCGCCTCGCGTTGCATCCGCACCATGCCATGGGACTCGAGCTCACCACCGAACGCCCCAAACGCGGCCGCCCGGCGCAGGCGCCCCAGAGCGAGGCGGCCGCACGATGACCGAGACGGTTCTGCAGCTCATCGGCGTCACGCAACAGTATGGCCAGGGTGCCACGGCGGTATCGGCACTCTCCGGCGTCGACCTTGAGGTCCGCCAGGGCGAGCTGGTCGCCATCATGGGCGCTTCGGGTTCGGGCAAGTCGACGCTGCTGTCGATCGCGGGCGGTCTGGCGATGCCGACCACCGGAGAGGTGATCGTGGAGGGCGCGTATCTGAGCGAGCAGAGCCGCGCACAGCTGGCGAAGCTCCGTCGGCGCTCTCTGGGCTTCGTCTTCCAGGACTTCAACCTCATCCCGACCCTCACCGCGATGGAGAACGTCACCCTCCCGCTGGAACTCGACGGCTTTCGCGGCCGCGTCGCCCGCCGGGCGGGCAAGGATGCTCTCGCCTCTGTGGGCCTGTCCGACAAGCACGATGCCTACCCCGACGATCTCTCCGGCGGACAGCAGCAGCGTGTCGCGATCGCCCGCGCTGTGGTGGGCGGCAGACGGCTGATCCTCGCCGACGAGCCGACGGGGGCCCTGGATTCGGTCACCGGCGAGATGGTGCTGAAGATGCTGCGAGCGCGCGTGGATGCCGGAGCCGCCGGCATCCTCGTCACACACGAGGCGCGGCATGCGGCGTTCGCCGATCGCGTGGTGTTCCTCCGCGACGGGCGCATCGTGGACGAGTCCCGCCGATCGGATGCCGATGCGCTGCTGTCGGGCGTCACACCGTGAGCGCGGGCTCGCGCTGGAGGATCGCCGGACGACTCGCTCGCAGACAGGTGCGGCGCACCATCTCGTCGAGTGTCATGATCGTCACCCTGATCGCGCTGCCGATCGCGGCGATGACCGCTTTCGCCGTCGTGATGTGGAGCACCGTCGCCACGCCAGAAGAAGAGGTGCACGCCGAGCTCGGGCAGATGCAGGCCTGGGTGCAGCCGGTGGGCGCCCCGGACTCGGGGTTCTGGCAGGCCCCCACTCAGCCGTCGTGGAACGGTTACGAGCTGCAGAGCAACGGTGAGATGATCGCCCCCGAGGGCGCGCCGTTGGATGACCCCGCCGGCGCCCTGCCCGCGGGTGCCGAGACGATCCCGGTTGTGGAGGGGCAGGTTCGCACGGCGACCGACGACGGCGTCGCCTCCGTCTCGGCATGGGCCGGCGAGGTATGGCATGAGCGCTTCGCCGGGCGTTTCGATCTGGTCGACGGGCGAGCCGCGCAGACAGCGAGTGAGGCGCTGGTCACGCCTGCGGCCCTGAAGCGCATCGGCACCTCTATCGGCGGCGAGATCGCCCTGCCCGACACCGACGACACGTACACGGTCGTCGGAACCATGACGGCGGCCTACACCCCCGCCGACCAGGCCGTGCTGTTCCTCCCGGCGGATGCTCCGGTCAGCGGCAGCACGAAGTGGTTCCTGCCGGAGCGCTCATTGAGCTGGGCTGATGTGCAGGCGCTCAACGAGCAGGGCATCATCGCGTATTCACGCGAGGTCGTGCTCGACCCCCCCGCGACCGAGACCGCGGACCCGTGGGGAAACGCGTACGACCAGTCGAGCGGTGTGATGTGGTCGCTGTTCGGAATCCTCGCGGCCGCGGCCGCCTTCGCCGCGTACGTGGTGATCATGCTCGCTGGCGCCGCGTTCTCGGTCGCGGCCCGGCGGCAGCAGCGTTCCCTCGCGGTCGCGGCGAGCGTGGGGGCGGCTCCAGCTGATCTGCGCCGCACGATCGTGCTGCAGGGCACGGCACTGGGTCTCATCGGCGGAGTCGCCGGTCTCGCGCTGGGTGTGGGCGTGGGCGCAGGGATCATCGCCCTCACCGATGACGGCTCCGGCACGCGGTACTGGGGCTTTCATGTGCCGTGGCTCGCCCTTGCCGCCATCGCGATCTTCTCCGTGCTGGTGGGAACCGCCGCCGCGGCCGTTCCTGCCCGCTCGGTCTCGCGCACCGACACGCTGAGCGCGCTGCGCGGAGCACGTCGTCCCCAGGTGCCGCGCGCATCCAGGCCCGTGTGGGGATCGATCATCCTCGTCATCGGCGTCGCACTCACGATCGCCAGCGCGGTCGGCACAGCCGCCCTCCAGTCGGTCTCGCAGGAGGACATCGCCTGGGACTCTCCCCTGCGTGCGATCCCGCCGTTCGGCATCGTGATCGGGCCGATCCTCGTGCAGGTGGGAATCCTGCTCTCCGGGCGCTGGCTGCTCTGGCTCACCTCGCGCGTGCTGTCACGAGTGAGCCTGGCGGCGCGCATCGCGACGAGGGATGCCGCGGCCAATGCCTCGCGCACGGTCCCCGCCTTCGCCGCGATCGGAGCGACCGTGTTCATCGCGGTGTTCGCGCTGTCACAGGCTTCGATGCAGAACGCCAGCACCGCCCGGCACTGGTACTACCAGGCCCCAGTCGGTGCGCTCAGCGTGGAGTTCTATCCGGGTGGCGAAGGAATGGTCGAGCCGCTGACCGCCGATGAAGCCGCCCTCGCGGCCGAATCGGCGACCGAGATCGTGACGGATGCCGGTGCAGACAGCGTCGTCGCGATTCACCGGCAGTCCGAGCATTGGAACTTCGCATCCGTCTCCGATGTTCCGGAGGATCTGCTCACCGTCATCCCCGTGATGCCCGAGGATCAGCTCCTGGATCCTGGCACCGGCATGTCCTTCAGCAGCGGGCAGGACCGCACGATATCGGTGATCGACGCGGACGGCCTCTCCGCGGCCATCGGCGCCGAGCTCAGCGATGCGCAGCTGAGCGCCTACCGAGACGGAGCTGCGCTGGTCACCGATGCACAGTGGGTGAGCGACGGCACGCTCGACGTCGGCACCTGGACCGTGCGCGATGCCTACGAAGACCGGGTGCCCAGCGCCATCTGGGCGCGCCCTCCTGGCGCGCCGCCGATCGCCGACCCGCAGCGTGAGGTCCAGCTCGATGCTCTCACGGTCGATCTGCCGCACCAGCCGAACGCGATAGCCGTCTCCCCCGAGACCGCCGACGAGCTCGGCATGGTCACCGAGCCGGTGAAGGTCGTCGCGACCTTCGCTGATCCCCTCACGGATGAGCAGCTGGACCGCATCCGATCGCACGCCGAGCTGCTCAGCACGGCCGATACGGTTCTCTCTCCGTACCTCGAGCACGGCCCGGACGAGGACGCCTTCTGGATGATCCCGATCCTCGCGGGTGTCGGCGTACTCGTGCTCGCGGCCTCCTCCGTCGCGCTGGGCCTCGCACGCTTCGAGCGGCGCCCCGACGACGCGACGCTCACCGCGATCGGCACGACTCCGCAACTGCGCCGGCGCATCGAGTTCTGGCAGGGCCTGCTCATCGCCGGGTTCGGTACGGTCACCGGCACCGTCGCCGGCGTGCTCCCCGCCATCGGGTTCGCGATCCAATCCCAGGGTAGGCTCCTCATCGCCGACACTCCGTGGATCGCCCTGGCCGGGCTGGCTGTCGCACTGCCGTTGCTGATCGCCGTGGCATCCTGGCTGATCCCTCCGCGTGCCGCCGATCTCACCCGGCGCACGGTGATCGCGTGACGCTCACAGCCCGCGGCTTGCCAGAGTAAGTAGGATCATTCCATGGCCGGTTTCTGGGGTAGACGCAAGCGCGAACAAGAAGCACAAGCAGCACAGGACGCCACACTGGCACGCGAGGCGGAGAGGGCGCTCGTCGCGGCAGACGAGCGCATTCGCACGGCCGCCGATGAGCTCGTGTTCGCCGAGGCCGAGCTCGGAACATCGCTCACGAAAGATCTGAAGGCCGCGCTCGAAGCCGTGCGCACGCACCTGCGCGAGGCATTTCATCTGCACCAGCTCAACCACGATGAGATCCCTGACACGGATGAAGAGCTGCGCACCCGCAACGCGCGCATCAAGCAGCTGTGCGACTGGGCAGAAGACCTGCTCGATGAGAAGACCGCGGCACTCGCCGAGGCCGTCGCCACGGTGCGAAACGCGCCCCAGGTTCGCGCGAAGGTGCGCTCGGATGCCGAGGCGCTGACCGCACGACTCCCCCAGGCCCGCAGCATCATCGAGCGCCTCGCCACCCGCTATGCCGACTCCGCCGTGCACCAGATCAGCAACAGCGCCGAAGAGGCCGAACAGCTCATCGCCTTCGCCACGCACGGGGCCGACGTCGCCGAGCGCCGCCGCGCCGCGAAGCAGAACGAAGAAGCCAACCTCGCGCTCGAAACCGCGACCGAGGCCATTCGCCGCACGAGTGTGATCCTCGACGCGGTCGAGGACTTCGAGATCGAAGCGCTGCGCGCCGAGTCGACACTTGCCGAGGTCGTGGCCGATTCCCGCGGAGACATCATCGCCGCACGCAGCGCTCCGAAAGTTCCCGAGGTGGCCGAGGCGATCACCGCACTTGAGCAGGCGCTCGAATCCCTCGCCCCGGCTGGCTCACGCAACGACCCGTTCGCTGAGCTGACCCAGCTGCGAAGCGCCAACACCGCCCTCGACGACGCGATCGCCAAGGCGCACTACCGCCAAGAGAATCCCCTTCCGAGCGTCACCCAGGTGCAGCACTCTCTCGACGACGCCGACCGCCAGCTCGGCGTCGCGCGTGGCCTCATCTCGGGCCACCGCGGCTGGATCGGCGCCGATGCCCGCACGCGCCTCGCCGAAGCCGAGCGGCTGCGCGTCGACATCCCCGAGCTCATCCAGCCCGAAGACACTCGCGAGCAGGCGCTCGTCGCCTCTCGCCGCGTGGCACAGCTCGCCGCCGAGGCGCTGCAGCTCGCGCAGCACGACATCGACTCCGCGCGCCCTCAGCAGCAGGGCTGGGGCGACGACGGTTGGGGCGGCGGCTGGGGAGGCGGACGCCGCGGCGGAGGCGGCGATGTCATGGGCGGCATCATGGGCGGCCTCGTCATCGGCAGCATCCTCGACGGTATCTTCGACTGACGTATACAGAGAAGCGGATGCCGACCCTTCGACGAACTCAGGGAGCGGCATCCGCTTCGGTCTTGCCTCCTAGGACGCGAGCGCCTGTGTCGGCGGAGCCTGGGTCTCGAGGGCGATCACGCCGTAGTCCCAGCCCTTGCGGCGGTAGACGACGCTGGGGTGATCGGTGCGAACATCCACGAACAGGAAGAAGTCGTGTCCGACGAGCTCCATCCGGTCGACGGCTTCTTCGACCGTCATCCATTCAGCATCGAAGCTCTTCGTGCGGATGACGACGGGCGAGTACGGCTCCTCTTCCTCGTGCTGCACCGGTACGGTTCCGGTGGCGACAGCGTGCAGAACATCGGCGGAGGCCGGTTCGACGTCGATTCCGGTCAGCGAGCCGGTCTCCTTCTCGAAGTGCGGACCGCGCGGATGCTGACGCCCGTCGACGCGCTTCTCCTTCGCGCGACGCAGCTGCTCAGAGAGCTTGTCGACGGCAAGGTCGAGTGCGACGAATTTGTCGCCATCGACAGCCTCGGCGCGGATGATCGGGCCCTTGCCCACGAGCGTGAGCTCAACGGTCTCATCAGGAACACGCCCGCCACGGTACGCACGATGGGTGACCTTGACGTCCAGCCGCTGCGCTTTGGCCGCGAGCGGTTGAACTTTGGCGAGCTTCTCCTCGACAACGGTTCGGAAGCGGTCGGTGATGCCCACACCAACGCCAACGATGCTCGTTTCCATTGTGTCTCCTTGTCCCGGTCCTCCCGGCCAAGGGCGGACCGTTGTCGCCTTGTGACCCCCACCGTAGCCTGCGTTCGTTCGGATGTCACGACACTTTCATGATGCGTTTGACGTGAATTCACGATGACGTGGTGTGGCTGCGAGGGTGACGGCTCCGAGCATGCGGTTTCCTGCGGCTGTGAGCGCCCGCGCCGCTTCGTCCAGCGTCGCTCCGGTCGTGATCACATCGTCGACGAGAAGGATGTCGCGACCGCCCCGGGCGTGTCGCACCCGCATGCTCTGAGCGACGTTGCGGCGTCGCTCGGCGATGTCGAGGCCGCGCTGGTCTGCCGTCGTGCGTGTCGGCGCCAGCAGTCTGCTCACCGAGAGCCCGGCGCGCCGGATCAGCAGATCGGGTACCCGGTAGCCGCGGCGTCGGAAGGCGGCGCGGCTGGTCGGTACAGGCACCAACCGTGCGCGCCCCGTGCCCGGGAGGAATTCATCGATCGCCACACGCAGTGCCGCGCCGAGCGGGCGAGCCAGCAACGTCTCGCCCTCTTCTTTCAGACGTCGGATGCATCGTGCCGGCACCCCTTCGTACGTCAGGGCCGCGACCACCGGCATCCCGCCCGGTGTCGTCCTGTGCACCGGATCGGCGACCAGGACGTCACGACACCAGCGACACAGCAGTGTGCCGGGGAGGTCGCAGCCGCTGCAGCATCCGGAAAGCAGGAAGGCTGCGATCTCGTCGACGAGTGCCGGCGTACGTGATCGATCGCACATGCCTCGAGACTGGCGCGGCCCGGCACCTCCGGAAGCGCTCGACAGCGCGAACGGTGGATAACGCGCCAGATTCGGAGACTGTGCCGTACTACTGGCCGGCGTGGGTGCCGAGGACGAGCACGTCCGTGAGCCCGCGTTGCCAGGTGCTTCCCCGCTGTGCGAAGAGCACGCCCTTGTCGTTGAGGATGCGCACGGCGCTCGACAGCGCGCCTCCAGAGATCGACCGCGCTCCCTCGGGAGCGGCGGCGCGCGCGCCCGGCCCGCCGACGCCCTGCGTCAGCACGAGACGGCTCTCTCCGTCGTCGATCAGCACGCTCAGCGCGTCGCTGCCGACCCACGAGAGGCCGATCGCCTTCCCGCTCAGCTGCGCGACCGGGTGCGTCGGGCCGAGTTCGACGGGTACCTGATTCTCATCGCGCACGATCGCCGCAGCGACGACCCACCGCTGCCCGCCCCTCGTGACGACGGCTGCGACACGCGCGCCGTCCGGGCCGACCCGCAGCTGCGAGATCGAGGATGCCTCGGGGAAGGCATTCAGATCAGTCACCGCAGTGACGTTCGGTTCCCAGGCGATGAGCTCCTGCGGGGCGCCCGCCGGCACAGTCCACGTGTACCCGTACGGGTCGATGCTGGGGGCGATGAGCCCCGCACGCGCATCGAGCTCGTCGACGTTGCCGTCCGCGATCGTATAGACCGCGCCGGTGTCGAGCTGCACCGACGCCCGCGTGTTGCCCTGCGCCATATCGATGGCGCGCACAGACGACGCCAGCTCGACGATCTCAGCGGACACTCCGTCATACGACGTGATCTCATCGCCCAGGTACGTGCCGAACTCCGACTCGGTCAGCACCACGGCGCCGGTGGTTACCGGGTCTGCTTCCACTGTCGCCCTCCCCGCATTCAGATCGCGCCCGTTGACGGTGAAGCGCACCTCACTGACGCCGGCTCGCTGCAGCGTCGCCTCGAGCTGCGTGCGCATCCTGGCCAGCTGCGTGGCTTCTAGCGTCAGCGCGGTCGAGGTCAACTCGACCGTTGCCACCTTGTCTTCGCTCACGGGCACCGCATCACGCACAAGCGATACGTCGCTCGGGAAGGCGCTGCGCACCGCGGGAAGCAGCCATTCGCTGGGAGCGCCGGAAAGCAGCGACTGCGTCAGGGTCGTCGCGATCTGCATGCGACGCGGGTACCACCGCACATCCGGCACCAGTCGCGTCCAGCTCTGGTCGTAGTACTGCAGCGAATACTGGCGGTACACCTGGGTGAAGGCTTCGGCGTCGAGCACGATCCCGTCGGCCGCCGTCATGATCCGCCACTCGCCCTCGTCATTGCGCGCCACCTCGAAAGAGGCCACCGATTGGTCGCCCGAGAGCTCGGTGTACGCCCCGCGCTCGTCGACGCGGGCGACCTGGTCGAGCAGCACCCGGACCTTTCCGCGCTCGGCCTCGTCCTGGTCGCCGACCACTTCGGCGTTGAACTCGCGTGCAGCCGCGCTGGAATCGATCGTCACGCCGATGCTGGGCCGCCATGTCGCGGCGAGCTCGGGCGCCAGGAACTCACGGGCGATCTTCCATCCGTCGGTCGGGGTGAGTGCGGCATCGAGGAACCCCTCCACGATCTGCTCGGGGCTCGCACCCTCCAACGGCTCAGCCGCGATCTGGCTGATGTCGGGCGGGAGTGCGACGTCATCCCTGGCCAGCCCGACGCCGACGTCACCGGAGGTCGGAAGCCCCGCACAGGCAGTGAGCGCCACGGCGAGCGCGGTCAGTGCCGCGATCGCAGCCCTGCGTCGTCGAAGACTCATGAGCGATCCTCCTCGCCGGTGTCCGTATCCGGCTGCGTCTCGGTGAAGAACATCTCGCGCAGCTCCGTGAGCTGAATGGGCTGCGTGGCGCCGCTGACGTCCGAGAGAGTCTCCTGCGGCTCCACTGGAACCGGGGAGGGTCCGTGCAGCTCGCCATCGTGCCGAGGAATGGTGAGGACGAAGTTCGTTCCGACCGCGAGCTCCGACCACACGGCGAGGGTTCCGCCGTGGAGCCGGGCATCGCCCAGGGCGATCGACAACCCGAGGCCGGTGCCGCCGATGGTCCGCTGGCGTGACGGGTCGGCACGCCAGAAGCGGTCGAACACGCGCTCGGCGTCTGCCGGGTGCATGCCGAGTCCGAAATCGCGCACGCCGACGGCCACCGCATCCTGATTGCTGTCGACGGTGACGACGACCGGATGCCCCTCGCCGTGCTCGATCGCATTGCCGACGAGGTTGCGCAGCACACGACGTACGCGCCTCGGATCCATCTCGACCGGCGAGTACCCTCCGGGGGCGACCAGACGCAGCTCGGAGCCGCGCTCGTCCGCCAGCGGCTTCATCTGCTCGATGATGTCTTCGGCGAGCTCGGCGAGGCTCGTCGACTCGAGCTCCAGCTGCACCGAGCCCGCGTCGTAGCGGCTGATCTCCAGCAGATCGTTCAGCAGCGTCTCGAATCGCTGCACCTGCGTGTGCAGGAGCTCGGCGGTGCGATTGGTCGTCGCATCGAACTGGTCACGCTGGTCGTTGAGCATGTCGGCTGCCAGCCGGATGGTCGTCAACGGCGTTCGCAGTTCGTGCGAGACGTCGGAGACGAAGCGCTGCTGCACCAGGGAGAGCTCGCCGAGCTCTTTGATCTGCGCTTCGATGCTGTCTGCCATCGCGTTGAACGAGCTCGCCAGCGTCGCCAATTCGTCTTCGCCGTGCACCTCCAGCCGCACCTCGAGCTCTCCCGAGGCGAGACGCGCGCTGGTCTCGGCTGCCTCGATGATGGGCCCCGACACCAGCCGCAGCACGATCCATGAGATGCCGGCGACGATCGCGATGAGGATGAGACCGGCCACCCACAGCGTGCTTTGCACGAATCGCAGGGTCTGCTCGGAATCGGCGAGGTCGTAGGCGATGTAGACCTCGAACGCGCCGACCTCTGGCACGAACAGCTGCTGGCCGACGACGATGCCCGGCGACGCGGACCCATCGCTCATGGGCAGGGCGATGGACTGCCACGACTGTCGGTCAGGGAAGGCGACGACGCGCTCACGCAGCCCGGCGCTGAGCAGATCGCCGCTCAGGCCGCCCACGGTGAAGCCGTTCACACCGGTGCCCACGGGCGGCCGATCGATCGGGTACACGGCGATCAACGACGACGCCGCCGCACGCGGGATCGCGGCAGACACCTCGCCCCACAGGGCGCGCAGCGATGAGGACTCATCGGAGACGTCGGCCGAATCCAGCGTCTCCTGTGCCTGGTTCACCGCACTCAGAGCGTCGTACAGCACCTGATCGCGGCGCGACTCGAACAGGTTGTTCTGGATCACCAGCGCCATCGTCACGCTCGTGATGAAGATCGCCAGCGACGTCAGCAGCAGCGTGATCGTGATGGTGCGAAAGCGCAGCGAGCTGCGCCACAGCGTTCGCACGGTCGCCGGCCACCCCCGCCAGTCCCGCCAGAGTGTGACTGCGGTGGGGGTCGCGCTCGTCGCGGTCACCCCGATGTCCTAGCTGACGCTTCCAGCCCGATAGCCGACCCCGCGAACCGTCATGACGATCTTCGGCATATCGGGGTCGAGCTCGACCTTGGCCCGAAGCCGCTGCACGTGCACGTTGACGAGGCGCGTGTCGGCCTTGTAGTGATACCCCCACACCTGCTCGAGCAGCATCTCGCGGGAGAAGACCTGCTGCGGTTTCGAGGCGAGCGCGACGAGCAGCTGGAACTCGAGCGGCGTGAGCGGGATGGGCGTCGAGTCCCGACGCACCTCGTGCGCGTCGACGTCGATGACGAGGTCGCCGATGCGCAGGACCTCGCTGCTGGCAGGGGCCACCGGACGCAGACGTGTGCGGATGCGGGCGACGAGCTCTTTCGGGTTGAAGGGCTTGACCATGTAGTCGTCGGCGCCGACTTCGAGGCCGCGCACGACGTCTGCGGTGTCGGTGCGAGCGGTGAGCATGATGATCGGGATGCCGGACTCGGCACGGATGCGGGTGCAGATCTCAATGCCGTCCATGCCGGGCAGCATCAGATCGAGCAGGACGAGATCAGGGCGCTGGGTGCGCCACTCATCCACCGCTTTCGCTCCGTCTGCGCAGAAAACGGGGTCGAAGCCCTCGGTGCGCAGGACGATCCCGATCATCTCGGCGAGCGCGGTGTCGTCGTCGACCACAAGGATCCGTGAGGTCATCTGATCCCAGCCCCATCTTTCTCAGCATGTTCGCCGCTCAGCGGTAGCGGTCGGCGCAACGTTTCCCAGCGTACTTCATCACAACGTTTGCATCACGGTAGCGCCTCGCGGCGCTCATAGCGACAACGGCGGAATATGACACGATGGTGTTGCACGATCGGAGGGAGCGCGATGAGCGCACAGGGGTACGGCGGCGCGCCGGGATACAACAGCGCGCCCGGCTGGACGCCGGCGGTGAAACCGGGACTGATTCCGCTGCATCCGCTCACCTTCGGGGCGCTGCTGGGTAAGCCCTTCGCAGCGCTGCGGCATAACCCGAAGGTGCTGTTCGGATTCGCGATCGTGGTGCAGCTGATCGTCGCGATCATCAGCGGCGTGGTGGTGGGCGCCGTGCTGGTGTTCACCTTCCTGCGCATCGAGACGCTCACCCCCAGCCACCCCGACTTCTATCCGGTGCTGTGGGGATCCATCGCGATCAACGGGCTGGTCATCATCGCCATGGGGTTCGTGAGCCTCGCGTTCACCGCGATCATGCAGGGCGTCGTGGCCGCCAACATCGGCTACGCGGCCCTCGGCGAGAAGCCGAGTCTCGGCCGGTTGTGGCGTCTGATGCGCCCGGCGCTGTGGCGCCTGGTCGGCTGGAGCGTGCTGCAGGCTCTCGCGGCGTTCGTGATGATGGCGATCATCGGCGGCATCATCGCGCTGGGCATCATGGCCGGCGTCGGCGGCTCGGGCGAAGGCGTCGCCCTGGCGGTGGTCTTCGGCATCCTGCTCGTGCTGGGAATGATTCCGCTGTGGGTATGGCTGAGCACGAAGCTGCTGCTGGTGCCGTCGATCCTCGTCCTCGAACGGCCAGGCCTGCGCGAAGCGCTGGTGCGCTCGTGGCGACTGACCCGCGGCCGCTTCTGGGTCGCGTTCGGCGTCACCTTCCTCGTCAACGCGATCATGAGCACCGCCGTGGGCGTGGTGAGCATGCCGCTGTCGTTCATCGGCTCGCTGTTCGGCTCGCTGATCGCTCCCACCGGGCCGAATGATGCCTCTGGCATGGCCGTGTACATCATCACGTCGATCGCACCGCAGCTGCTGGTGTACGCCCTGCAGGCGGTGACCGTCGTCGTGCTGTGCGCTGCGGCCGCGTTCATCTACCTCGACTGCCGGATGCGCTACGAAGGCCTCGACCACAGCCTCATCAGCTACCTCGAACGACGCGATCAGGGTGTCAGCGACGACCAGCTCGGCGACCCCTTCGCTGTGGACCCTGCCCGCGCCGTCAGCAGCGCGCCACCGCCGAAGCCGCAGCCGCAGCCGCAGCCGCAGCCGACCTATGCCGCTCCCCCGGCGGGCTGGCCCCCGTATCCACCGCAGCAGTATCCACCGCAGCAGTATCCTCCCCAGCAGTACCCGCCACAGGCGTATCCCGCGCCGCAGCAGCACCCGGCGCAGCCGTACCCACCTCAAGCACCTCCCGCGTCCACGCCTCCGCCGCCGGCACCTCCGCCGCCGGCACCCCCGGCCGGCGGCGCACCGTGGGCACCGCCCGGGTCAGGCTCTGCATGATCATCGGGGTCGATCCCTACGCGCCGGAGGGCGACGAGGCACGTCGCTGGGCTGAAGAAGAGCTCAGTAAGCAGCGCTACGCAGATGCCAAGCCGACCTGGTTCGACTACCTGGCCGAAGACGTCGCGGAGTTCATCGCCGATCTGTTCTCGCCGGAGGCTGGCGGCCAGGTGGGCGGCGCGGCTCTGATCATCGTCGCTGTCGTGATCGTGGCGGCGCTGATCACGGTGCTCATCCTGTGGGGACGACCGCGCGTCTCGCGGCAGGTGAAGCGTCCCCGAACCGATCTTCTCGGCGAACGAGACAATCGCACGGCGGCGCAGCTGCGAGCGGATGCGGGGCGCAGCGCTCGCGAGGGCGACTGGGATGCCGCGACCGTGCTGCGCTTTCGCGCCATCGCGCGTGGCCTGCTCGAGCGCGATGTGATCGATCCTGCCCCGGGCGCCACCGCGCAGGCGATCGCCCGCGAGGCAGCGGCCGCATTCGGCGCCTACGCGGATGAGCTCTCGGCTGCCGCCAGCGCCTTCGACGACGTGCGCTACCTGAGCCACGCGGCATCCGAGGAAAGCTATCGCATGCTCGTCACGGCCGACGAGCATCTCATGACCGCGCGCGTGCCCGAGCCCGAGGCCGCCTCTCCGGCAGCGGTGCCGGTATGACGAGCACCGCCGTCCGGTCGACGGGAAAGCTGCGTTCGGCGCTGGGCTGGCTGCTCATCGTCGTGCTCGTGATCGCTTTCGCCCTGGTGATCGGCAGTCTCAGCGTCAGCACTCCGGAATCACGCGGAGCGCTCGACCCGGAAAGCGCGAAGGAATCCGGCTCAGCCGCCCTGGCTGAACTGTTGCGCGAGCAGGGTGTCGAGATCACGGTCGCCCGTTCACGCGCCGAAGCTGCTGCAGCACTCGACGACGACGCCACGCTCGCGATGGCCGACCCCTACGCGCTGTCGGACGAAGGGGTGGAAGAGCTCATCGCTCCCGCTGAGCACGTCGTGTTCCTCTCGAGCGCCTCGCGCCTGCTGCGCGTCTTGGATCTGGGTGAGAACGCGACCCCGCCGGCGGCGGAGCAGTTCACCCCCGAGTGCTCTCTGCCCGAGCTCGCGAACATCGGCTCGATCCGCCCCGACCGCTTCTTCACGCCCGCGGCCGGGGTCACCGGGTGCTTCGCCGATGAGAGCACCGAAGCCGCCGCCCTGCTGGTCGATGACCACGGCGATGGGCGCACCGTTCTTGTCGAAGGCAGCGCGCTGCTGAGCAACGAGCACCTGGCTGACAACGGCAACGCCGCGCTCGGGCTGGCGCTGCTCGGACAGAGCGACCGGCTCGTCTGGTACGTGCCGTCCTTCCAGGACACCGATATCGAAGCCGACACCGACGACACTCTCGCCTCGCTGACACCGACGTGGGTGACTCCGGCGATTCTGCTCCTGCTGATCGCGGGGATCGTCATCGCGATCGCGCGGGGGCAGCGCTTCGGACCGCTCGTCTCCGAGACGCTGCCGGTGACCGTGCGCGCCTCGGAGACGATGCTCGGTCGGGCACGGCTCACGGCCAAGGCCGCCGATGCCGCCCATGCCGCGGACGCTCTCCGCGATGGGTCGCTGCGACGCCTCGCGAAACGCCTCTCGCTGACCGAGAGGTCGCAGCCGACCGAGATCGCCGACGCCGCCGCTGATCGCCTGCGCATCCCCCGTGGATCACTGCAGCAGCTTCTCACCGGTCCGCTGCCGGAGACCGACGCGGATCTCATCGACGCTGCCCGCCAGCTCGCCGAACTCGAGGCGGCGGTCGGAGCCGTCGTCCATGTGGAAAGGAACACACCGTGACCGAACGAGATGAAGACCAGCTGCGGCAGGCCATGCACCGTGTGCGCGCGGAGGTCGACAAAGCCGTCATCGGCCAGGCCGGCACGGTCACCGGCCTGCTGGTGTGCCTGCTCTCACGCGGGCACGTGCTGCTGGAGGGTGTTCCCGGCGTCGCGAAGACGCTGGTGGTGCGCTCGTTCGCGCGGGCGCTGGGCTTGGACACGAAGCGTGTGCAGTTCACGCCCGACCTTATGCCGGGCGATGTGACCGGATCCCTCGTCTACGACGCGCGCACAGGCGAGTTCGAGTTCCGCCAGGGTCCGGTGTTCACCAATATCCTGCTGGCCGATGAGATCAACCGCACGCCCCCGAAGACGCAGGCAGCTCTCCTGGAGGCGATGGAAGAGCGCCAGGTCTCGGCCGATGGCACGAGCCGCGATCTGCCGGCCCCCTTCCTCGTGGCGGCCACGCAGAACCCCATCGAGCACGAGGGAACCTATTCGCTGCCGGAGGCGCAGCTCGATCGCTTCCTGATGAAACTGGTCGTCGAGATGCCCGAGCGCGACGCCGAGGTCACGGTGCTGCGTCTGCATGCCGGCGGCTTCTCGCCGCGCATGCTCACCGGCGTCGAAGCCGCCGTGACGGCGGACGAGATTCGCGCCGCCCAGGATGCGGCCGCGCGCGTCGAGGTGACCGATGAGGTGCTCGGCTACGTGGTCGACCTCGCGCGTGCGACGCGCCAGTCACCCTCGGTGCTGCTGGGCGCAAGCCCCCGCGCGTCGACCGGGCTTCTCGCCGCGGCGAAGGCCTGGGCATGGTTGAACGGTTCGACCGCGGTGACGCCGGATCACATTCAGACGATGCTCGTTCCGGTGTGGCGACACCGTCTGCAGCTGCGCCCGGACGCCGAGATGGAAGGCGTCTCTGCGGATGCCGTGCTGGCCTCTGTCATTCAGCAGACGCGGGTGCCGATCTAAAGTGTTCATCTCTGCTCGCCTCGCCCTGGTCGTCGGCATCGGTGTCATTCCACTCATCGCGTTCACCGCGATGGGTGCGCCGGTGTGGGCGGTGCTCGGTGGCTGGCTGCTGCTGTGCGTGGCGCTGCTGGTGGTCGATATCGTCCTCGCGGCGAGCGCCCGCCAGGTGACGGTGACGCGCCGCGTTGCCGAGCGCGCCCGGATGAATGAGCCGGTCGAGGTCAGCGTCGCTGTGCACAACCACGGCACGCGCACGCTCAATGCCCTGCTGCGCGATGCGTGGCAGCCGACGGCGGGGGCGAGCTCGCAGCGCCTGGCTCTGCAGGTTCCTGCGGGTGAGCGTCGTCGCATCGGCATCGCGCTGCGTCCGCGACGACGCGGCGAGTTGGTGAGTGAATTCGTCTTTCTGCGCTCGCGCGGCCCGCTGGGGCTCGGCGGCCGGCAGGCCCGACACGCTGTTCGCGGCGTGATCCGAGTGCTTCCGGCATTCGCATCGCGCAAGCATCTGCCGTCGCGCCTGGCGCGGCTGCGCGAGCTCGATGGCAACACGAGCATCCAGGTGCGCGGGCAGGGCACCGAGTTCGATTCGCTGCGCGAGTATGTGCGCGGCGATGATGTGCGCTCGATCGACTGGCGCGCCACGGCCCGCGCCGGCACCACGATGCTGCGAACGTGGCGCCCCGAGCGCGATCGTCACGTCGTGGTCCTCATCGACACCGGGCGGACGGCGGCGGCGCGCGTCGGTGATGGCACACGGTTGGATGCGGCGCTCGAAGCCTCGCTGCTGCTTGCCGCCCTCGCCGCACGAGCCGGAGACCATGTGCACCTGCTGCTCTACGACCGCGTCGTGCGCGGGCGGGTGACAGGCGTCGACGGCGCCGCACTGCTGCCGGCCATGACCGACGCGATGGCGCCGGTGCACGCGCGCCTGGTCGACACCGACTGGGCGGGGGCGTTCGCGGCCATTCGCACGCTCACCACGCGTCCGTCGCTCATCGTCGTGCTGACCGCACAGGATGCCGCGGAGTCGGCACGGTCGTTCCTCGGAGCCTTCCCCGATCCGTCGCGCTCGACCACGGTGCTGGTGGGCTCGGTGACGGACGACGCGATCGGTGAGATCGCCACCCAGCGAGATTCCCGCGAGGCGATCTATCTCGCGGCGGCCGCCGAGCGCACTCTGCGTGACGCGGAGAACGTGGCGGACGCGATCCGCCGCGCGGGAGGCGAAGCGATCGCTGCGGATCCCGAGGACCTGCCACCGCGCATCGCCGACCGGTACCTCGAGTTGAAGGCATCCGGCCGCCTCTGACGCCGCATCCGCCACTATAAAACTGAACGATTCGCTTTTGTGAATTATTCAGAATAGTGGCAGAATGGAGGCATGACGACGACACCGGCCACGATCGAGGCACCCGCACGCCTGCGCGCGGCCGGGCTTCGTGTGACGGTGCAGCGGGTGGCCGTGCTCGAGTCGCTCAGCGCGCACCCGCACGCCTCCGCTGAGCTCGTGCATTCCGCTCTGCCGCCGCACGTCAGCGGCGTCGCCTTGCCGACAGTGCACGGCATCCTGAACGACCTCACCGGGGCCGGCCTGGTGCGCCGCGTCAATCTTCCCGACGCCGGAAGCGCCCTCTACGAGGTGCAGCACGAACTCGACAATCACCACCATGTGCAGTGCGTCGAGTGCGGCCGCGTCGAAGACGTCGCCTGTGCCGTCGGCGAAGCCCCGTGCCTGCATCCGTCCCACGACCACGGCATGCGCATCCTCGAAGCCTCTGTGACCTACCGAGCCATCTGCTCTGATTGCGAAAGGAAATAGTGAATGACTGACAAGACTTTCACCACCACCCAGACCGGCACGCCCGTCGCCAGCGATTCCCAGTCGCTGACCACCGGCGCTGACGGCACGACGGCGCTGCACGACCGCTACCTGGTCGAGAAGCTCGCCTCGTTCAACCGCGAGCGCGTTCCCGAGCGCAACCCGCACGCCAAGGGCGGCGGCGCGTTCGGCGAGTTCGTCGTCACCGAAGACGTCTCGCAGTACACCCGTGCCGCGGTGTTCCAGCCCGGTGCGAAGAGCGAGACGCTGATCCGTTTCTCGTCCGTGGCCGGCGAGCAGGGCTCCCCCGACACCTGGCGCGACGTGCGCGGCTTCTCACTGCGCTTCTACACCACCGAGGGAAACCTCGACATCGTCGGCAACAACACCCCCACGTTCTTCCTGCGCGACGGCATCAAGTTCCCCGACTTCATCCACTCGCAGAAGCGTCTGCTCGGATCCGGTCTGCGCGATGCCGACATGCAGTGGGACTTCTGGACTCTCTCGCCCGAGTCGGCCCACCAGGTCACCTACGTCATGGGCGACCGCGGCCTGCCTCGTTCCTGGCGCCACATGAACGGCTACGGCTCGCACACCTACCAGTGGGTCAACGCCGCCGGCGAGCGCTTCTGGGTGCAGTACCACTTCCTGTCCCGCCAGGGCGTCGAGCCGATGTTCGCCGACGAGGCCGAGCGCATCGCCGGTGAAGACGCCGACTACTACCGTCGGGACCTCTACGAGTCGATCGAGAAGGGCGAGCACCCCTCGTGGGACGTCTACGTGCAGGTCATGCCCTATGAAGAGGCCAAGACCTACCGCTTCAACCCGTTCGACCTGACCAAAACCTGGTCGAAGAAGGACTACCCGCGCATCAAGGTCGGCACCTTCACGCTGAACCGCAACCCGCAGAACTTCTTCGCTGAGATCGAGCAGGCTGCCTTCTCGCCCGGCAACCAGGTTCCCGGGACCGGCATCTCACCCGACAAGATGCTGATGGCCCGCGTGTTCTCCTACCCGGACGCGCAGCGCTACCGCATCGGCACGAACTACAACCAGCTGCCGGTCAACCAGCCGCACGCCGCCCACACGAGCAACTACATGCACGAGGGCAACATGCAGTACCACTTCAACACGTCGGAGCACCGCGTCTACACGCCCAACTCCTACGGTGCGGCAGGCGGCCCGGAGGCTGACCCGCAGCGCGGCGTCGAGGCGAGCTGGGAGAACGACGGCAGCCTCGTGCGCAGCGCCGCAACTCTGCACTCCGAAGACGACGACTTCGGTCAGCCGCGCACGCTCATCAACGAGGTGTTCAGCGCCGAGGAGCGTCAGCGCTTCATCGAGACCCTCGTCGGCCAGTACAACAGCCTGACCGTCCCCGCCATCCAGGAGCGCTTCTTCTGGTACTGGGGTCAGGTCGACCAGAAGCTCGCCGACGAGGTGCGCGCACTGGCCGGTCTTCCGGTCGCCACCGCTGAGCCGGTGGGTGTCGGCGACTAATCAGCCGGCGGATTCCCGCGCGACACGCGCAACGCTTCGTGGGTCGTAGGCTAGGGCAACCCACCCAGGGTGTTTTCTGCGAGCACCTCGAGGAGGGGGAATGCGATGAGCGAATCGCTCGTCGAAGCTGAGACTGCGCTGCACACCACGTGTGAGAACCTCAC
>NZ_JAJUFV010000042.1 GCF_029263575.1 Microbacterium sp. | reverse complement strand
GTAGAGGAACACAACAAGAAGTGCTGCCTCTCTACCAACCGGAGAGGGGCAGCACTTCTTTGTCACGGCAGCCGCTGAGTATCGAGCGACCTCAGAGTCCCAGACCGACGACGGTCACGGCGACCCCCGCGGCAACGGCGAGCGCCGCACCGGCGATCCACGCCCACCGTCCGGCACGCCCGCCGGGCCGAAGCGCGGCCGCGAGCACCGCGATGAGCGCTGCGATCCCGGTCACCCAGATCACGATGCCCGTCACGCCGGGGGCGCCGATGCCGAGAACGATCGTGCTGTAGCCGGTGAACGCAATCGCGACGAGCCTCATGACGGTGTGCTGCATCGCAACGACGACGACCGTGGCCAGAGCTCCGACCAGGTGCAGAAGGTAGGGCAGAAGGTTCTCGGTCTCGATCCCACCCTCGGGACCCAGCAGCACCGGCCACAGGCCGGCGACGACGCCAGCGCGCACCAGCGTCAGCACCACCGCCCATGACGTGAAACCCGGACCGGATGCCGGATCCGCCGCCGCACGCACATCCGCTCCCGCCGCGCGCACATCTTCGGGGTCGTGCTCGATGCTCATGGGTACGGTAACGGTTCAGTGAGCAGGTTCTCGCCGATCGGATCGGACCGGAAACCCGAGGCAACGGGAACGGTCTGGTACCGGGGGTGCCCGAGGGCAGGGTTCTGCGGCGGGTATGGCTGGGCGAGCTCGGGGATGTAGCTCTTCCAGATCTCGGTCTGTGCGAAGTCGGGGTGGCTGAAGTCGAACATAATCGGATCGATGTCGTGCGCCTTCATCGACGAGTGCAGTCGCGCGACGGGGTCGGGTTCGGCGCGGTCGACGATCTCGTACAGCTCGCTCAGCTTCACCTGGCCACCGCCGTCGAAGTACCAATCCGCCTTCCGCGCGTTCTCGGGGTAGCCGTAGAACGTGATCGCCTGCACGAATCGCAAGAACTCATACGGCTCAGCATCCGGGTGAATCCCGAAAAGGCGCTCGAACGAGGCGCGGAACTGCCAGTTGTCGGTCTGCTCGCAGATGCGCAACGTGCGCTCGGACTGGCTGTACTCGCCCAGGGCAGATCTCATCGCGGCATCCGGCGATGCGCCCACACCGCCGCCGGAGTTGTACGACATCTCAGGAAGCCACCGGTCGAACTGCACCGCGGTGATGACCGGGAACTCCATGAAATCCATGTTCTGCAGGTAGAACTTCGGCGCGCCGATGCCCTCGTGAAGCCGGTCGATCGAGCGCTGCAGGCCGCGATCGCGCAACGGCACATCGAGCACGATCTCATCCAGTGGAACTCGTGCGTGCCAGCGCAGGTTGACGGCATCGCGCTCGATCAACTCGTCGAGTGCGTGATAGATCGCCTGATCGCGTGTCACATGGCAGGCGAGTCCACCGCTGGGCGCGAGTCCGATGAGCGGCTCCGAGGGGTCGCGGTAGTAGGTGAACAACACGAGTTGCGCGGGCACCCACACCTCGTCGCCGGAGTAGAGGCGACGACCGGGAATCCATCCGAGGAAGTCGCTGTCGTCCCACCGCTCGAACATGAAATGCGGGTCGGCGTACTGCTCGTCGCTGAACAGCGGAATGTCGTCGGAGCCCAGGCAGGTGCGCCCCTGCGCCTGCATCTCTTTCCGACTGCCGTACTGCAGCCGGTCGCCCCACTGCAGGAATGCGAAAGAGCCGAGCACGCGCTCGATTCCCTCACCCATCGCAGATATATAGGCATTGGGCAGATCCAGCCCCTTACCGCCGCCATAGACCTGCGAGCTGTAGCCGGAGTTGAGTCCGGCCACACCCAGCACCCGACTGACGATGTGGTCGAAGTCGAAGTACTGACCGTGCGCGGTGTGCAGATGCGCCCCGGATGCCGGACGGAAGTACGTTGTCAGCAGCCGGATGAACCCATCCGGCGAGTGCAGAGACTCGATCTCCTCATAGGAGAGCCGCTCCTCACGGGTCATCGTTCGGTTGGCGACCGGCCGGCGGCGGTTCCAGTGCCGCTCTTCCAGTGGTGCGGATGCTATTGCAGTCATGAGTTGCGACCTTCCCAGTCGAATGTGACGGACGTGATGGCATTGACGATGAGTGTGGAGATGACCAGGGCCGCGATACGGGCGATCTCTACGACGCCATAGGCGGCGTAGGAGGACATCAGCAGATCGTTCGCGACGGCGAGGGGATTCCAGGCGACGATCGCCTGCAGCCATTCGGGGAAGGATTCCCGCGGCAGAGCCGCCCCGCTGGAGAAGAACATCAGGAAGAACACGGCGGCCGAGATCACCTGCACGCTGCGAAGCGGCAGGCGCAGTCCACCGAGGAACAGCCCCCATGACACCGCCACGTACAGCGACAGCAGCGCGGTGGCGAGGAACAGCGGCCAATTGGCATCGATCGACAGCCCATACAGCGCCAGCGTGACGACGATCAGGCCGATCAGCGAGACGATGACCGTCACCAGTGCGGTGGCGAACTGCGCCCCGAAGAAGATTCCCGGGCTCATCGGCGACAGCCGGTAGCGCTTGAGTGCTCCGCGCGCCCGGTTCTCTGCCACATGGATGGACAGTCCCATGATTCCCACGTTCGCCGCGGTGACGGCCACCATCGAAGCCATGTAGGTGTCGATGAATCGGATGCCGTCATCGACCTCGTCCGTCGCGCCGATCGATCCGACGAACAGCAGCAGGATGAGCGGGAAGGCCAGGGAGAAGAACAGGGCTGTCGGTTCGCGCAGGAACAGCAGCACCTCGGTGCGAAGCAGAGTGGTGAACTGTCTGGAGATGCTCGTCATCGCTCGACCGCCCTGTCTTCGACGTGGAAGGCGACATCGCTGAGATCGGTCCGGCGCAGCGTCACGCGTGCCCGTCTGGTCGCCGGAAGCGAGTCGATGATGTGCTCCAGCTCCTCTGATGTTCCGTAGATGCGTGTGTTGCGGCCATCCTGGGCGATGACCGCGCCTTCGGTGACCCGCTCGAGTCCGGGGCCGGCGAGGCACCATTCGAAGGGGATGCCGGCGAGCAGCTCATCCGGCGTGCCGGCGGCGAGCGTGCGCCCGGAGCGGATGACGACGACCCGATCGGAGATGTCCGCCGCCACCTGCATGTCATGCGTCGTCACGAGCAGACCCGCGCCGCCGGCGGCGCGCTCTTTGATGATGCTGACGATCTCGTCCTGCCCCTGCGGGTCGAGGCCGGCTGAGGGCTCGTCGAGAATTGCCAGCCGCGGGTCGTTGATGAACGCCAGCGCGAGCGCCGTCCTTCTCTTCTGCCCGCCGCTGAGCGTCTCGAATGGCCGGCGCACGAGTTCATCCAGTCCCAATTGCGTGATCAACTCGTCGGGTGGGGATTCGACGCCGTAGATCGCGGCGAACAACCGCACTGCCTCACCCACGCGGATGCGGGCGGGAAGGCCCTCTTCCTGCAGCTGAACGCCCATGAGTGCGGCCCGTTCTCGGCGCCCGCCGGCCCGATCGCCGAAGAGGGTGATGCGTCCAGCATCCGGCGTGCGCAAGCCCTCGATGCACTCGATCAGCGTCGTCTTGCCTGAGCCGTTCGGGCCGACGAGGCAGACGATCTCGCCCGCATAGACGTCTAGGCTCGCGCCCGCGACGGCTGCCACGGATCCATACGATTTGTGCAGCCCGTCCACCGAGAGCAGTGCCTCAGCCATTCATCACCCCTGCCCGGGCCGATCGCGCTGCGTCGAACACGGCCTCTTCCTCTCTGAGCGCTGCGCCGGGCGCGAGCCCGACTCCGGGCGCCCCCGATCCGATCCGCAGATCGTGCCCTGCATCCAACAGCGATGCGAGTGCCTGCGTGGTCTTGTCGATTCCGTCCGTGATATCGTGCTCGCCGGACTTGTCGAGAATCGGCACCCCGAGGTGCAGGGCGGCTTCCTTGCCTCCCATGCGCATCGCTCCGGGCGCTCGCAGCGACGCGATGCGGTCGTGGTACGGCAGCACGCGGGCGGCGTCGGCGAGATGCGGTGCGCGCACCACGGCGCGCAAAGACGCCTGCCGGAAGGATGCTGTCATCAGCGGCACGACGGTGAGATCGGTGCCTGTGATCCAGTCGACGGCGTCGTGAAGCGCGTCATCGTCCGCCGCGGCCAGTGACTGCAGCGCGTCGGAAGGGCTGTGCGCGCACGGGCGGCCTTCCCGTCGGGCGATGAGTGCGTCCAGCAACAGCGGCAGCGATTCGCAGGTGACATCATCCGCGCCATGAGCCTCGATCGCGTCGATCGCCTGGCGCGATGGCCGCAGCGCGACCGACAGTCCGGCATCCCGCGCTGCCGTGAGCAGGCGCGCGGTATCGTCACCGGCCGTCGACCCGATGCACAGCCAGCGCATGCCGAGTGCCGCGAGTGATTGCAGCAGCGATGCATCGCACGAAGCGGCGGGCCACCACCCCTGCGGGCCGGTCGGCTCCGTCTCGATCCATTCGCCGCCCCATTCAGCGGTGTCGCCCGCCTCGCGTGCGAGCAGCCACGACGCCAGCGAGACCCCGAGTCGTCGTTCGACCACGACGTCTGCCGAGCGCTCCAGCTCGAGCGTCGTCCGCACGATGTCGCGGAGCGACCCGTCCCGTGGCGAGCGCAGATAACCCTCGCCGGTCGCATGCGCATCAGACAGCATGAGCGACCACCGCCTTGCGCCGCAGGCGTCGGAACACCAGCCCTTGGAAGAGCAGGTGCGTGAGCACAGCGGGAATGACCGAGCCGGCCAGCAGCGCCTGAAGCCCCATGAGCGCTCCGCCGACCGACTTCGACACGATCGACGGCACCCCGAAGCTGATGTGGTGCAGTCCGAACAGCAGTGCTCCGAGGGCGATCGCCGCAACAGCTCCCCACTGCGCGACGACCGCGTGCTGTAGCATCCCGCGGAAGATCAACTCCTCCGCGACCGCGCATGCCACCGCCAGCGCCCACCAGAGTCCGGGGCGCGTGATGAGGTCGCTGGTCGCACTGCGGGCCGCACCGGATTCGAGCAGCCCGGCTGCGCGCACCTGCGCCGACGCGACGGCGAGTTCGACGATGTACCAGATGAGTGCGATCAGCGGCGCAGCCAGCAGGGTGATGAGCAGCCACAGCGGATTGTGCACCCGCAGGACGGCGAGCGGGTCGAGCCGCCCGATCGCGATGAAGACGCCCATCGCCGCCACGAGCACGACCGTGTACACCACGGGGGCGTACGTCTCCACCAGAGGGCGGGCCCACCACAGCCCGCTCTTGGCGAAGAGGTCGATGACGAACATGCTCACACCGAAGAGCGCGAGCACTCCGATGGTCAGTGCGATGGCGGCGAGGGCGTCGGTCATTGCCGCTTGGGCCCTGGGGGTGTGCCGATAGGGATGAGCAACTGGACGAATTGCTCTTTGCCGTCCAGGCGCAGCAGATTGTTGACCCGATCATCCGCGAAAGCGGCGAGAGCGTTGACGCTCACCCCGAGTGCCGTGGCGGCGAGATACACGTGCGCGGTGACGATTCCGGCATCCAGCCCCATATAGCGGTACCCGCGCGTGCCGTACTTCCAGGAGACGCGGGGGAAATCGCCGGTGATGGCGAGCACGGCCTGCGCCGACACGATGAAGTCAGACTCGATCGTCGCATCCAGCAGCGGCAGGCGCAGATCGCCAGCCTCTTCCAGGATGAGATCGTTCTCGATCGGGTCATACGAGTACCGGCCCGGAGCAAGAGAGGCGACGTCATTCACGATGATCTGGCAGTCGTAGGACTGCAGGCCTCCGGCTGACGCGCCCACGCGCTTGGGGATGTCGCGCCTCTGGTAGCCCAGTTCGAATCCGGTCACGCCGAAGGACTGACGCAGGATGCCCGCCAGATGCTCGACCGGCAGCGGTTCGGAGCCGTACATCGGTGTCGATCGCCGCTCTGAGACCAGCCCCGCGAACGCGCGAAGCTCTTCCGGCGTGCGGTCGGGCAACGCCTGGCGGTCGCTTCCCGCACGCCAGACCCGAAGATCCGGCGCGCGCATGGTGGCGATGCGAGAGACCGGCGGGCCGTCCTTGCTCGCCTCGGCCCGCAGGGAACGGTGCACGATGTGGGCGGCATAGACGCCCTCATCGGATGCGAGTGAGGCGCCTTCGGCGAGGATGTCGAGGGCAGCGGCTGCCCACGACGGGTGACACGCTCCGTTTTCGACTCCGCGTTCGAGAACCGAGCGGATGCCGTCGAGCAGGTCTTCGCTCGTCGAGATGTCGGTCTGCGTGGGATCGGTGATGGTCACTTCGACTCCTGTCCATCTGCGGGCCCGGCTTGCGGATGCTGCGGGGCCTGCGCCCTTGCTGAAACAGCGACGAGCGCCGTGGTGAACCGTTCGACGCCGTCCTGGTCGAGCACATCGTCGACGACGACATCGGCGAACTCGGTGGCCACGATCGGCGCGCCGCCCGAGCGGCTGAGGATCTGCATGGTCGCGGCAAGCAGCAGTCCGGATTGCTGTAGCGCCACGCGATACCCGCGTGGTCCCTGCATGATCTCGATCCGCCACGGCACAGTCGTCACTGAGACGATTGCCGCCGCCTCGTCGAATGCGCTTCTCTTGTCCTCCGGCACGGCTGCGCGCAGGCGCTGCAGCTTGGTGTCGCTGATCCGTCGCATCCGCACGAGCCGATCGCTCGACGCCGGCAGCAGCCAGGTGTGTCCCTGCCAGACCACGACGATGTCGGACGCGTAGAGCACACCCGAGTCGCCGCCGATCTCGGCCAGCGCCGCGAGGCCGGGGCCGAGCGGAGCCGGCACCTGATCGAGCGGAATCTGGATGCCCGAGGTGTCGCCGTCAACGGTGGTGTAGGTGCGTCCCGACGCCAGGAACCACGAGCGCAGCTGCTTCTGCTCCTCTTCGGAAGGGGCAGAGAGCAGATCGCACTGGCGCCAACGCGCGTTCGCCTGGAACAGCTCGCTCACCGATCCATCCACGTCGTGAAGGCGATGCTGATACTGGTCTCTGGCGGTCGGATTCAGCAGCTGCAGGCCCGGACCCGACAGCACTGTCTGCTCGACGCCGTGCTCGTAACCCGGTTCTTCGGTCTCGAAGACGATCCGGTTCTCCTGCTGGAAGTCACTCAGTCCCGTCATGATGATCAGAGGAACGTGTGCTCGAGTTCGGCGCGGCTGGTGGCGCACGCAGGACAGCGAGGAATGGTGAGCACCCGGTGGGTCATCACTTCCATTCGGCTCGTCTCGACGCGGACGATGCGCTGATCGAGGAACCCGCGCTCATCGCGATCGTGTTTGGCGAGGGCAAGTCGCACCCACGCGGCGGCCAGCGCCGCGACGGCGGGGTCTGCACCGGGTCCCGACGCTCCTCGGCTCAGGTGGTCCTTGTAGATGATGTACTCGTCGCGCAGGTGGCGGGCGCCCTCATCCTGCAGGTCGTGGCAGAGGTAACAGGCCGTCTCGCCCGGGATCACGAGGGGGCCGACGACTGCCTCGGGACCGTCGACGTGCGCGTACACGGCGGGGATGCGATATTCCAGCGCCAGCGCGTTCGTGTCGAGGCTCAGCGGCGGGTCGAGTGCGTCGCCGGCGACGACGATGATCTGCTCGCGATCGCTCGCATCGGTGTCGTCGGCGTCGAGTGCCTGCTGCAGCGCCGGCAGATCCGCGTAGCGTGTGATGTCGATCCGGTCGTCGCCTTCGGCGAGTGTGACGAGCGTGTCGGCGAGGACACCGGTGCCGAGCAGGAGAACCGAGACGCCGGTGACCGACGTGTCGGCGGCGACGAGCACGCCCGAGTCGGCGAGCTGAGCGACGATGTCGGAGAGAGCGTCATCATCTTCGTTCCAGCGTTCGGCGAGCAGTGGTGCGGAGATCGGTTCGGTGGCGGACTGCACCACCCGGGACAGCAGCCGGCGACGTCCGGAATCACGCACGATCTTCGAGAACGCGGATCGACTGCCGTCACGTACGAAGACCTCGTCGTCGCCGTGGGGAAGGATGTGCAGTCCGGTGCGCAGCCGGTAAAGCGCAGCGTCAGAGATCGTTTCGGTCGGCCGTGCTGCGGTGTCTTCGAGTGTCATTTCTGTCTCCATCGGTCAGAGGATGAGCGTTCGGTCAGAGGAGGATCAGGGGTTTCACACGTCGAGGGAGCCGCCGCGACCGGCGACTCCCTCGACAACGGTGAATGTCACCAGATGCTGAAGTTGATAGAGCAGCAACACCAGCACCAGCAGCACCAGCCGCCAGGGGCGACGGATGCTTCTTCGGCGAAGAACTTGTCTTCCACCCGGTTGAGGACGTCAAGCATCTTTCGACCAACCTCTCGTTTGCGATGCGAGATGCGGACGGTTGCCCGCAATCGAACTCAAACAGACTCGCGTGCGGAGAACGAGAGCCATGGGAATGGATGCTTGTGGCACTCATTGCGGGTCCTCCGCACTCGTGCAGTCCTTGTGACACGCGCACATCGGTCCGGGCATATCGAGCAGTTGACGATGGGCATCGGCGAATGTCGCAGACGTCAGATAACCGAGAGTGTGCTGCAGATGCGCCTTGAGAGCGGCGATGCCCACTTCGGTGGCCTCGAACACTTTTCGGGCCGCGCCGGGTCCGGATGATTCGAACTCGCAACATCGGATGAGGCTCAGCCGATCGAGTCGGCGCAGCATCCGATGCAGTGTCTGCACGTCGACGTCGAACACTCCGGCCGAGATGTCGCGCAGGTCGTCCTGCAGTTCGCCGGCCCAGCGGGGCCGCTGCTGCAGCAGCATGAGGGCCAGCATCGCGAGCGTGGCCTTGGCATGGCTGTGCGCCCAGGTGCTTCGAACGTGATCGACCAGCAGATGCTGGTCATGCGTCAGCATCTGCGAACCCTCCGTGCGAGATGGAGGCGAAGGCGTGCACGAGCAGCCCCACGCTCCACAGGCCCACCATCCAGACGAGTCCGCCGCCCCACGTGCCCGCCCAGTTCGCCACGAAGGCATGCACCGCCACGGAACCGGCGACCAGCACGTAGCTGATCACGTGGAAGACGAAGAAGGCGAACGGCAACGTGGTCAGCTCGCGGCGGAACATCAGTGCTCCGAGGATGATGACCACTGCCGCGGCGACCAGTGCGAGCACTGACCACTGGTCGATGATCCCTGCGCCGACCACGGCGACGACGATGTGGAAGGCCGCCATCACCGCCGCCAGCACGAGCGCGTAGATGACCATCCGTGAAAAAAGTCTTGAGCGGCGGCCCCCCGGCGATACGCTCACCATTCCTCCTGTCGTTCTCCCGCCGTCGCGAACGGCGGCGGGACGTGATGACGCGTCCACCGTTCCACGCGTGCGAAATCGGTGTCAAGGATGCGGAAGCGACCGATACTTTCGTCTATCGAAGTCGAGCCGAAAGTTGCATCCGTGGCCGGCTGTCACAAGATTCCGGTAGTGGATGTTCGGCGATGATCTGCTCGTCGCGCCGGTGCTCACCGCCGGTGCCATGGCGTGGCCGGTTTACCTTCCTGCTGGGGAATGGGTGGACGTGCGCACCGGGTTGCCGGTGGACGGCGGAGCAGTGGTTAGCGTCGATGTGTCAGACCGGTCCAGCTTTCCGGTGTTTGCGCGGGCGTCCGCCTGGGGCGAGCTTGCCACGGTATTCGCCGGTCCCGTTCGTTGAGCGGGCCGACGAGCAGTGCCGCCCCGGGCTTCGCCGTGTGAGGACGCGGTCGGGCTAAGCCGCCAGCACCCCGACCAGGTACCGACGCAGAATCGCGCGGATATCCGTGTTCGTCCCCATGGTCGTGCGCTGCCAGATCAGCGCGTCGCTGATGTCGACGAGATCTTTCGCCTGACGCTCGGGGTCGGTGACACCGAGCTTGGTGAATGCCTTCGTGGCCGCGGGCACGAGCACTTGGGAGCCCAGTGATTCCGTCGTGAGGGCGGTATGCAGCTCGCCCGGTTCGAGGCCCACCAGCAGCGCATAGCGTGCTCGCATCGTATCGGCGTGCGAGGCCAGGGTCTCGATGATCTCGCTCATCGGATCGATGAGCTCATCCACGCCTGCTGGGGGGCTCAGCTGCTCGGCGAACTCGATGAGAGAGTTCCCTGCTTCGATGTGCAGAGCAGAGTGCACGACCAGGTGCTCGACCACGAGCTCGAGCAGCGCATGGCGGGTCGATGCGTGGTATGAGGTCGTGCCCTGGGGCACTCCAGCCTCTCGATCCACGGCGCGATGCGTCAACCCGCGCAGTCCGTGCTGCGAGAGCACCCGCGTCGCCGCCTCGAGGATCATGCTTCGCCGCTCGGAGGGTCGCGCACTGGAAGAGCTCATCTTTCCCAGGATAACGGCGCCGAGAACGCGAGAGTAACGAAATCACTACAAGCAGTAGCGGAAAATCCACTAGTTCTGTAGCGTGAGCCTCGTAATGCTGGGGAGGGCGTTCGCGCTTTGTTGGCGTACCACGAGGCTGGTGCTGGGCACCGCGTGTCATGACAACCAGAGAATCCTTCTTCGGCCGCGACCCGACGTGAAGAACTAGTGAAAAGGAAATTGGCCGAAGATGAAATCGATAACAAGGCTGCGCGCCATAGGCGCTGCAGCGACCATGGCGGTGCTTGCCACCCTCGCTGTGGGAAACGCCGCAACGGCAGCACCGCCTTATGAAACCGATGCAACCCTGACGAGCGTCGAGTTCACCGAATCGGTGGTCGCATCGAGCACCGAGGCAAAGCTGTCTGGAACGTGGTCCCTGCCGGACAACGCAGCGACACCTGCGGGCTTCGTCGTGAACCTTCCCGAAGGACTGCAGGGGCTCACCGACGACTTCCCCCTGCTCGACAGCGCTGACGTGGCAATGGGCGATTGCATCGTCACCGAGACCCAGATCATCTGCGACCTCGACAGCGACTACCTTGCGGCGAACCCGTTGAACGTGTCGGGCACCTTCTTCTTCTGGGTAAAGGTGACGACCTCTGTCACGGAGAACACCGAGACGACATACGACTTCGGCGATGCGCAGACGACCGTAACCGTCGCGCCGCACCCCGACATGTGCACCGAGAACTGCGAGTGGGATGGCGAAGAGACCATCAAATGGGGTGAGTACAACCGCGACGACAACACCATCAAGTGGTACGTTCGGGTGGCCTCTGACGCCGACGGCGCGACCGCCGGCCAGCAGATGAGCGTCGAAGACGTGCTCGGCCCGAACCAGGAGTTCATCACCGAGTACGACGGCCAGACCTACCCCGTGCTGACGCATTCGAACACGTTCGACGAATTCGAAGGATGGGAAGTTCCCGGCCCCATGGCCAACGTTCCGGAGGACCAGTACACGGTCGACGGCTCGACGGTCTCATGGACCGCGCAAGGGGGCTACTTCTACACGGTCATCTACATGGCGCAGGTCACGGATGCCGGTGCATCCGTCACCTACACCAACGATGCCCACTCGACCGTGGACGGAAACCAGGAGACCGCGACCGCCGAGGCTCACCGTCAGGGCGGCGGCGGAACCGGTGAGGGCGACAACGTCGGCACCTTCTCGATCACCAAGGACGTCGTCTGGAACAGCGAGCCCATCGACGGGCTGACCTTCGAGGGCTCGTACTCGGTGACCGCCCCCGATGGCGCGATCACCGAGGGCGACTTCACCGTTGCTGACGGCGCGACCTGGACGAGCGCTGAGTTCGAGACCGGGTCGACGGTCCACCTCGAGGAGTTCATCCCGGCCAACCCCGAGAACCTCGACTGGGAGACCCCTGTCTTCTCTGAGAACGATTTCGCGATCGTCGGAGCCTCGAACGTCGCCGTGAGCCTCACCAACGAGGCGTCGGTCGCCGTCAGCGGCTTCTTCGCACACAAGGTGCTTGAAGGCGACGGGGCGGACCTCGCCGCAGACCAGACCTTCTACCTCGACTACACCTACGAGGCAGGCGCTGGCTTCGAGGCCGGCTCCGGCACGCTCGAGCTGCCCGGTGACGGCACGATGGTCAGCTCGCCGGCGCTTCCGGTCGGTGCGGTTCTGACGCTGAGCGAGCGTGCCCCGGAAGGCGTCGATTCGGCTACGTGGGAGTCGTCTGAGCTGTCGACGACGACTGTGACCATTACTCGCGCCGAGGTGATCCCCATCATCACGGTGACGAACAACATCACCGTCAGTGAAGAAGAGCCCCGTGAAGAAGGTGAGCTCGCAGTCACAGGTGGCGCTGCCCCGCTGACCGCCCTCGCCGTCGCGTTGCTTCTGCTGGCAGGCGGTGCAGTCGCACTGCGTCGCCGCGTCGCATAACCGCTGGCGGTAACACAGAAAGAAGTGCTGCCCCTCTCCACACCGGAGAGGGGCAGCACTTTCTCGTCTGCTCGCCGTCCTTAGAAGATGATGTCGTGCGGCTCGTTCAGCTCACGCCAGCTCGGTGCGCGAGCGGTTCGGGCACCGAGCACGTCAACCTCGGGAAGCACGCCGAAATCGACGCCGGCGAGCTCGGCGATCTCCGCAATCGGTGCTTGAAACGTGCGAAACGCTCCCAGCGGCGCCACTGTGCGCAGCCCTTCGTCGGTGCGGACGAGGTCTGATTGATCGAGAATGAAGCCTGTCGCGGCGAGGCCGTCGGGGCCGCGCCAGGCGGCCACCTTCCAGAACCGTAATGGTACCTGGATCGCACGATACGGCGGATCGTCGTCGGCGAGCACCGGCGCGGTGAAGACCGACACGCGCTGGTCGGATGCCTCGGCATACGCCAGCACATGATCTTCGAGTCCCAGCCAGAGCTGCTTCGACTGATTGAAGCCCGATGCCTGCGGTGCCGCGTTCGGATAGAAGAAGGTCGCCCGCGTGGCCGCGCGGGCGTCGTCGAGTTCACCCCAGCCGGGGTCGCGCCGGCGCACCAGATGACCTCGATCGAGGTCATTGTCCCGGTAGATGTCATTGCCGGCCTGCTCGTGCGGCTCGACACGATCCTCGAGTCGCCAACTGCCGGTGCGCGGCACCGGACGCAGGTGCGCACCATCGATGTTCACCGCGGTGACCGCTGCGAAGCGGCGCTGGGTATCCAGCAGCACGGTGAACCGCGGATACGGCAGCTCGCGCGTCTCACGATCTGGGCGCGGCAGGGGCAGCGCTGCGTCCAGGAAGTCGGCGTCGTATCCGTCGCTCATGCTCTCATCGTGCCGGATGCGCGCGAACTGCGGGTGAACGGTCAGGGCCGAACGCGAACCGTGCGCCCCTCGAAGGTGACGAGATCGCCATCGCGCAACTGGCGGCCCCGGCGGCGCTCGGCCTCGCCGTTGACGCTCACATAACCGTCGACGATGACCTCTTTCGCGTCTCCACCGGAGTCGAGCAGGCCGGCGAACTTGAGGAACTGCCCCAGTCGGATGCTTTCGCCGCCGATGGACACGTCATCGTCGAATGCGCTGCTGCTCATGCCTAAATGCTAACCCCGTGCACGCGTCTACGACTCTCCGTCGAAGAGACCGCCGTCGAGGATCCAGTTGTATCGCAGACGCAGCGCCCGTTCGGTGCTTGCGACGAGCGCAGAGACGATGAGCGTGACATTCATCCAGCCCGGGAGCCGGATCGGGCTGACAAACGTGCCGACCGCATCCGCGATGGGCGGGATGCGGGTGATGTCTTCGACGAGTTGCGGAACCCCGAGCACGAGCGCAATCACGAGCACCATTAACGATATGAAACCGATCGCGCGGCTCAGGGCGGGATTGTTCCGATCCAGGCGTGCGCGCCGGCCCTCTGCCGACGCGGGGTCAGGCGCCAGCATCCGAGAGCTTCCATCGTCTCGGACGAAGTGGCAGCGCTTGATGCCATAACTGCTGGTGGCCACCTCGATCGTTCCGCCGGGAACGGTGAACGCCGCGGGAAGCTTCGAGCGCGAGTGATTGCGCCCGTCCAGATAGAGCTTCGCCCATACCTCACCGTTCGAATCACCCGCGGTTCGCACGTCGACCGACCAGACGTTCGTGGCGCCTGCTCGGGCGTCCAGACGCAGATGGAACAGCGAACGTGTGAACAGCTGCCACCAGCGGTAGCGCTTCAGCGGATGACCATCTCCGGGCTTAGCTCTGCGTGCCATGTCATCGACGTTATGAGGCGCGCGCGTGGCTGAGAAGTGCACAATCGTCCTCTTCATGCATGACATTGGTCACTTCTCGACCACAGGGGAAGTCAACGTGAGGGGGAGACGTCGGAGCTTTCTTTGTTTAGATCTGAAGATAGCGTCGAAGACTTCCCGCGAGTATGGGCGGCAGCAAGTATCAAAGCAGCTTGACGAGAAGCTCGGTGTTCCCTAAAGTTTGTTTAGCTTTAAACAAAGGGGTTCTGATGGCATCGTCCAGCGCACGTACTGACGTCACTCGCTCGGCCGTACTCGCGCACATCGGCGGACACGGACCGACGTCGCGCGCCGACCTCGCACGCGAACTTCGGGTCTCTCCCGCACTGATCACGCAGCACACTCGTCAGCTGATCTCCGACGGGCTCCTCCAAGAGCTCGCGCACAGTCCCTCGCAGGGCGGCCGCCCCGCCCGCCTTCTCGGTCTCGTAGCCGACGCCGGTCGCGCGATCGGAGTGAAGGTCGTCACAGATCACGTGGCGCTGGTCGAGGTCGGGATCGATGGCAACGTCATCCGCTCGGCGACGGAGCCCTTCGATGCCGCATCGGGCACCGCGATCATGCAGCTGGCCGCCTTGCTTCGCGCATTCATCGACGGCAGCACCGGAAGCGCCCCGCTGCTCGGCATCGGGGTGGGCGTTCCCGGCAACGTCGATGAGCAGGATGTCGGCACCGTCGACTCCACTCAACTCGGGTGGCAGCGTGTTCCGGTCGGCGAGGCACTACGGCAAGAACTTAGTCTTCCGGTGCTCGTGGAGAACAACGTCAACGCGCTCGCGATGGCCGAGACCCTGCACGGCCAGGCCCGTGGACACGAAGACGCGCTCGTCGTCACCATTGGAACGGGTGTCGGCGCCGGGATCATCGCGGAGGGGCAGCTGTTGCGCGGTCGCGCCGGTGGCGCGGGCGAGATCGGCCACCTGCCCGTCCTGGAAGACGGCCCGCTCTGCCAGTGCGGTGCGCACGGCTGTCTCGAAGCGCTTGTCGGGCAGGACGCGCTCATCGACCGCGCACGGCGCGACGGACTCATCGGACCCAATGCCGGTATCGCCGCGCTGCGTACCCTTGCCGACGCGGAAGACCCGCGCGCCCAGCAGCTGTACTCCACCGCCGGTCACCTGCTCGGCCGGGCACTCGCCGGAATCGTGAACATCATCGATCCAGAGATCGTGATTGTCCTCGGTGAGGGCGCAGATGCCTGGCGACACTGGTCGTTCGGGTTCGAACCGTCACTGCGCGGCGCGCTGCTGCCCCGCAATCGGGCGATCCCCGTCGCAGTCGAGACCTGGCAGGACGATCGCTGGGCACAGGGCGCCGCTTCGCTCGTGCTGGCGACGCCGTTCGACGCCTCGGGACGTTCGGGTGAACAGGGCCGGCTCGTGCGCGAACGCCTCGCACTGGTGCGCCCGACCGAGGACGGGGCGCTCGAATGAGCCTCGTGAGTGCCGTCGCTCCGTCGGCGTCGCCCGAGAGCCCCGAACCTCGTCGCCCAGCTATCGCGAACCGGACGGCAGGACGACGCAAGAAGCGACTGCGCTACACGCTCACTGTCCTTGCCTTCCTCCTCCCCAGTGCGATCCCGCTGGCGATGTTCACGCTTTACCCGATGGTCGGAGCGCTGTGGACGAGTCTGCACGAGTGGAACCTCCTCGCCCCGATGGAGTGGGTCGGATTCGACAACTACGTGCACCTGTTCCAGGACTCAGACACGCAACGCGCATTCCTGAACACACTCACCTACCTGGTCGGCTATCTGCCGATCGTGTACGTCGGCGGCCTTGCCCTCGCTCTCGCGCTCAATCAGCGAGTGAGCGGGCGAAACCTGCTGCGCGGGGTCTACTTCCTGCCTGTGGTGACCAGCTGGATCGTCGTCGCACTCGTCTGGCGCTGGCTGCTGAACCCCTCCGTCGGCATCGTCAACGCCGCCCTCGGCGTCTTCGGAATCGACGGGCCCGGATGGTGGACCGATCCGATGTGGGCGATGCCCTCGATCATCCTCGCCTCGGCGTGGAAGGACCTCGGGTTCGTCATGATCATCCTTCTCGCGGGACTCCAGGCCATTCCGCAAGAGCTGTACGAGGCGGCGACCGTCGACGGCGCTGGACCCTGGCGGCGACTGTTCAACGTCACGCTTCCGCTGCTTTCGCCCTCGACCTTCTTCGTCGTCGTCATCTCACTGATCAACGGATTCCAGGTCTTCGACCAGGTGTACGCGATGACAGGAGGCGGGCCGGCCGGCTCGACGACCGTCGTCGTGCAGCAGATCTACGACCTCACAGTCCGCTACGGCTCTGCCGGCGAAGCATCCGCTCTTTCCTGGATGCTGTTCATCCTCGTGCTCGGAGTCACCGTCATCCAGATCATCGGGCAGAAAAGGTGGGTGACCTATGCGTGAGCGCACAAAGCGGATCGTGCTGACACTGACACTCATCGTCGGCGCGCTGATCATGTTCTTCCCGTTCCTGTGGACGCTGACGACCTCACTGTCTCCCGGCGCGGGGTTGGATGCCACGCCGCAGTTGATTCCGGATGACCCCTCGTTCTCGGCCTACCGAGAGCTGTTCGAGAACACCCCGTTCGCCCGCGTGATCGCGAACTCCCTCGGCTTGGCGGTCGTCACCACGCTGCTGCAGTTGACCACCAGCGCACTGGCCGCGTACGCATTCAGCCGCCTGCACTTCCCCGGCCGTGACCTCGTCTTCGCGCTGTACCTGGCGACGATGATGATCCCGATCCAGGTGCTGATCGTGCCGTTGTTCGTGCAGATGCGCGATCTCGGCCTCGTCGACACCTACCTCGGTGTGCTGCTGCCCGGCGTCGCCAGCGCGTTCGGCGTCTTCCTGTTGCGGCAGGCGATGAACTCCGTCCCGCGAGAGCTGGATGAAGCCGCAACCCTCGACGGCGCTGGGCACTTCAGAATCTTCGGTCGCATCGCGCTGCCTCTGATCGGTCCTGCGCTGGCGACGTTGGCGGTGTTCTCATTCATGAGCAGTTGGAACAGCTTCCTCTGGCCGCTGATCATCCTGCGATCTGAGCAACTGCAGACCCTGCCGCTCGCGCTCGCCGGATTGCAGGGGCAGTACACCACCCAATGGGACGTGATGATGGCCGGTTCCGTCGTCAGCATCCTGCCCATGCTCGCGATCTACCTGTTCGCCCAGAAATATGTCATTCAGGGTGTCGCCAGCAGCGGCATCAAATAACTCGAATCCCTATCCACGTACGACCCACCCGAAGGAGACACTGCAATGAAGCACACAGCCCCCATGGTCGGCGTCATCGCCGCATCAGCCCTCGTCCTGACCGCCTGCTCCGGCGGCGGCAGCGCAGAAGGTGACGACAATGCCCCCGTCGAAATCAGCTACACCAATTTCATCTCGAACGGAGGCAATGAGGAGAACCTCCAGAAGATCGTCGACGCGTTCGAGGACGAGAACCCAGGGATCACCGTCGAGGTGAACACCCTGCCCTACGCGGATTACTTCACCGCACTGCAGACCGACCTGGCCGGCGGCACTGTGTCGGACGTGTTCGACATCGAACAGGCCAATTACGCCTCCTATCAGGCCAGCGGCGTCCTCGCCGCGCTGAACGGAATCGACACGAGCGCGTACCAGACCTCACTCGCCGAGGCGTATGCCACTGATGGCACCCAATACGCGCTGCCCAGTTCTTTCTCGAACGTCGTGCTGTTCTACAACGCCGACCTGTTCGATGCAGCCGGTCTCGAATACCCGACGGCGGATTGGACCTGGGCCGACGAGCAGAAGGCTGCCGAAGCGCTCACCGACTCCGGCGCCGGCGTCTGGGGCGATTATCAGCCGATCAGTTACCACGAGTTCTACAAGGTGCTCGCACAGGCCGGTGGCGACTTCCTCAGCGATGACGGCAGCGCGGTCGCCTTCAACTCACCCGAGGGCATCCGTGCGGCAGAGTGGCTGGTCGGCAAGAGCGGCACAACCATGCCGACGGCCGAGCAGGGCGCGGGTACGCCTGACTTCGACAGCGGACTGTTCGCCGAGGGAAAGCTCGCCATGTGGCACACCGGCATCTGGATGTTCGGTGGCTTGGCAGACGCCGGCTTCGGCTGGGATATCGCCGTCGAGCCTGGCGACACCCAGCAGGCCAGCGCGATGTTCTCCAACGCGGTCGGCGTTTCGGTCGGGTCAGACCACGTCGCCGAGGCGACCATGTTCGCGGAGTTCCTGACCAGCGCCAAGGCCGCCGTCGACGTGCGCCTCGAGGCCGGATGGGAGCTTCCTCCGATCGCTGACGAAGAGCAGCTCAGCGCCTACCTCGACCAGGATTCTCCAGCGAACCGCCAGGCCGTGTTCGACTCTCTGGATGCTGTCGCGCTCGCGCCCGCGCTCGAAGAGGGTCAGGCCGAGATGCAGGACATCGTCTCAGAAGAACTCACTGAGGCTGCGGCCGGCCGCAAGAGCGTAGAGCAGGCGCTGACCGATGCGGAAGAGCGGGTAAACCAGCTTCTGGGATGACCCGATGCGGTGTCGGGGGCGATGCGAACTGTCCCCGATACCCATGAACTGAACTAGACGAACACACCGAAGCAGGAGCCATGAACACCGATCTCGACATCCGCGCATTGCTGCAACATTCGCGCGGCGTCATCACGACTCTGCAGCAGCCCAACGGCGCCTACCCGGCCAGCCCCGACTTCTCCGCATACCGCGGGTACTGCTGGTTCCGTGATGGCTCGTTCATCGCCGACGGAATCTCGGCCGCTGGCGAAGTCGCCTCTGCATCGGCATTCTTCGACTGGTGCACCATGGTGCTGCTGCGTCACGAGACACAGCTCGAAGCAGTCGTCGCCGCAGCGCGTGCGGGTATGCCGCTGCCAGACGAGCAGATGCTGCCGGCGCGGTTCACATTCGAGGGTGACTTCGGCGCGGATGACTGGTGGGATTTTCAGCTCGACGGCTACGGCACCTGGCTGTGGGCGGCGGCCTCGCACGTACAGCGCCACGGCGTCGATCCGGCGTCATGGCGTCGCGCGGCAGAACTCACCGTCGACTACCTGATCAGCTCGTGGCAGCGACCGTGCTTCGACTGGTGGGAAGAGCACGATGAGCACCGGCATCTCTCGACACTTGGCTGCATTGCGGCGGGACTGCGTGCCGCAGCCGACGGTGAACTCGTTGGCGCTGACCGTGCGGCGAAAGCTAGCGTAGAAGCTGACCGGATTCTCGCCTTCATCGAATCCGACGGTGTGAGCGACGGCCATGTCGTGAAATGGATCGGCACCACGGCGGTCGATGGAAGCCTCAGTGCGCTCATCGCTCCGCTCGGCGTGATCGCACCGGAGTCTGATCTCGCTGCACGCACGTTGGACGCAGTCGAACGCGATCTCTGCGTCGACGGTGGAGTGCATCGTTTCGTTGACGACACCTTCTTCGGCGGAGGTCGTTGGCCGCTGCTTTCCTGCTTCCTCGGACTCGCGCGAGTGGCCCAGGGCGACACGACCCGGGCCCGTGAGCTGCTGGAGTGGGCGGCATCGACGGCCATAGACGGGGGAGACCTTCCCGAACAGGTCGATGGCCATCTGCTGTATCCCGAACGTCAGGCGGAATGGGTCGAGCGGTGGGGCGACGTAGCGACTCCGCTGCTGTGGAGTCACGCGATGCTTCTGCGCCTTGCCGTCGAGTTGGGACTCGCCGCCGAGCGGGACCAGATCGCAACGGAGGTGACGGCATGATCCGCCACCGCCCGTCCGGTTCGGGGCATCCGTACTCGCACGACACCGAGCAGCGCACACCCGTGGTGCCCATCGCCGATGAGCCGCTACGGCTCGGCGTCCGCACCTCCCCC
>NZ_JAJUFV010000041.1 GCF_029263575.1 Microbacterium sp. | reverse complement strand
GATCCGAACCCCTTCTTCATGCCTGAGTGAATTCTCACCGGAAGGCGCTATCTTGAATCGGGACGAGAGGACCTCACACCTATGACTGAACGCACCGGACGCCGCCGCGTCCTTCTCAAGCTCTCCGGCGAAGCCTTCGGAGGCGGACAGGTCGGCGTGAACCCCGACGTCGTCAGCCAGATCGCCCGCGAGATCGCCGCGGCCGTCGACCGTGTGGAGGTGGCCATCGTCGTGGGTGGCGGAAACTTCTTCCGCGGCGCTGAGCTCAGCCAGCGCGGAATGGTGCGCGGGCGCGCTGACTACATGGGCATGCTCGGAACAGTGATGAACGCGCTGGCGCTTCAAGATTTCCTCGAGCAGGCAGGAGCGCCCACCCGCGTACAGTCGGCGATCTCGATGACCCAGGTCGCCGAGCCGTATATCCCCTTGCGTGCCGAGCGGCACATGGAGAAGGGGCGTGTCGTGATCTTCGGCGCCGGTGCAGGGTTGCCCTACTTTTCGACGGACACCGTTGCCGCGCAACGCGCCCTGGAGATCGGCGCACAGGAGGTGCTCGTGGCCAAGAACGGCGTCGACGGCATCTACACGGCCGATCCGAACAAGGATTCCTCGGCGACACGCATCGAACAGGTCACGTACATTGACGCGCTGCAGCGCGGTTTGAAGGTCGTCGACTCCACGGCGTTCAGCCTGTGCATGGACAACAACATGGATATGCGCGTATTCGGCATGGAGCCGATAGGCAACGTCACCCGTGCTCTGCTCGGGGAGCGGATCGGCACACTCGTGACCTCCTGAGCGTGCAGAGCCGGATTCGCGCTCGCCCACTCCGATAGAATTGCAAGACCACCCCGACGATAGGAGTCGCCCGTGATCGCGGATGTCCTCGCTGAAACCACCACCCGCATGGCGCGTGCCGTCGAAGCCGCCAAGGACGACTTCGCCTCGGTTCGTACTGGGCGTGCGAACCCGCAGCTCTTCCAGAAGGTGATGGTCGACTATTACGGCTCACCGACTCCGCTGGCGCAGCTTGCGTCTCTGGCCAACCCCGAAGCACGCTCGCTTATCGTCACACCGTACGACAAGTCGGCGCTCAAGGCGATCGAGCAGGCGATCCGCGACATGCCCAACCTCGGCGCCAACCCCACCAACGACGGCAACATCGTGCGCGTCACCATGCCTGAGCTCACGCAGGATCGCCGCAAAGAATACGTCAAGCTCGTGCGCAGCAAGGCCGAAGACGCCAAGGTGCACGTGCGCGGCATCCGTCGCAAGTCCAAGGACGAGCTGGACGCGTTCAAGAATGATCTCGGCGAAGACGAGGTCGCTCGCGGTGAGAAAGAGCTCGATGCGATCACCCGTTCCCATGTCGATCTTATCGATGAGGCACTCAAGCGTAAGGAAGCCGAGCTTCTCGAGGTCTGAGCGGGAATGAGTGATGCAACCGGAGGTGCGCACGAGCAGCGCCCGCTGACGCGGCGAGAAGCTCGCGACAGCGCGAGCCCGGAGAGCACCGATCCGACAGCGGCGCAGGTCCCGGTCGTCGATGAATCGCTGATCCCGCCGCGCCCGCCGATGCCGCAGCCTCCTGCCGCCGCGCACGACGCGGCAGCGCACATGCGCGAACAGTTTCGCCAGGCGCGCGGAGAGTTCGAGACGCATGTCACGCAGGCGCGTGAGCAGTTGGATCAAGCCAACGAGCGGATCAAAGAGCGAACGGGTCGCGACCTCATCCTCGCCATCCTCGTCGGTCTGGGCTTCGGCGCCGTCGTGCTCGGCGCTCTCCTGTTCGTCAAAGAGCTGTTCGTGCCGATTGCGCTGGCGATCGCGGTGCTGGGCGTCTTCGAGCTGACGCGAGCGCTGCGCACGGCCGGGCGCCGCATTGACATCGTGCCGCAGGTCATCGTCGGCGTGCTCATCGTGCTCGCGGGGTACTTCGCTCCGATGTGGCTGAGCTGGGTCGCTGTGATCTCATCTGTCGCCTTCGTCATCGTGTGGCGTCTGCTGGCGCAGATGCTCGTGAAGGACGGCCGTACGTACGGCGCGGTGCTCACCGATGCGTTAGCGGGCGGCTTCGTCCCCGTGTACGTGCCGTTTCTGGCGAGCATCGCTCTCATGCTCCTCGCCCAGGACGGCGGTCAATGGTGGGTGCTCGCGCTCGTGATCGTCGCAGTGGCCGCGGACACCGGCGCCTACGCTGCGGGGCTCGCCTTCGGCAAGCATCCGATGGCGCCGCGCATCAGCCCGAAGAAGACCTGGGAAGGCTTCTCCGGGGCGGTTGTCGCCGCCATCAGCGCAGGCGTGCTGCTCGCGCTGTTCATGCTGGGTCTGCCCTGGTGGGCAGGTGTCATCTTCGGGGCGGCGATTCTCCTCACCGCCACGCTGGGGGATCTGGCTGAGTCGATGCTCAAGCGTGATATGGGCATCAAGGACATGAGCTCCTGGTTGCCCGGTCACGGTGGCATCCTCGACCGCCTCGACAGCATCCTTCCCTCCACGATCCCGGCGCTTGCCCTGTACTTCCTGTTCGCACCGATGATGGTGCTGTGATGAGTTCGGATACGGTGATGGATGTGACCGAGAATGAAACCGCCGAGCCTCGCTCCGCCTTCAGCGTGACCGAAGGGCGCGTGCGCGGCTACCATCGCGCCGCCGTCGATACCTTTCTCGCCGCCGCGCGGGAGAGCTTCGAGCAGGACGGTGGCGAGCTCACCGCCACCGACATTCGAGTCGCATCCTTTCCGTTGGTCAAGGGCGGGTATGACATCAGCGAGGTGGACGCGGCGCTGGGGCGGATCGAAGATGCTTTCTCCGCGCGCCAGCGCGAGCGTGTCGTGAAGGAAGAGGGCGTCGAACCGTGGATCATCGCGGCTCGCGACGACGCGCAGGTGATTCTCGACCACCTCGCTCGGCCCCGCCGGCACAAGTTCGCTCGCACAGGCTGGCTCACCTTCGGCTACCGCGTCGATGAAGTCGATCACGTCGCCGGTCGGATCGTGCGCTATTTGCGCGACGGTGACGCCCTGTCGGCTGAGCAGCTTCGTTCGGCGGCGTTTCGGATGCAGCGCGGTGGCTATCGTGAAGAGCAGGTCGATGCTCTTCTGGATGCCGCGATCGATGTGATCCTCGCCGTACGCTGAGCGCGTTCATGGTGGATTCAGGTACGCCTGGTTACACTTGAGCTATTGTGACTTCCGGTAAAGACCTCGATCCCGTGGGCGGCGCAGGCGCTCCGGCGGTGGGATCGTCAACGCGATCGTCGGTGCAGGGTCCTCGCCGCCGCGCGGTGCGCAGGAACATGACCGGAACTTTGGCTGCGTTCGCGGTCGTGGCGTTCGCCGGTGCCATGGTCGCTCCCACGGGGGTCGCACTGGCCGAGCAACAGCCAGTCGATGACACCGAGACGACGTTCTCACTCGCGGTCATGGACACACAAGACCTGACCGTGACCGCTGAAGGGGCCACGATCGAGCCGATGGAGCGCAGCGCGTACGACGTTTATGTCACGCCTCCGCCCGAACCCGAGCCAGAGCCTGAACCCGAGCTGGCTTCTGCGCCCTCCGACGATGGCGGCGGGCCCCTGTACTACACTGGCGGCGGTGCTCCAGCTGAGTGGATGGCCGCTGCGGGTATCCCATCCAGCGATTGGGGCTACGTCGATTACGTGGTCTCTCGCGAGAGCGGATGGAATCCGAACGCGACCAACAGCTCGTCCGGGGCGTGTGGCCTCGTCCAGGCCTACCCGTGCAGCAAGGTTCCCGGAAATGGATACGACCCCGTCGACAACCTGCGCTGGGCGAACGGCTATGCGACGGGACGATACGGCAGTTGGGAAGCCGCCGTCACCTTCTGGAAGAACAATCACTGGTGGTAATGCCCCGACATGCCACGTTCACACCGGCGACGTCCGCAGCGCCGCGACTCTGACGAGTCCTTCGAGAGACTGCTGGCGGGCTGGAAACGCAGCGAGATCAGGCGCGGCAGCGAGTGGACGGTACAGCCTGTCTCCGCATTGCAGGCGAAGAAAGAGTATGTCTGCCCGGGTTGCGGTGGCATGATCGCCACAGAGACTGCGCATGTGGTGGTCTGGCGCGCAGACGGGGTGCTCGGCGACGCCGCTGATCTTGCAGCACGCCGACACTGGCACACACACTGCTGGCGCGTCGGGTGAGTCAGCGCTCGTTCATGCGCGGGATGAGCACCTGGCGGTAGATGATGAGGATGCTGGCCGCGACCGGGATCGCGATGAGAGCGCCGAGCAGCCCGAGAAGTGATCCGCCCGCGAGCGCCGCCACCACGACGACCGCACCGGGCACCGAGACGGCGCGGCTCATGATGCGCGGCGAGATCACATATGCCTCGATCTGCATGTAGATCAGATAGTAGATGCCGGCGGCGAGGGCAGTCGCGGGGGAGCCGAGCCCCGGCAGCAGACACACCAGCACGATGATGGTCGATCCGGTCAGCGTTCCCACCAGCGGAATGAGCGAGAAGAAGAACGCCACGACCGCGAGTACGGCGGCGAACGGTGCGTCGATGATGCTGAGATAGATGGCGCTCAGAACGCCGTTGATCACGCCGAGCGTGACCTGACCCATGACGTAGTACCCGACGGAGTCTGTGATCTGCTCGGCGAGATCGATGAACCGCGGGCGACGAGACGCCGGCACGAGCTGATACACGGCGCGCTTGAGCGAGGGGGTGGATGCCGTCAGATAGATCGTGAGGATCAGGACGATGAAAGCGCCGAAGAGGCCCGTGAGCAGGCTGACGCTGGCCGTGATCACGCCGCCGGTGATATCGCCCATGTTCGCCAGCAGCCAGCGCTGCGCTTCGTCGAGCACACGATCGATATCGAGAGCGGGGAACACGTCCCCGAGCCAGGTACGCAGGTCGCCCCAGATGTCGTTGCTGCTCTGCACGAGCGCGGTGATCTGACGAACGAGCTGGCCGATCTGCTCGATGATGATCGGCAGCACGATGAGAACGATGCCGGCGAAGACGCCGAGCACTCCGAGAATCGTGACGACCACGGCGAGCCAGCGCGGCAGCTTTCGGCGCTCCAAGAACGAGATGACGGGATCTAAGCCGAGGCTGATGAACAACGCTGTTCCCAGATACAGCAGCACGGTCGACAGCGATTCCAGGCTGCCGATCAGGAGGATTCCCAGCCCCACACCGAGCGTCGCCACCAGTGCGGTGCGGAATGGGTTGTGAACCTTCATGCGTTCTCCTCGATCGGACTGCTCTCAGGGTAGTCGGCGCCGATAACGGGGAAGCCACGACGTGCCGAAAGAGAACAGTGATAATCACCTCGTAGTCAACACTCAGGTGATTTCGATAGTCTGAAACGTCGAGCGGAGACCCGGACGAGGCGTCTGGGCCACGTAAGGAGACTATTCGTGCGTTTCGTATGGGCCGTCGTGGCCTTTGTGCTGGCCACGCTTCTCATCGGGGCGGGCATCGCTCAGCGAACCATCTTCATGGGGCCTTCCGCGCAGCAGACAGAGGTGAGCGTCGAAGAGTCGGCACCGTACCTTCTGATCGACGGGGCGGTGCTGCGTCAGCATCCCGGAAACCAGACCATGCTGATCCGCGGCGAAGGCGATATCTTCGCCGCCTACGGCCGAACGGCTGACCTTGAAGCCTGGCTATCGAATGCCACGTACAACGCGATCACACCGGTAGAGAATGGCGGTACCGAGTCGGTGCTCGTCGAACCGCAGATCACGGAAGATGACGCGGGTGCCGATGGCGAGACGGATGCCGAGGGCGAGAACGATCCGGCTGCCACCGACGGCGATGCGGCAGATACCGAAGCCGTCGTCGAGGGACGAAACCCAGCCGGATCCGACCTCTGGCTCGACTCCTTCAGCGAGCCGGATCAGCTCATCGCCGACATGCAGCTTCCCGAAGGCATGAGCGTGCTAATCGCGAAGGACGGCACAGCTGATGCTCCGGAAGACATCGTGATCTCCTGGCCGCTTGACAACAGCACGCCTTTGGCCGGACCGCTGATCTCCGCCGGAGCGGCCATGTTGCTGCTGGGCGTCATCATGTACATCCTCGCCATTCGCTATCAGCGCCGCGGCCGCGGTCCGCGACGCAAGGGCATCGGCCCGCTGCCGCCCACCGAGGCGATCGATATCGCCGTTGACGGCGCACCCGAACGCAAGAGCATTGACGCCGGCACGGCGGAGCCGACCGAAGCCGACAGCGAATCAGACGCCGACGGCGCTGAGAATTCGCCGAAGGCCGAACGCCGCGCGCTGAGCGTACGTCGTCGCTTCAGCAGACGCCGCATGCTCGCTCTGCCGGCGCTGGGTGTCGCGACGGTTCTGTTCGCCGGCTGTTCCAGTGACTCCTGGCCGCAGTTCGGCGCGGCCACACCGACGCCGTCGCCGTCACCGAGTGTCATCGCGCCTGAGAATCAGAAGCCACCCGCGGTCACCGAAGCTCAGGCTTCGCGGATCCTGCTGAAGATCGCGTCGACACTCGAACAGGCAGACACCGACCGCGACATCGATCTGGCAGCCACACGCCTCAGCGGCGCTGCGCTCGACGCGCGCAAGACCGACTACACGCTGCGCGGGTCTCTCACAGATCGTGCTCTGCCGGCGGCGATCCCCACGGACGCCATCGAAGTTCTTCTGCCGCAGGCGACTGATGAATGGCCGCGTACCGTGCTCGTGCTGAGCAAGAGCAAGAGCGATGACACGGTTCCGCCGGTCATTCTGACGATGACGCAGCAAGATCCGTGGTCGAACTACAAGGTCGCCAATATCGCCGAGATGCAGGCGTCCGCGGAGGTGCCGACGCTTGCGCCAGCATGGTTGGGGACGAGTCTGATCACCGAGAACGCCGCCGCCTTCCTCGCGCTCGCGCCGGCCGAGGTGGCCGAGGCGTACGCCGACGTGGTCGATGCGGGGGAGAAGAGCGAGCACTACGGTCTGTTCGACCCGGTGGCCACCAACCTGGCCCAGTCGATCGCCGAGAGCCGCGCCGCTGTGAAGCAGGGGCTCGTCGACAAGGGCGCTTCCGAGACGTCGAAGATCTCGTTCGATATCGTCCCGAGTGACGAACCACCGGTGGCACTGGCTACACTCGACAGCGGGGCGATCGTCGCGGTGTCGATGGTCGACAGCGAAACCATCCGACCGACATCCGACGATGCGGTCATCAGATTCGGGGAGAACCCAGAGGCCAAAGCCCTGACGGGGGCCGAAGAAGCGTCCAAGGGCGTGGTCACCTCCTACGGGTTGCAGCTGTTCTTCTCGGTTCCGACGCAGGGCTCCAGTGAGCAGATTCGACTTCTTGCCGTACATCAGGACATTCTCAACGTGAAGGTGATCAAGTGAGCGACATCTCCGCAGCGGCCCTCCGAGGGGCCGTCGATCTCTCCTCTCTCCGCAACCGCCCGACGGCGCCGACCAACCCCGCCTCGGCACCTGATGCGTCAGCTCCCGCCGCCGGTGGCTTCATCCTCGATGTGACGGATGAGACTTTCGGCCAGGTCCTCGAGCTCTCACGCACCGTCCCTGTCGTGGTGGATCTGTGGGCCGAGTGGTGCGGACCGTGCAAGCAGCTGAGCCCGATCCTCGAAAAGGTCGTGACCGAACTCGACGGGCGCGTCGTGCTGGCCAAGGTCGACGTCGATGCGAACCCCCAGCTGGCGCAGAGCTTCAAAGCACAGTCGATCCCCATGGTCGTCGCGTTGCTCGCCGGCCAGCCGGTGCCGATGTTCACGGGCGCTGTGCCCGAAGAGCAGGTGCGTCAGGTATTCGATCAGCTTCTGCAGCTCGCCGCGCAGAACGGTGTGACCGACTCCGTGGGCGGCGCCGGTGACGCCGAGGCCGACGCGGAGCCGGCTGAGGCGCCGATGCCTCCGCTTCACGCCGAAGCGTATGCAGCGATCGAACAGGGCGACTTCGCCGCTGCCATCGCCGCCTACGAGAAGGCACTGGCAGAGAACCCCCGTGATGAGGACGCTCGTGCGGGCTTGGGGCAGGTGCGGTTGCTTGACCGAGTTCAGGGCGTTGATCTGCAGCAGGCGCGAGCAACGGCGGCAGACAACCCCACAGATCTCGCGGCACAGTTCGTCGTCGCGGACCTCGATGTCTCAGGCGGCCACGTGGAGGACGCCTTCGGACGCCTTCTCGACCTCTTCGCAGACGCCCCGACAGAGGAGCGCACCACCATTCGGGAGCGCCTCGTCGAACTGTTCGGACTCGTCGGTGCCGATGACGCGCGCGTTGTCGCCGCGCGCAACCGCCTGTCGTCGCTGCTGTTCTGATCCTGCCGCTGCTGCGGCGCAGCTCAGCCCTGGTGGCGTAGCCAGAGCGTCGACAGCGGCGGGAGGGTGATCCTGGCTGACGGTGCCATGCCGTCTTCGGGCTCAGGGGCTGCGATTCGTCCGTAGTTGCCGATGCCGCCGCCGCCGTACTCGACGGCATCCGTGTTGAGAATCTCGGTCCACACCCCCGCGACTGGCAGCTCGAGATCGAGGCGTGCGCGTTCGACGCCGGAGAAGTTGCTGATCACGATCACACGCCCGCCGTGCGTGTCGCGCCGTTCGAAAGCGATGACGTTCGGGTCCCACGCGGGCGCGCCGAGACGGCGGAAGCAGGTACTGTCGCTGTCACGCTCCCATAGGGGAGCGGTGTCACGGTAGACGCCGTTCATCGCCCCGACGAATCGCTGCAGCTGCATGTGAGAGGGCTGATCGAGCAGCCACCAGTCCAGTGCGCGCGACTCGGACCACTCGGCGAGCTGGCCGAACTCCTGCCCCATGAAGAGCAGATTCTTGCCGGGGTGACCCCACATGTACGCCAGGTAGGCGCGGACGTTCGCGAGTTTGGCCGCGTGGTCACCCGGCATCTTCGCCAACAGGCTGCCCTTGCCATGGACGACCTCATCGTGGCTGATCGGCAACAGATAGTTCTCGCCGAAGGCGTAGACGAACGAGAACGTCATCTCACCCTCGTGATGCGACCGGTACATGGGATCGCGGGCAATGTACTGCAGAGAGTCGTTCATCCACCCCATGTTCCATTTGAACCCGAATCCGAGCCCGGCGTGGTCGGTACGACCGGTGACTCCGGGAAAGCTCGTCGACTCCTCGGCGATCATGACGATGCCCGGGTGGGCGCGATAGGCCGTGGCATTGACCTCCTGCAGGAAGCGGATGGCTTCGAGGTTCTCGCGTCCGCCGTGCACGTTGGGTTCCCAATCGCCGTCTTCGCGCGAGTAGTCCAGGTAGAGCATCGAGGCGACGGCATCGACACGCAGACCATCGATATGGAATTGGCCGAGCCAGTAGAGCGCGTTCGCGACGAGGAACCCGCGTACCTCCGGCCGACCGTAGTCGAAGATCAGTGTGCCCCAGTCACGATGTTCGCCGCGGCGAGGATCCGGATGCTCATACAGCGCCTGCCCGTCGAAACGAGCCAGAGCGAACTCGTCTCTCGGGAAGTGACCGGGTACCCAGTCGAGAATGACGCCGATCCCGGCCTGGTGCAGGCGGTCGATGAGGTAGCGCAGATCGTCTGGCGTGCCGTAACGGGCCGTGGGGGCGTAGTAGCCGCTGACCTGGTAGCCCCAGGAGCCGCCGAAAGGATGCTCGGCGAGCGGCATGAACTCGACGTGCGTGAAGCCGGTCTCGGTGACGTGGGCGATGAGAGGATCGGCGATGTCGCGATAGCCCAGCCCCTCACGCCATGACCCGAGGTGCACCTCGTAGATCGACATCGGCTGGGCGACCGCCCGCGTCGCGGCCCGCCGGGTCATCCAAGCGCCGTCCTTCCATGAGTACGCGGAGAAGGGTACGACGGATGCTGTCTCCGGCGGGGTCTGGGTGCGCTGAGCCATGGGGTCGGCTTTGACGATCCAGCGACCGTCGCGTGTCAGGATCTCGTACTTGTACAGTGCTCCGGGGGCGATATCGGGGATGAACAGCTCCCAGACACCGCTCGAACCCATCGAACGCATGCTGTGGCCTTCGCCGTTCCACTCGTTGTGGGAGCCGATGACGCGCACGGCCTGCGCATTCGGTGCCCAGACGGCGAAGGAGATCCCGATCTCGCCGTCGAGCAGGTGTGCGTTGGCCCCCAGCGCCTCCCACAGCCGCTCATGGCGACCTTCGGCGATGAGGTGCAGGTCGAGGTCGCCGAGCGTGGGGGCGTGGCGGTAGGGGTCGCCGGCGACCTGTTCATCGCCGTCGTCGTAGACCGTGCCGATGCGATAGGCCACGGGAGAACCGTCGTGGTGCGCTTCCCAGATGCCGTGCGCGACATGCTCGAACGCGAGCCGCGTCCCGTCGGAGAAGATCGCGCTCACCCGGTCAGCGAGGGGGCGACGCACCCGGATCGTCGTGCGGGTGCGGCCCGCGGCATCCGTGACAGGATGGGCGCCGAGCACGTCATGGGGCGCGAAGTGAGACCCCGAGGCGACGGCCTCCCAGTCGGTGGTGACGACGACGTCGATGTCACTCATGATCGCTCCTTCACGGTGAGGATATGGACGGGCTCAGTGAAAGCATCCAGCCGCACGAAGTTGTGATCTGACCAGGTCCAGACCGAACCGGTGATGAGGTCTTCGACCTTGTACGATTGCCCGGGCTCGATGCCCCAGATCCGCGTGTCGAGGTGCACGGTTGTCTCTCGCACCGAATGCGGGTCGACATTGACGACGACGATGATCGTGTCGGAGCCCGTGCCAGCGGTGAAAGCCGCATCGAGATGTTTCGAGTAGACGAGGATGCTGTCGTCATCGCTCCAATGCACATCGAGGTTGCGCAACTGGCCGAGGGCGGGATGCGCACGGCGAATCTCGTTGAGCCGGCGCAGGAATGGCGCCAAAGAGTCGCCGGATGCTTCCGCTGCGTCGAAATCTCGCAACTTGTACTCGTACTTCTCGTTGTCGATGTTCTCTTCTGACCCGGGTCGCGCCACGTTCTCATACAGTTCGTACCCGGAATAGACGCCGTAGGTGGGGGCAGCCGTGGCGGCGATCGCAGCGCGAATCCGGTAGGCCGCGCGCCCGCCGAACTGCAGATACTCGGTGAGGATGTCCGGGGTGTTCACGAAGAGATTCGGTCGCAGGTAGTCGGCTGTCTCGGTGGCGAGTGAGGCCAAGAACTCTTCGAGTTCTCGCTTGGTGTTGCGCCAGGTGAAATAGGTGTAGCTCTGCTGGAAGCCGACCGCTGCCAGAGCGCGCAACGGTGCGGGACGGGTGAATGCCTCGGCGAGGAAGACGACATCAGGGTCGATGGTCTTCACCTGTGCGATGAGCCATTCCCAGAACCACAGGGGCTTGGTGTGGGGGTTGTCGACGCGGAAGATGTGCACGCCCTGCTCGATCCAGTGCGTGACGATGTGCAGAACCTCTTCGCGCAGCCCTTCGGGATCGTTGTCGAAGTTCAGCGGGTAGATGTCCTGATACTTCTTCGGCGGGTTCTCCGCGTAGGCGATCGTGCCGTCGGGGAGCGTGGTGAACCATTCCGGATGCTGTTTCACCCATGGATGATCGGGCGAGGCCTGCAGGGCCAGGTCGAGTGCGATCTCTAGACCGAGCTTCTTCGCACGGCGTGCGAAGGAGCGGAAGTCGGCGAGGGTGCCGAGATCCGGATGCACGCTGTCGTGACCGCCCTCCGCCGCACCGATGGCCCAGGGCGAGCCGGGGTCGCCGGGCCCCGCGTCGAGGGTGTTGTTGGGCCCCTTGCGGTGTGTGCGCCCGATCGGATGGATGGGCGGAAGATAGGCGACGTCGAAGCCCATCGCCGCGACGGCATCGAGCCTTTTGGCGGCGGTACGGAAGGTGCCGCTGGCGATCGTGCCGTCTGGCAGCTCCGCTGCGCCCTCTGACCGCGGAAAGAACTCGTACCAGGCACCGACGCCGGCTCGCGTTCGCTCGACGTGCAGCGCCTGTTCCGCGGTCGTGGACGACAGTGTGAACAGCGGACGCGCAGCGAACAGCGAAGCGATCTGCGCATCTGTGGCCGCAGCGAGCGCGGTGTCTGCGTCACCGGTGGCCAGCGTCGCGGCCAGCGCGGTGAGACGTCGTCGTTCGGCAGCGGGGCGCAGTTTCTCGGCGGCCGCGCGCGTGAACAGCTCAGCGCCGAGCGCTGACATGACGGCCACGTCGACGCCGACCTCGATCTTCACCCGGGCGGAGTGCGCCCAGGTGGTGTAGTCGTCGGCGAAGGCCTCGAAGCGATAGTGCCACACGCCGGGCAGGTCGAGAGCGATCTCGGTCTGCCACCGATCGGTGCCGTCATCGAGGGCGGTCAGCCGGTGCAGGGTCTCGGCACCGTCGGGGCTTGTCAGCCGAAGCTGTGCGCCGATGCGGTCGTGACCTTCGCGGAAGGCGACGACCCGGAACGGCACGACTTCGCCGACGAACGCTTTCGATGCGAATCCGCCCGGCGTATGGGGGGTCGGCTCGCTCAGCGGGATGCGTCCCGTCTGCGTGTCGTCGCGGTTGTCGACGGCGCGAGGCCGCAGGGGGATCTGTGCGGGGCTTCGAAGCGCCGCGGGACGATTGCCAGAACGTGCAGCCACACCCTGAATGTACCGCGCTGAGGCGGGTGGCGGACACCCGTTGACCGTAGCGTGTCGGGTGGGTTATTCGACTCGGAACAGCCGCATCGAGGTGGGTGGGACAGCCAGCACATCGCCGGGTGCGAAGGCGTGCTGTTCGACGTCGGGATGCTCATCGGCACTCGACCAGAGCGACACGAAGCGGGTGGCGCCCTCGACCTCTGTAGGCAGCGTCACGTCGATTGCTGTTTCCGTACCGTGCACGATGAGCAGGATGCGGTTACTCGGCCCGTCCAGCGGCGTGGATTCGGCCACGTACTGCAGAGTTCGGTTGCCGGGATCGGTCCACTGCGCCTGCTCCATGGTCTCGCCGTTCTGATTGAACCAGTCCATGACCGAGGCGTGCGGCGTGTGCTCGTCCAGGCGCGCGTAACGACGGGGCCGCAGCGCCGGGTTCTCGCGACGCAGGCGCGTGAGCGTGGCGACGTGCGCACGAAGATCGTGTTGCCAGTCCTCATGCTCCCAGCTGAGCCAGGTGAGGTCGGAGTCGTGTGCGTAGGCGTTGTTGTTGCCGTGCTGGGTGCGGCCGGTCTCGTCTCCGGCGGTGATCATGGGGATGCCTGCTGAAAGCAGCAGGGTACCGAGGAGATTGCGCATGGCCTTGCGGCGGGTCGCCTGAATGGCCGGGTCGTCGGTGGGACCTTCGACACCGTGATTGAACGCGCGGTTCATGTTGGTGCCGTCGCGGTTCTCCTCGCCGTTGGCTTCATTGTGCTTGGTGTCGTACGAGACCAGATCATGCAGGGTGAACCCATCGTGTGCCGTGACGAAGTTCACACTCGCGAGGGGACCGCGCTCCTCGCTGAAGGTGTTGGACGATCCGGCCAGACGCGTGGCGAACCCGCCGATGCCAACGGGGGCGGAGGCGCGGCGGGCGTAGTCGATATCGCTCAGCCAGAAGTTGCGCACGCGATCGCGATAGCGGTCGTTCCACTCGTGCCAGCCCTCGGGAAACCCTCCGGTGTGCCAGCCGCCGAGCCCGACGTCCCACGGCTCGGCGATGAGCTTGACGTCGTGCAGGGCGGGGTCCTCGCTGATGGCGCGCAGCAGCGGATGCTCGGGAGTGAACTCATGTGACCCATCGCGGCCGAGCGCGACGGCGAGATCGAAGCGAAACCCGTCGATCTGCATGTCGCGGGCCCAGTACCGCAGTGAGTCGAGCACGAGCCTGGCCGCGGCATCCGTCGACGTGTCGAGGGCGTTTCCCACACCTGTCGTGTCGATGTACGCGCCGTCGGGCTGTTGGCGGTAGTAGTTGGCGTTGTCGATGCCGCGCAGGCTCGAGCGGGGGCCGCCGATTCCTTCTTCCGAGGTGTGGTTGTAGACGACGTCCAGGATCACTTCGAGCCCGGCCTCGTGCAGCAGCTTCACCATGCCCTTGAACTCGGCGAGCACGGCTTCCGGTCCGGCCTTGCTGGCTTCGTCCGTGGCATAGGCTGCATGCGGTGTGAAGAAGTTCAGCGTGTTGTAGCCCCAGTAGTTGGTCAGTCCGCGGTCGAGCAGCCGTGGCTCGGAAACGAACGCCTGGATCGGCAGGAGTTCGATCGAGGTCACACCCAGCGAGTGGAAGTACGCGATCATCTCGGGGTGGGCGAGTCCCGCATATGTGCCGTGGAGCGCGGGCGGAATATCGGGGTGGCGTTTGGTCATGCCCTTCAGATGGCCCTCGTAGATCACGGTGCGACCGAGCGGGATCTGCGGCTTGGTCGAGGCGCCCCAGTCGAAACCGTCGGCGATCACCACCGACCGCCACTGTTCGTAGCCGTCGGTCTGGGCGAGTCCGCGCGCATAGGGGTCGAGCAACAGTGTCTCGGGATTGAAGGTGTTACCCGCACCGTGCGGACCGTCGACCCGGATGGCGTAGCGCGTTCCGGGTCGCAGCAGCGGCGTGGTCGCCTCCCAGACATCGCCGTCTCGACGGACCAGAGGAAGCTCCGCTGTCACCCAATCGAGATCGGTCTCGTCGAAGATGACGAGTTCGATGTCAGTGCCATTCTGTGACCACACGCGCAATGTCGCCCCGCCGTCGTGCAGCCGAACACCGAGGTTATCGAGGGTCGTGCCACCGGGTGCGGCGAACTCGCGAGATTCGGACATGAGTACACATTAGGCGTGATGCGTCGCGGTTCTCGCATCGAGCGCCGAGGCAGAGCGAGAGGGCTTCGGATGCGAGAGAATCGAGGGATGCGGTTCTATCTCGATCATGCGGCCACGACGCCGCTGCGCCCGGAGGCACGCGATGCGTGGCTGGCGGCGACGGAGGTGATCGGCAACGCCTCGTCGACGCACGGCGCCGGCCAGGACGCGAGGCGTCTGCTGGAAGAATCGCGCGAACGCATCGCCGCGGTTCTCGACGCCGACCCGATCGAGGTCGTGCTGACATCGGGCGGCACCGAGTCCATCAACACCGCGATTCATGGGCTGTGGGCGTCGCGACCGCAGGGAACGAATGCGATCGTGCTGCCGGATGGCGAGCACCATGCGAGCATGGATACCGTTGCCTCTCTCGCGAACGAAGGCGCCGAGGTGCGTGCGGTGCCCCTGTCGGCGACGGGCAGCATCCATCCGGACTCGTTCGCCGCCGCGCTGCCGGGGGCGGCGCTGGCGACGGCGCTCATCGCCAACAATGAAGTCGGCACGATCAACGATTCCGCGGCACTGGCGTCGGCCGCCGCGCGGGCTCGGGTGCCGCTGCATCTGGACGCTGTGGCGGCACTCGGGCACCTTCCCGTGTCGTTTCGAGGGCTGAGAGCGGATGCCGCGGCCGGTGTCGGTCTCGTCGCGATGAGCATCGCCGGACACAAGATCGGAGCGCCGGTGGGCGTCGGGGCGCTCGTCGTGGCGCGCACCGCGAAGCTGTCGGCCCTGTTGCACGGCGGGGCACAGCAGCGGGGGCTGCGCGCGGGCACGCAGGACATCGCTGGCGCGGCGGCCCTCGCCGTCGCCCTCGAATGCGCCGAGGCCGAACGCGAGGTGGAGAGCGTGCGCCTCGCGGCACTGCGTGACCGTCTGGTTGACGGCATCCGCTCGTCTGTTCCTGCGGCGCGACTGCTGGGGGATCCGACCGAACGCTTGCCCCATAACGCGCACGTGCTGTTTCCCGGCGCTGTGGGGGAGAGCCTGTTGTTCATGCTCGATGTCGCGGGCATCGCGGCATCCACGGGGTCGGCGTGTCAGGCCGGCGTAGCCGAGCCGTCGCACGTGGTGATGGCGATGGGCGGCAGCGAGCAGGACGCACGCAGCGTGTTGCGCTTCACCCTCGGACGCACGTCGACTGCCCAGGACGTGGACGCTGTGCTCGGGGCGATCGCGGATGCGTATGCGCGTGCATCCGGTGCCCGTACAGGCTCACGCTCGTAGACTGGACGAATGCGAATTCTGGCAGCGATGAGCGGCGGCGTCGATTCGGCCGTCGCAGCCGCGCGCGCGGTGGACGCGGGGCACGACGTGACCGGAGTGCACCTGGCGCTCTCGCGGGCGGGCGGAACCCTGCGCACGGGCAGCCGTGGATGCTGCACGATCGAAGACGCCATGGACGCGCGTCGGGCATCCGACAAGCTCGGCATTCCGTTCTATGTGTGGGACTTCTCCGAACGCTTCCGCGACGACGTCATCGACGACTTCATCAGCGAGTATCAGGCGGGGCGCACTCCCAATCCGTGCATGCGCTGCAACGAGAAGATCAAGTTCGCCGCCCTCCTGGAGCGCGCGATCGAGTTGGGCTTCGACGCCGTATGCACGGGGCACTACGCGACGCTCGTCGACGGCGAGGGCGGGCTGGAGCTGCATCGCGCCTCAGACAACGCGAAAGACCAGTCATACGTGCTGGGCGTGCTGACGGCTGAGCAGCTGGCGCACACGTATTTTCCGCTGGGCTCGACCCCGTCGAAGGCGCTCGTGCGCGCAGAGGCCGCCGAGCGCGGGCTGAGCGTCGCGCAGAAGCCGGACAGCCACGACATCTGCTTCATCCCCGACGGTGACACCCGTGGCTGGCTGGCGGAGAAGGTCGGCGCCGAACAGGGCGAGATCCTCGATCGAAACGGCGAGGTCGTCGGGTCGCACGAGGGTGCGCACGCCTTCACCGTGGGGCAGCGCCGAGGGCTCAAGCTCGGTGTACCCGCGTCGGATGGCAAGCCCCGTTTCGTACTGGAAGTTCGGCCGGTGTCGAACACGGTCGTCGTCGGCCCGAAAGAGGCCCTCGCGATCGGCGAGATCTCGGGTGCTCGCCACTCGTGGGCAGGCGCCGCTCCGACGAGGTCGCAGTTCGACTGCGATGTGCAGATCCGCGCTCACTCAGAACCTGTTCCGGCATGCGCCACGGTGTCGGAGGCCGGAGTGAACGTCGTTCCCTCTGTCCCTCTCGACGGAGTCGCCCCTGGGCAGACCGCCGTGCTGTATCTCGGCACGCGCGTGCTCGGCCAGTTCACGATCGACACGACGGTGTCGGCGGTACCGGTCGATGAGCCGGTCGGGGCCAGCGCCTGAGCTGCGCCCGCGATTGTCGCACCCGCCTCATAGACTTGACGCGTGCCTGAGAACATCCCTCTGGAAGACGCCCGCGTCGAGTCGGAAGAGCTGACGACACGCATCCTCGACGCCAAGGAGGCATATTACGGTCGTGACACGTCCGTGGTCGACGACGCGACCTATGACGGCTGGATGCGGCGCCTCGAAGAGCTGGAGAGGCTTCATCCCGAGCTGCACCGGCAGGATTCGCCGACGCAGATGGTCGGTGCGGCAGAAGCTTCCGAGCTCGACACGATCGAGCATGCCGAGCGGATGCTGAGCCTCGACAACGTCTTCTCTGTTGACGAGCTGCGGGATTGGGCGGTGAAGACGACGGCCGCCGCGGGGCGCGAGGTCGCCTGGCTCACCGAGCTGAAGATCGATGGCCTCGCGATCAACCTGCGCTACGAGAGAGGTCTGCTCGCCTCGGCTGCGACGCGCGGCGATGGCCGGGTGGGCGAGATCGTCACGGACAATGCGCTGCGCCTGGCCGATATCCCGCAGCGGCTGAGCGGCGACGGCCACCCTGAGATCGTCGAGGTGCGCGGCGAGGTCTTCATCCCCGTCGCAGCGTTCGAGCGTCTCAATGCGGCACAGGCAGAGTTCCGAGAGCGCGCGTATCGTGATGCTCTGTCCCGGTGGGAGGCCCGTCGCGGCGCAAAGCGCGCCTTCGATGAAGAGAAGGCACGGGCGGCTGCCGCGCGCCGCTTTCCCGCATTCGCGAACCCTCGCAATGCCGCCAGCGGTGGCCTGCGTCAGCAGATCGACAAGAAGACCGGCCTGGAGCTCGAAGCAGGTCTCCTTCGGCTGAACTCGCTGTCGCTCTACGTGCACGGCATCGGCGCCTGGCCCGACCCTCCGGTTTCTGCCCAGAGCGAGGTGTACGAGCTGCTGGCCGAGTGGGGGCTGCCCACGAGTCCGCACCTGAAGGTCAATCACGGTGTCGAGGAGGTCATCCGATTCGTCGAGTACTTCGGCGAGCACCGCCATGACATCGAGCACGAGCTCGACGGCATCGTCGTCAAGGTCGACGAGCTGGCGCTGCACGATGAGCTTGGCTTCACCAGCCGCGCGCCGCGCTGGGCGATCGCATACAAGTATCCGCCCGAAGAGGTGCACACCACGCTGCTCGATATCGTCGTGTCCGTGGGGCGTACGGGGCGGGCGACGCCGTTCGCGGTCATGGCGCCGGCGCACGTGGCCGGATCCGTCGTGCGCCAGGCCACTCTGCACAATCAAGACGTGGTGAAGGCGAAAGGCGTTCTCATCGGCGACACGGTCGTGCTGCGCAAGGCGGGAGATGTGATCCCCGAGGTGCTGGGCCCTGCCGTCGACAAGCGGGATGGAACCGAACGCGAGTTCGTGATGCCCGAACGCTGTCCGGAATGCGGCACGCCGCTGCGGGCGATGAAAGAGGGCGACATCGATCTGCGATGTCCGAATGCCCGCTCGTGCCCGGCACAGGTGCGTGGTCGTGTCGAGCACATCGGTTCGCGAGGCGCGCTCGACATCGAGGTTCTGGGCGAAGTGACCGCCGCGGCGCTGACACAGGCGGAGCCGCCCGCCGTCGCGCCGCTCGATACCGAGGCGGGGCTATTCACCCTGGCTCTGCAAGACCTCGTACCGATCTCGGTGGTCGTCAAAGACGCCGAATCCGGTGAGCCGAAGATCGACGAGGCGACAGGCGAGCCCGTGCGGCGCGCACCGTTCCAGAAGCTCGGCCCGGCGATGTACCCACCCGGCACAGAGAACCTCGACGCTGCTGAACGCCGACGGCAGGGTATTCGCAAGACACATCGCGAGGTACTGCCTTCAGAAGCGGCGACCAAACTGCTCGCCGAGCTGGAGAAGGCCAAGACGAAAGAGCTGTGGCGCCTTCTTGTGTCACTTAACATCCGTCATGTCGGTCCCGTCGCCGCACGCGCTCTCGCGCAGTGGTTCGGATCGTTGGACGCGATCCGTGCGGCGTCGCGCGAAGACCTCGCCGCGGTCGAGGGTGTGGGCGGCATCATCGCCGACTCGCTGCGCGATTGGTTCGACGTCGACTGGCATATCGAGATCGTCGAGCAGTGGCGCAAGGCCGGGGTGCGGTGGTCGACTCCTGGACACCCCGGCCCTGGCGCGGCTGTCGCCGCTGGCGGAGTGCTCGAAGGGCTGACGGTCGTCGCCACCGGCTCGCTCGATGGCTATACGCGCGACGGCGCGCAGGAAGCGATCATCAACGCCGGCGGCAAGGCGGCCTCCAGCGTCTCCAAGAAGACCGACTTCGTCGCCGCCGGGCCGGGCGCAGGATCAAAGCTCGCGAAGGCCGAAGAACTCGGCATCCGCATCCTCGACGCCGCACAGTTCCATATTCTTGTCACCGAGGGCCCAGGCGCGCTGGATGCCTGACGGCGTCTCGCCACGCCGATCAGCTCTTGTGACGTGGCTTCCGCGCCGGGCGGTCGTCGCGAAATGAGCGATCGTCACGGCGGCGACGGTCGTGACCGCCGCGGTCACCGTCTCGGCGAGCACCGCCGCGCGGGCCCCGGTCGGGCTTTATCTCGATGAGACGACCCGAGATCCGGGTATCGCGGAGCTTCTCGAGAACCGCCGCATCCATCGTCGCGGGCAGCTCGACGATGGAGAAGTCTGGCTTGATGTTGATCGCGCCGAAGTCGTCGCGGCCGAGACCTCCTTCGTTGGCGAGCGCGCCGACGATCTGGCGCGGCTCGACGCGGTGACGACGGCCGACCTCGATCCGATAGGGGGCGTAGTCGCTGCGACCGCGCCGCTCCCGCGGCTCGCGCGCGGGCCGATCGCGACCCTCGCGCGGCGGACGGTTGTCGCGGGCCACAGCAGCCGTCAACGCGTCGGTCTCGGGATCGAGCAGCAGGGGAGTGTCGCCCTGAGCGACGACAGCGAGGGCAGCGGCGACGTCGGCTTCGGGAACGTCGTGGTTGCGCACATAGTGGGCGATGATGTCGCGGAACTTCTCGATGCGGTCGCCCGCGCCCAGCGCCGCTGTGATGGCGTCGTCGAAGCGGGCCAGGCGCGTGGTGTTGACGTCTTCGGTGGTCGGCTGCTGCATCTGGGTCGGGTGGTGGCGGGTTGGCTTGTCGATGTGCTTCAGCTGGTAGCGTGCGCGCGGGGTGTTGAGGGTGATGG
>NZ_JAJUFV010000040.1 GCF_029263575.1 Microbacterium sp. | reverse complement strand
GCTTCCGTGCGGTCGACGACCTCCTCGCGGTGCCCGGCATCGGTGACAGTGTGCTGGGTGGGCTGAAGGATCTGGTGCGCGTGTGAGCACGCCGCGCGTGCGCGATCTGCGCCTGGTGCCCCTCGCCGCAATCGTCTGGGTCACTGCTTTGGGCTGCGTGTTCTTCCCGCTGGTCTCCTGGTGGTGTGTGCTGGCCGGACTGGGCGGGGCAGCCGTGGCGCTCGGGGTTCTGCTGCATGACAGGGCGCGCGGCAGGGCGCGCGGCGGCGGGCTGCTTGTGCTGTTGGCCCTGGCCGCGGCGGCTGCAGCGATGACAGCGGCGCTGGCTGTTCCGCAGCGCGAGGCCGCTGCCGAGTGGGACGGGCAATCTGTGGAGGTTGTCGGTGAGATCGCCTCGTCGGCGTCAACGGGCAGTGACGGGCGCATCTGGTTCGATGTGAACACGCACACCGTGGGCGATGCCGACTCGCCGGAGCAGCTGGCCGTGCCGATCCGCATCGGGTCCGAGCGCATCGACGGGCTGGAGCTCGGCGCGGTCATCCGCGCCGGTGGGCGGGCGCTTGTCACCGATCCGGGGGAGCGGGCGGCACTCGTGCTGTTCGGTGACGACATCCAGGTCGTCACCCCTGCCGAGGGCGTCTTCGGCGTCGCGGCCCAGATGCGAGCGGACTTCGTCGAGCGTGCCGTGGCCCTTCCCGAACCTGGCGCCGGGCTGCTGCCGGGGCTTGCCGTCGGTGACACCCGAGCCGTCTCGGAAGAGCTCAACGCCGCCATGCTGTCATCGGGGCTAAGTCATCTGACGGCAGTGAGCGGGGCGAACTGCGCCATTGTCGTGGGCGCTGTGTTCTGGCTGGTGGCGCTGTGCGGCGGTGGCCGCATGACGCGCATCGTGCTCGCCCTGGCCGCGCTGGCCGGTTTCGTCGTGCTCGTCACGCCCGAGCCGAGCGTCATTCGCGCAGCCACGATGGCCGGACTCGTGATGCTGACTCTGATGTGCGGGCGCCCGAGCGCCGGTGTGGGCGTGCTGTGCCTGGCGGTCGTCGGCATTCTCATCGCCGACCCGTGGCTCGCCGCGACAGCAGGCTTCGCGCTCTCGGCCGCGGCGACGGCAGCGCTGATCGTGCTCGGCCCGCCCCTGGCTCGTGGTCTCGGGCGGTGGATGCCGCAGCCACTGGCTCTGGCCCTGGCGATTCCGCTCGCGGCCCACCTGGTGTGTGGCCCGATCATCGTGCTCTTCGCCGAACAACAGTCGATCATCGGGGTCGCAGCCAACATTCTGGCAGCGCCAGCGGCGCCGATCGCGACCGTGGTGGGCCTGTTGGCCTGTCTCACAGCACCGATTCCGATGCTCGCTGATCTGCTCGCGGCATCCGCTTGGCTGCCGGCCGCGTGGATATCGACCACGGCGACGGTCACAGCGGCGCTGCCGGGCGCCGCTGTCCTCGTGGTTCCGGGGATCATCACAGCGCTGATCATCGCGGGGCTGAGCGCCGCGATCGGCATCGTTCTGTGCGGCTCGGCAGGTTCTTGGGGGCGCCGTCTGCATTCCGCGTCGCTCGTGGTGCTGATCGTCGCGGTGGCGCTGACCGGCGCACGCATGCTGCTGGGCGGGCCGCTGGCTGCGATGCGGGTGCCGGAAGGCTGGTCGGTCGCCGCGTGCGATGTCGGGCAGGGCGATGCGCTGCTCGTGCGCTCCGAAGGGCAGATTGCGCTCATAGACACGGGGATCGATCCGGCACTTCTCAGAGCGTGCCTGGATGCTCTGGCGATCGGACGCATCGACCTGCTCGTGCTGACGCACTTCGACGCGGACCATGTGGGCGCGGCATCCGTCGTCATCGGGCGCGTCGAAACCGTGCTGCACGGACCGACCGGTTCGGCAGCCGATGCGCAGTTGCTTGATGAACTGGCCGGTGCCGGGGCACAGCTGGTCTCGGCGTCGACGGGGATGCGCGGGCAGCTCGGCGGGGCCTCGTGGCAGGTGCTCTGGCCGCGAGAGCGATCTGCCGCGTTCCCCGAGGGCAACGATGCCAGTATCGTCGTCGAGTTCGCCGGGGGAGGAGTGCCGCGTTCGCTGTTTCTCGGCGACCTGTCGGCCACCCCGCAGCGCATGCTGAGTACACAGTTGCATGGCGTATACCCGGTCGTGAAGGTCTCGCACCACGGCAGCGCTGATCAGGATCCCGGACTGTATGCCGCTGTGCGGCCCGCTGTGGCCATAGTCAGCGCCGGGTCGGGCAACGACTACGGGCACCCGAGAGCTGAGACCCTCGACCTGCTGGAGGCCGTCGGCGCGCGAGCCCTGCGCACCGATCTGCAGGGGAGGATCCTGATCGGTCTGGCGGGTGATGAGCTGCAGGTGTGGACTGAGCGTTCCGGAGCCGGCGAGAACGCTGCGGATGTCGATGACCCCGGGTAGGCTCATTTCATGCCCGCTCCTCGTTCTTCAGCCCGTGGCGGCGCGAAGGCGACGAAGATTCCCCAGGTTTCGTGGCGTGAGCCGCGCCCGGCGCCCGTGGTGCTGGTCTCCGGCCCCGAAGAGGTCTGCGCAGAGCGCGCGATCGCCGGCATCCGCAGCTATCTGCGCGCGGAAGATCCGGCGTTGGAGGTCAGCGACGTCCGCGCTGATGACTATGCTCCGGGGACCCTGCTCTCGTTGACCTCGCCGTCGCTGTTCGGTGAGCCTCGGCTCGTGCGCGTGTCGGGCGTCGAGAAGTGCACGGATGCCTTCATCAAAGAAGCGGTGGCGTATCTCGAGCACCCGCAAGAGGGCGCGACGGTGTTGCTGCGGCACACGGGCGCGAGCGTGCGCGGCAAGAAGCTGCTCGACGCGCTTCGCGGTGGTGCTGGCGGGGGAATCGAGATCGCCTGCCCGACCATCAAGCGTGACTCCGACCGGGTCGACTTCGCGGCCGGTGAGTTCAAGGCCGCGCAGAAGCGGATCGCCCCGCCGGCTTTGCGCGCTCTGGTCTCGGCGTTCGCCGACGACCTCACCGAGCTGTCGGCTGCCTGTCAGCAGCTGATTCGTGACGTCGAGGGCGACATCACGGAAGGCGCCGTCACCAAGTATTACGGCGGCAGGGTGGAGGTCTCAGCCTTCGTCGTCGCCGACACGGCTATCGCCGGTCGGTACGGTGAGGCGCTCGTGGCACTGCGTCACGCCCTCGACTCGGGTGCAGACCCTGTACCGATGGTCGCGGCTTTCGCCATGAAGCTGCGGACGATGGCGCGTGTCGCCGGTCAGCGCGAACCCAGCCGCAGTCTCGCACAGCGGCTGGGAATGAAAGACTGGCAGGTCGATCGGGCACGGCGCGACCTGACCGGGTGGAACGAACGATCCCTGGGGCTGGCCATCCAGGCCACGGCCCGCGCGGATGCCGAGGTCAAGGGTGCTGCACGCGACCCGATCTTCGCACTCGAGCGCATGGTCGCCGTCATCGCCACCCGCGCCCCCTTCGGCGAGTAGCCCCCGGGGTGCCTCGCACTTCGACGGGCTCAGTGGTCGGCCGCGCTTCCGGTCCCTGAGCCTGTCGAGTTCCGGCCCCTGAGCCTGTCAAAGGGTCCGGTTCCGGCGGGCGAGAACGAGAAGAAGCCCGCCCCGGCGAACCGGGACGGGCTTCAGAGATCTTCGGCTCAGAGAGCGGCGACCTGCTTCGCGAGAGCGGACTTGCGGTTCGCAGCCTGGTTCTCGTGGATGACGCCCTTGCTGACAGCCTTGTCGAGCTTCTTCGAAGCGACCTTCAGCGTTGCCTCAGCAACGGTCTTGTCACCCTTGGTGATAGCCTCGCGGGTGCTGCGGACGAGGGTCTTCAGCTCGCTCTTGACGGCCCTGTTGCGGACCTGAGCCTTCTCGTTGGTCTTGTTGCGCTTGATCTGCGACTTGATGTTTGCCACGCGTGGAAACTTTCGTTCAGGGATGGATGGGATGTGTCGTCAGCAGAAGAGGGCTACTGGGCGACGGTCGTGAGGGATCAACCCACACGCAAGCCAAGAACCAACTCTACCAGGTTTATCGCCGAACGCTGACGCGCCCCTGGTGCGCAGACGACCGGATGCGGCATGCTGGGCGCACTCGATGTAAAGGAGCGTGCGATGACCGATATCGCTGGCCCACCCCACCCGTACCCGTCCGTTCCCCATCGGCTGCGCTGGTCCGCCGCCACCGCTGCCTTCCAGATCGAGGGTGCGCGGGCAGCAGACGGCCGTGGCCGCTCGATCTGGGACGACTTCGTCGACACCCCCGGGTCGGTCCTTGACGCATCCACGGCCGAGCCGGGACCGGACAGCTACCACTGCAGCAGCGATGACGTGGCGCTGTTGCAGCAGCTGGGCGTCGACCGCTACCGCTTCTCGATCTCGTGGGTGCGGGTTCAGCCCGACGGCAGGGGAGCCGCCAGCCCGGCCGGACTGGCCTACTACGACCGACTCGTCGACGAGCTGCTCGCCGCCGGCGTCACGCCGTTTCCGACGCTGTATCACTGGGATCTCCCCGTGAGTCTGGAGGCGGAAGGAGGATGGCTCGCCCGGGAGAGCGCCGAGCGCTTCGCGGAGTACACCGCGATCGTGGCATCCGCGTTGGGCGACCGTGTGCGGCACTGGTACACGATCAACGAGCCGGTGTCGACCTCGCTCCAGGGGTACGCGATCGGTGAGCTCGCCCCCGGGCGGCAGCTGCTGTTCGACTCGTTGCCGAGTGTTCATCACCAGTTGCTCGCCCACGGGCGTGCCGTCTCGATCCTGCATGAGCATGGCGCAGCATCCGTCGGCATCGCCAATAACCACACCTGGGTGAGGCCGGCATCCGACAGCGACGCCGACCGTGAGGCGGCGTATCTCTACGACCTCATCCACAACAGGTTGTTCGCCGACCCGGTGCTGACGGGCGCCTATCCCGACCTCGCGGCGCTGGGAGTCGAGCTGCCCGTGCACGAGGCTGACATGGAGGCGATTGCCACAGCATCCGATTTTTACGGGGTGAACTTCTACAACCCGACGACGATCGCGGCGGCTCCCGAGGGTGCGCCCGTGCCGTTCGTGCAGGTTCCGACGCCGGGAGCGGAGCACACCGGGTTCGGGGAGCTGTGGCCGATTCGCCCGTCCGCGTTGACCGACTTCCTCATCGACGCGAAAGCGCGATACGCGAACCTGCCGGCGATCATCATCAGCGAGAACGGGGCATCGTTTCCGGAACCCGACCGGGTCGACGCCGCGATCGATGATCGCGAACGCATCGCCTATCTCCATGGGCACATCGGCGCCGTGGCGGATGCCGTGCGGGAGGGGGTGCGCGTCGACGAGTACACCGTGTGGTCGCTGCTGGACAACTTCGAATGGGCTGACGGCTTCACCCAGCGGTTCGGACTGGTGCACGTCGATCAGGAGAGCTCCGAGCGCACACCCAAGGCATCGTTCGAGTGGTACCGGCGTCTGATCGCGAGCACCAGATCATGATCGCTCCCAGCGTGCGAACCGGCAGAGTCGGAGCCGGATGGCTCACCCTGTTCGCCCTCGCCTGGCTCGCGATCTGGACGGTGCAGCTGACTCCTGTGCAGCTGTTGCTCCCGCTGCAGCTCGACACACCAGGTGGGGTGAGCGACTGGATCGAAGGCGTCATCTGGTCGGGACTCATCCTTTCGATCGGCGGCGTCGCCGGGGTCATCGCCGGGCCCCTTGCCGGCCTGCTCTCTGACGGCACCTCATCGCGATGGGGCAGACGCCGACCGTGGGCGATCGGGGGAGCGCTGCTCGCTGCCGCCTCACTGCTGCTTACCGGCAGCGCTGTCGACCCGCTCGCCGTCGGTTCCGCGTGGGTGGGCGTCTCGGTCGGGGTCGCTGTGATCTCGGCCGCCCTCACCGCGATGATCGCCGATCAGGTGTTCGCACAGCGCGGTGCAGCATCTGCCGTCGTGAGCTCTGCCCAGGCCGTGGGGATCGTCGTGGGCGTGGGCGCCGTCGTGCTGCTCGGACTCGGCATCGGCGCGAGCTACACCGTGCTGGCCGGGTTCATCCTCATCGTCGGAGTCGGCACGGCTGTGCTGCTTCCCGATCCGCCGGCGACGTGGGCTCGGCCGCCGGTAAAGCCGACATGGCGCGAACGCCTGGGCGCCCTGCAGGATCACAGCTTTCGGTGGGTGCTGCTGAGCCGTCTGAGCGTCAACATCGGCAACGCGCTGGGTACAGCACTGCTGCTGTTCTTCCTGCTCTATGGCATCGGCTCACCCGCCGAGAGTGCCGAAGACGATCTGCTGGTGTTGATCGTGATCTACACGATCTTCGTCGTCGCGGCCTCGCTCATCGCCGGGGCGATGAGCGACCGTTCGGGGAGGCGCACACCCATCGTCGTGATCGCAGCCCTCATCCAGGCGGCATCCGCGGTGATCATCCTCGTGTCGCCGACGTTCATCGGCACAGCCATTGCAGCCGGCGTCATGGGAGTGGGATACGGTGCGTACATGGCTGTGAGTCTGGCACTCGCGACCGATCTGCTGCCCCGCCCCGAACACCACGCCCGCGATCTCGGGATCGTGAATGTGTCGGCCAACCTCGGTCAGCTCCTCGGACCCCTGATCGGAGCGGGCCTCGTCGCCCTCGTTGGAGCCTTCTGGCTCCTGTTTCTGGTGGCCGGCATCCTGTCGGTCATCGGAGCCGTCATGACGCTTGCTGTGCGCCGTGCTGAAGCGTCGCCGCAGCCAGATCGAGCAGCGCGTTGAACACACGTGGTCGCATCGCCGTGACGAGATGAGAGGTGCGCGGCACGACGATCAGCTCGGAGTGCGGCGTCAGTCGGCGAAAGAGCTTCTCGTGGCCGCGCAGTTGGTCGTACTGGCCGTTGATCCACCACAGCGGGACACGGATGCGTCGGACATCGGTGAGCAGGTCGAGCGCGGCGAGCTCCCGAAGCGCCATGTCTTGTGTGTGGAAAGCGTAGCCGCCAGCGGCGAAGTCCTGGCGAGTGTCGTCCGGCAGGGTTGCCGCGAGCACGCGATTGGTGATCCACTGGCCCTGATCGGGCAGGGCGTTGAATGTGCGTGCAGCGAACCGATATGCGGCAAGAGCCGTGCCGCGGGGGAGAGCGGTACAGGAAGCCCCGATGAATCCGGCGATCGGCGGTGAGGATTCCCCGCCTGCGTATGCGACCGATAACAGCCCGCCCATGGAGTGGCCGACGAGAAGCACGGGTCCGCGACGGGCAGCATCGCGAACAGCTTCGTCGATCGTGCTCATTGCCGCCGCCAGTGTGAAGCTCTCATGCATCCGCCGACCATGGCCGGGCAGATCGACCGCGACGGCCGAGATATCTCGCGCGGCGAGATGCGCGAGCTGCGAGCGCCACATCGTGCGAGACGTGCGGATGCCGTGTACGAAGACGACCTGGAGACTCACAGCTTCAAGCATAGAAAAGCGGGGCCGGTGGAACGAACCACCGGCCCCGCTGGGGAACTGCGTCGTGCCTACTTCATCCAGCCGACGTTCTCGACCGGCTGCACGCCGAACCCGTCCAGGCCCACGTAGGGCTCCGGGGTCAGGTTCGCCAGACCGGTCTTGACAGCCGAGATCGACGGACCGTTGTAGAGCGGGATGAGGCCCCAGTCCTGGAAGATCTCTGCCTCGAGCTTCATGGCCGCAGCCGTCTGCTCTTCAGCGCTGGTCAGCGACTCGACCTCTTCGTGGATGCGCTCGTCCATCTCCGGCGACTGGACACCCGAGAGGTTCAAGCCCATGTCCATGCAGTACAGCTGGCAGAACCAGGCGGCACCGAACGGGTCAGACGAGGTGAAGCGCAGCGACGAGACGTCCCAGTTCTTCGAGACGTAGTCGTTCGAGAAGTCGGTCGACGGGCGGATGTCGATCTGGAAGTCGATGCCGACCTCCTTCATCTGCGCCTGCAGCGACTTGGCGATGGCCTCCTGCGTGGCGTCGTCGCTCCACACCGGGAAGACCACCGAAAGCTTCTCGCCGTCCTTCTCACGGATGCCGTCATCACCCTCGACCCAGCCAGCCTCTTCGAGAAGAGCCTTGGAGTCGTCGGGGTTGTACTCCCAACCGGCCTCGGCCAGGGCGTTCTCATAGCCGGGCTGGAAGGGGAACAGCGTGAGCGAGCCGGCCGGCTCCTCTTCGTAGTCGAGGCCGTTCCACGCGATCTGCTTCTGCTGATCGATGTTGATGGCCTTGAAGAACGCCTCGCGAACCTTGACGTCCTCGAACTGCGGCTTCTCTGCGTCGACCTGGATCAGCGTGCTCGCGGTCTGCGTTGAACGGTAGATCGTGATGTCGTCCATGTCGCTGACCTGCTCGAGGCGGTCCTTGGTGTTGACACCGACCTGGTCGATCTCATCAGCCTTGAACGCATTGATCGACGCGGAAGCCTCGAGCGCGCGGAACGAGACCTTGTCGAGGAGCGGCTCGTCGCCCCACCACTCGGTGTTCGGAACGAACGAGACGTATCCGCCCTTCGCATCGAACTCGTCGATCGTGTACGGCCCTGCGCCCCACTCGGGGTGCGGGTTGTCGATCATCGCCGTGTTGAAGGTCTCGGGGTCGTTCAGCGCCGGGTGGATGATTCCTGTGAGGAACGGCATCTCGGGCCAGGCGAACTCACCGTCGAACGTGACGATCGCGGTCTTGTCGGTGTCACCCGGCTCGACCGAAGCGATCTGCTTGTAACCGTCGGTGGCGTTCGGGTTGAACTCTTCGTTGGTGCCGTTGTTGGCCTGCCACGTCGCCTCGATGGCGGTCCAGTCCATGTCGGTGCCGTCGTTCCAGTGCGCCTCTTCCGTGAAGGTGAAGGTGATCTGGGTGTTGCCGTCAACCGTGTCGATCGACCACTCGTCGAGGTACGCGTCGTGCTTGTACGGGGTGCCGTCGGCCTCCTGCAGCAGGATCTGCGGCATGTACCACGCGGCAAGGCGTGCGGTGTCAGCCGACGCGTCGCCGTTGAACGAGTTCAGCTGCTCAGGGATCTCGTTCGTCGGGAAGCGGGCTTCGCCGCCCGCCTGGAGAGCGTCACGGTCCTGCGGGTTGTAATCCGCGGACTTCGTCTCTTGGGGCTCTGTGTCGTCGTCGCCGCCACCGGTGTCGGCTGCGCAGCCTCCGAGGGCAAGTGCGAGGGCTCCGCTGAACGCGATCGCCCCCATCAGCTTGTACTGCTTCATGGTGCTCCTTTCGCCTTTCGGCGTGTTCGCCAGTAGGCGTGTCATAAGGGGAAGAATAGTTGGACTGCCAGTCGAATACTCGGCACAGCAGTGAATGGTGCCTAACTGTTATGGGACAGTAACCGACCGTTATCTGCCTGTGTCCGTTCCGAGCGCGACTACCTCGCGGTCGGATCGAAGACGATGCGCTCGCGGGTGCGTTCGATATCGGGATCGGGAATCGGAATCGCCGAGAGCAGCGCCTTCGTGTAGGGATGGCGCGGGTTCTCGAAGATGTCGTCGACATCGCCGTGCTCGACGAACTCACCCAGGTACATCACGGCGACACGATCGGCGATGTGGCGCACGACCGAGAGGTCATGTGCGACGAACAGATACGAGACGCCGAGCTTCGCCTTCAGATCGTCGAGCAGGTTGATGACACCGGCCTGAATCGAGACATCCAGCGCGGAGACCGGCTCATCCAGCACGATGATCTTCGGCCGCGTCGACAACGCACGCGCGATGCCGATGCGCTGACGCTGGCCACCCGAGAACGCGCCGGGGAAGCGGTCGATGTGAGCGGGGTTGAGCCCGACCAGATCCATGAGTTCCTTGACACGGTTGTGGGCCTGCTCGCGCGTGATTCCGATCGCCTTCAGCGGCTCGGCAATGACGTCTGCGACAGTCATGCGAGGGTCGAGCGCGCCCATCGGGTCTTGGAAAACGATCTGGATGTCGCGCCGGACCTGCCGTTCGGTGCTGTACTTGCGGATGTCATTGACGCTCGTGCCGTTGATGACGATGTCACCATCGTTCTGCTTGACGAGGTCCATGATCTGCAGCAGAGTCGTGGTCTTGCCTGAGCCGGATTCGCCGACGATCGCCATGGTCTCTGCCTCGCGCACGTCGAAGCTGACCGACTTGACGGCGTGCACCTCGCCGACCTTGCGCTTGAAGAACGCACCCTTCATGAGCGGGAACGTCTTGTTCATGTTGCGCACCTCGAGGGTGACGGCGCGCTGCTCGCGCGGCGTGGACGTCAGGGCGCTCGCGACACTCTCGCGCACGGGGTAGACCGGCTGGCCATCGATCAGGCCATTGTCATCGATCTCGTGTGAACGGATGCAGGCCGCCAGATGTGGCTCACCAGAGGCCGAGGGCACCTCGGCGAGCGGCGGCTCGCCGTCACGACAGGCGCTGATCGCGATCGGACAGCGATCTGCGAACGGGCACGCGTCGGGAAGATTGATCAACAGCGGCGGGTTGCCCTTGATCGGCGTAAGTGGCTCTTTCTCCTTCTTGTCCACGCGGGGGATCGCGCCGAGCAGTCCGATCGAGTAGGGCATCCGGGTCGCGTGGAAGAGTTCGCGCACCGGGGCGTGCTCGACGGGGCGGCCAGCATACATCACGAGCACGTCGTCGGCCATGCGCGCGACGACGCCCATGTCGTGCGTGATCATCAGGGTCGCGGCGCCGGTCTCTTTCTGCGCCGTCTCGATGAGGTCGAGGATCTGCGCCTGAATCGTCACGTCCAGGGCCGTCGTCGGCTCGTCTGCGATGATCAGCTTGGGATTGTTGGCCATCGCGATCGCGATGACCACACGCTGGCGCATTCCGCCGGAGAACTCGTGCGGGAAGCCCTTCATGCGCTTCTCGGGTTGGGGGATACCCACGAGCGTGAGCAGCTCGATGGCTCGATCCCACGCCTGCTTGCGCGACATCCCGCGGTGAATCGTGAGAGCCTCGATCAGCTGGTCGCCGATCGTGTAGACCGGCGTCAGTGACGTGAGCGGATCCTGGAAGATCATCGCGAGGCCGTTGCCGCGGATCACCGACATCTGCTTGTCGGTCTTGCCGAGCAGCTCGTGACCGTCGTAGACGATCGACCCGGTGACCTTGGCGTTCTCATCGAGCAGGCCCATGATCGCCAGTGACGTGACGGACTTGCCTGAGCCGGACTCACCCACGATGCCGAGCGTCTTGCCCTCTTCGAGATCGAAGGAAACGCCACGAACAGCATCGACGCGGCCAGCCTCTGACGCGAAGCTGACCTTGAGGTCGCGGACGGAGAGGATGTTGCTCATGCGCGGCCTCCTGCTGCCGAAGTCGGATCGAGTGCGTCGCGCAGTCCGTCAGCCACGAGGGCCATCGACACGGTCAGCAGCGTCAGTGTGGCCGCGGGGAAGTAGAACAGCCAGGGCGCGCTGGTGATGGTGTTCGCTCCCGAGCCGATGAGCGAGCCGAGCGAGACATCAGGAATCTTCACGCCGAAGCCGATGAAGGACAGTCCCGTCTCAGCCATCACGGCGTTGACGATGCCGAGGGTGAAGTTGATCACCAGCAGCGAGCCGATGTTCGGCAGCAGGTGGCGCATGACGATGCGCATGCCGCGCACGCCCATGTAGCGGGCTGCGTGGATGTACTCACGCTCGCGCAGTGATAGCGCGGTCGTCCAGATCACTCGTGCGGGGAAATACCATCCGACGACGAAGATCATGATCAGGGCGATCACACGCCAGTCGCCGCCGGAGCGGTTCGAGAGCAGCGAGAGGATCAGGAAGCTGGGGATCACCATCATGAAGTGGATCACCATGAGGATGATCTTCTCGGTCCAGCCGCCGAAGTATGCGGCCGCTGTGCCGATCACGGCTGACAGGATCGTGGTTCCCACCGACACGCTGACGGCGATCATGAGTGAGCGCTGAAGACCGACAGCTGTCTGGGCGAACGTGTCGTTGCCGGATGCGGTCGTGCCGAACCAATGCTCGATCGATGGCGGTGTGCCGAGGTTCAGGAAGTCCAGCTCAATGTGGTCGTACTTGGCGATCAACGGAGCGAAGATGGCGAACAGCACGAGCAGCACGAAGATGACGATGCCGGCGACGGCTGGCTTGTTGCGCATGAAGCGCCGGGTGTACAGAGTCCACTTCGACAGCGGCTTGCGGTCGTCGAGAGGAAGGCTGGCGGTTGTCTGCGTGCTCATATCAGCTCACCCTCACTCGCGGGTCGAGGACGACGACGACGATGTCGGACAGGATCGCGCCGAACGCGGTCAGAAGTCCGGCGAAGGCCGCCGTGGCTACTACGCCGTGGATATCGCTCTTGGTGATCGTCTCGATGAAGTACTGGCCCATGCCGTTCCAGGCGAAGATCTGCTCGGTCAGAATCGCGCCCGTGAACACCGCGGGGATGCTGAAGGCGACCTGGGTGGCCACGGGGATGAGCGAGGTGCGCAGCGCGTGCTTGCGGATCGCCTGCGGTTTGGTGAGACCTTTCGCGCGTGCGGTGCGGACATAGTCGGCGTTGATGTTGTCCAACAGGAGCGAGCGCTGCAGGAAATGCGTGCCCGCATATCCGACGATCACCAGTGCGATCGTCGGCAGTGTCAGATGCTGCAGTTTGTCTATCAGGTAGGGGAAGAAGCCGTCGACGTCGCGGCCGCCCGAGCCGGTGACGTAGAAGATACGCACACCGACGAGATCATTGAGTGCGATCGCCAGCAGCACGATGCCGAGCGCCGCGACGATGATGTTGACGTTCATCGTGATGATCGACGTGGCCTGCCCGATGCGATCGGCGAGCTTGTACTGGCGTGACGCGGTGTACACGCCGAGCGCGATGCCGAGGACGGTCATGATGATCGTCGCGCCGAGCACGAGCTCTGCGCTGACCCACATGCGATACGCGACCTCGTCGTTCACCGAACCGCCCGTGGGGCTGACTCCCCAGTCCCAGCGCAGAACAACGCCGCTGATCCAGTTCCACCACCGTTCCCAGATCGGAACGGTGTCGCTGAGATTACGCGGCTCGAGGAGATTGACGATCTGCTCTTCACTGAGCGGAGGACGCCGACCCACATAGTTGTTCCGCGGATTGAGGAAGCCCCAAGCCAGGAAATACGTGATGTTGGTGGCGACCGCGATCATCAACAACCAGCCGAAAATACGGCGGAGGAGGTACTTGATCAAGGTTTCGTCTTTCTTCGTTTCAGACGCGCTCGGGATCGTCCGACGCAACGCTGGGTCGGGATGACAGTCAAGCATCATCCGTCTGTTTGTGCGATGCCCACCCCGGGAAAAGGTGTGTCACGGAGTCGTATCGCGTGTGGCACTCAGTGTCAGCTCATGAACCAAGGCAACCTCGGGAGACTATCACTGCTCGCCCAGAATCGGGGATTAGGGGTGACTCACCGTAGACTTGTCGAGACATGTCACCACGCGCTCTCACTCCGCTGTCGCCTGCCGCGACCCCGGCTTCGCAGATCCGAAATTTCTGCATCATCGCTCACATCGATCACGGCAAGTCGACCCTTGCCGACCGCATGCTGCAGATCACCGGCGCGGTTCCCGATCGGGAGATGCGCGCACAGTACCTCGACCGGATGGATATCGAGCGCGAGCGCGGCATCACGATCAAGAGCCAGGCCGTGCGTATGGCATGGGAGGTCGACGGCGAGGCTGTCGCGCTGAACATGATCGACACCCCGGGCCACGTCGACTTCACCTACGAGGTTTCTCGTTCGCTTGCGGCCTGTGAGGGGGCGATCCTGCTCGTCGACGCGGCGCAGGGTATTGAAGCGCAGACTCTCGCGAACCTCTACTTGGCGTTGGAGAACGACCTCCAGATCATTCCGGTGCTGAACAAGATCGACCTGCCGGCCGCTGACCCCGATAAGTTCGCTAAGGAACTCGCAGATCTCATCGGCGGCAGTCCCGACGATGTGCTGCGGGTGTCCGGCAAGACCGGTGTCGGTGTTGAAGACCTGCTCGACCGGCTCGTGCGTGAGGTTCCCCCGCCCACCGGCGATACCGAGGCGCCGGCGCGCGCGATGATCTTCGACTCGGTGTACGACACCTATCGCGGCGTTGTCACCTACGTGCGCATGATCGACGGCAGCCTCGCGCCGCGTGAGCGCATCCAGATGATGTCGACGCAGGCAAACCACGAACTGCTCGAGATCGGCGTTTCCAGCCCCGAGCCGATCCCCTCACAGGGACTCGGCGTCGGTGAGGTGGGTTACCTCATCACGGGTGTGAAGGACGTGCGCCAGTCGAAGGTGGGCGACACCGTCACCACGAGCCGCAACGCAGCTGCCGAGCCGCTGCCCGGCTACACCGATCCCAAGCCCATGGTCTATTCGGGGCTCTATCCCATCGACGCGAGCGACTACGGCGACCTTCGTGAGGCGCTCGACAAACTCAAACTGTCGGATGCCTCCCTCGCCTATGAGCCCGAGACCTCTGTGGCGCTCGGTTTCGGCTTCCGCTGCGGATTCCTCGGGCTGCTGCACCTCGAGATCATCACCGAACGGCTGTCGCGTGAGTTCGATCTCGACCTCATCACCACGGCTCCCAGCGTGGTTTACGAGGTCACGACCGACACAGGCGAGACCGTGACGGTGACGAACCCCAGCGAGTATCCCGACGGCCGGGTCGCGACGGTGACCGAGCCGATGGTCAAGGCAGCGATTCTGCTCCCGAAGGACTACGTCGGCACCGTCATGGAGTTGTGTCAGTCACGGCGCGGCACTCTTCTGGGTATGGAGTACTTCTCCGAAGAGCGCGTCGAGCTGCGCTACAACATTCCGCTCGGCGAGATCGTGTTCGACTTCTTCGATCAGCTGAAGTCGAAGACGCAGGGCTACGCCAGCCTCGATTACGAGCCCTCGGGCCACCAGGAGGCTGATCTGGTCAAGGTCGATGTGCTGCTGCAGGGCGACAAGGTCGACGCGTTCAGCGCGATCGTGCACCGTGACAAGGCATACGCCTATGGCACCCTCATGACCGAGCGGTTGCGCAAGCTCATTCCCCGGCAGAACTTCGAGGTGCCGATTCAGGCGGCCATCGGCGCACGGATCATCGCCCGTGAGACGATTCGTGCGCTCCGCAAGGACGTGCTCGCCAAGTGCTACGGCGGCGACATCAGCCGTAAGCGCAAACTGCTCGAGAAGCAGAAAGAGGGCAAGAAGCGCATGAAGATGGTCGGTCGCGTGGAAGTGCCGCAGAACGCGTTCATCGCGGCGCTTTCCGGGGATGTCGAAGGCAAAGACAAGAAGTAGTCTGGAACGTATGCGGCGCGGAACTTTCCGAGACGAGACGGTGGATTACGCAGCCGTCGGGGCCACTCACGCCCCAGACCTCATGCAATACCCGCCCGAGCGGAGCATCCCGGCAGAGAATGCCTGGCGCCTCGGCAGCGGGGAAGAGCGTTTCCGTGCCGCGGGTGACGCGCTGTTGGCATGGACGGCGCAGCGTGCTGCCGGGCTCAGCGTCGAAGACGTGCGCCCCGCCGCAGGGCCGACATACGCCGGTGTGAGCTTCGATGCCGAGGGCAATCCCATCGCTCCGAGCAAGAGTGAGATCGAACAGCGCTTCGATGCTGAAGGCACCCCGCTGGCCGGGCCCGGAATGACGTTGCAGTTGCGCGGTCGCGTGTCGGGAATGCGAGCGGATGCCGAGCTGAGGGTGATCTCGGTGACCGAGGAACCGCGGCGCGTGGGGTTCGTCCTGGGCACTGTGGGCGGCTCGGTCGTCAGCGGTGAAGAACTCTTCGCCATCGACTGGTACGAAGACAACGATGAGGTCTGGTTCACTGTGCGCGCTTTCGATGCACCGGCGAGCCTGCTCTACCGGCTCGTACCGGGGCTCATCCGACGTCGACGCAAAAAGCTGTTCGCGCGTTACCTGCGGGCGATCTCCCCGCTGTTCGCGACGCCGCTGTGATGGCGGGGCCGCTGCCGCTCGGTGACCCGGCGCCGTCTGACGGGCGTTTGCCGCAGGATCTGTCGATCGATGCGCACGTACCGTTCTCGGCTTATCTGCACATTCCGTTCTGCCGGGTGCGCTGCGGGTACTGTGACTTCAACACCTACACCTCGAGTGAGTTGCGTGGCGCCCGCCAGGAGGATTACGCCGATACGCTCGCCGGCGAGATCGCGCTCGCCCGAAACGTGCTGGACGACGCTGGCGCGCTGCGCGAGATGGACACCGTCTTCTTCGGCGGCGGGACACCGACTCTTCTGCCCGCCGGCGACCTCGCACGGATGCTCGATACGGCTGTGCGGGCGTTCGGTCTCGCGGCCGGGGCCGAGGTCACGGTCGAGGCGAACCCCGATACGGTGACGCCCGAGATCGCGCGGCGCCTGGCCGATGCCGGAGTGACGAGAGTGTCGATCGGGATGCAGTCGGCGGTTCCGCATGTTCTCGCGGCGTTGGATCGCACGCACCGTCCCGAGAATGTGCGCACGGCTGTCGACGCTGTGAAGGATGCCGGACTCGCCGTGAGCGTCGATCTCATCTACGGCGCTCCGGGGGAGTCGCTCGACGACTGGGAGGCGTCGTTGGACGCCGCGCTGGAGCTGGATCCCGATCACATCTCGGCGTATGCCCTCATCATCGAGGCTGGCACGAAGCTCGCGCGGCAGATCCGTCGGGGCGAAGTGCCGGCGCCCGACGACGATCTGCAGGCCGACATGTACGAAAGCTCGGATGCACGACTGTCGGCCGCGGGCTTCGAATGGTACGAGTTGAGCAATTGGGCGCGCAGCGCCGAGCAGCGTTCACGGCATAACCTCGCTTATTGGCGCGGGCACGACTGGTGGGGTTTCGGTCCCGGAGCGCACAGCCATGTCTCGGGGCTGCGCTGGTGGAACGTGAAGCATCCTGCCGCGTACGCGCAGCGGCTCGCGGCATCCGAATCGCCTGCCGCAGGCACCGAACGGCCGGATGCCGAGGCGCAGTTGCTCGAGCGTGTCCTGCTGGAGAGCCGGCTGAGCGACGGGCTGGCGATCGACGCGCTGCCGGCGGCGAATCGGACGCGGGTCGCCGGGCTCATCGCCGATGGTCTGATCGAGGCGCAGCAGGCGCTGAAGGGACGCATCCGGCTCACGCTGAGGGGCCGGTTGCTCGCCGACGCCGTGGTGCGCGAGCTGACAGATCACCACAGCGGCTAGAATTGGCACTCTGAGTATTCGAGTGCCAGGCGAAGGAGGTGAGACATGGTCAGCGATCGCGGACTCGAGGTGCTGCGTGCCATCGTGCAGGACTATGTCGAATCGCACGAGCCTGTGGGCAGCAAATCCATCGTCGATCGACACTCCTTCGGTGTCTCGGCCGCGACGATTCGCAATGACATGGCGCAGCTCGAAGATGAAGAGCTCATCGTGGCGCCGCACACCTCGTCGGGGCGCGTTCCCACAGACAAGGGCTATCGCGTCTTCGTCAACCACCTCGCGCAGCTTCGTCCGCTCTCGACGGCACAGCGCAGCGCGATCGAGGCGTTCCTGGCCGATCCGGCCGATCTCGACGATCTGATGGCTCGCACGGTGCGCGTGCTGACACAGGTGACCGGTCAAGTCGCTCTCGCGCAGTACCCGTCGTTCGCGCGCGCCCACCTGACGCACATCGAACTCGTCTCGCTCGCGCCGAATCGGCTGCTGGTCGTGCTCGTGACGGATGCGGGGGGCGTGTCCCAGCGCATAGCCGGGCTCCCCGTCGACCTCGACGACGCCGACGTCGCCGTGCTCCGTGCGCGGCTGTCAGCGCTGCTGACCGGGCAGTCCGTGCAGGAAGCCAGCGACCGCGTGCTGTCGTTCACGATCCCGACCGACGCCCCGCGCATCGATGTCGCGGCCCAGACCATCGCCGGAATCATCGGGGAGGAACTGGCGGAGTTCCGTCACGAACGGCTCGTCATGGCGGGTGCCGCGACTCTCGCGCGTCGGGAGCAGGACTTCCGCGGCAGCATCCATCCGCTGCTGGAGGCAATCGAAGAGCAGGTGACGCTGCTGCGCCTCATGAGCGAGATGGTCGCAGACGACCAAGGGCTCGCGGCGAGCATCGGGGCCGAGAACGAGGCCTTCGGCATACCTGAGGCATCGATCGTGGCCAGCAACTATCTGACGCCTGGCGGCACAGCGCGTGTCGGCGTCATGGGGCCGACACGCATGGACTATCCGAGCAACCTCGCCGCAGCGCGGGCAGTAGCCCGCTATCTGTCGAGGATGCTCGATGAAGACGAGGCGAGCCGCTGAGGCTGGCCGATGACGTACGCACGCAGGAAAGGTGATTGTGGCGGACCACTATGAGGTTCTCGGAGTCTCGCAGGACGCGACGGCGGAAGAGATCAAGAAGGCGTATCGAAAGCTCGCCCGGCAGCTGCACCCGGATGTGAATCCGGGCGAAGAAGCAGCCGAGAAGTTCAAGCTCGTGACGCACGCGTACGACGTGCTGAGCGACGCTGATTCCCGTCGCCGGTACGACATGGGCGGCGGCGAGGGCGGTGGTGACTTCGGCGGATTCGGAGGCTTCGGCGACATCTTCGAGACGTTCTTCGGGGCGTCTCAGGGCGGGGGCCGCAGCGCGCGGCCGCGGTCGCGTCGTGAGCGCGGCCAAGACGCCCTCGTGCGCGTCACGCTCGAGCTCGGCGACGTCGTCTTCGGCGCGCACCGCGACATCGAGGTCGATACGGCTGTGCTGTGCGAGACCTGTCAGGGATCGTGCACGCAGGCAGGCACGTCACCGGTCACGTGCGACATCTGCCACGGCTCGGGCCACGTGCAGCGCCAGGTGCGCAGCCTCCTCGGCAACATCGTCACATCCCAGCCCTGTGGCAGCTGTGAGGGCTACGGCACGACGATCCCGCATCCCTGCGGCACGTGCGGCGGTCAGGGGCGGGTCCGTTCGCGTCGTACCGTATCGCTCGATATTCCCGCAGGCGTCGAGACGGGTCTGCGCCTGCAGCTTCCCGGTTCGGGCGAGGTCGGACGCGCCGGTGGCCCCAACGGCGACCTCTACGTCGAGGTCACGGTGTCGCCGCACGCGGCCTTCAGCCGTGAAGGCGATGACCTGCTGGCGACGCTGGAGGTGTCGATGGCCGATGCCATTCTCGGCACCGAGACCTCGATCGACGGCCTCGACGGCCAGGTCGATCTCGAGATCCGTCCTGGCGTGCAGTCCGGTGACATCCTGACGATCAAGGGTCGCGGCATCACGCCGCTGCGCGGCAACCAGCGCGGTGACCTCCGGGTGGGCGTGCAGGTGGTCACCCCCACCAAGCTCGATTCGGCACAGCGTGCACTGATCGAAGACTTCCAGAAGAAGGCGAAGGCTCCCCGGCCGCAGCTCGCCCAGTTCCAGCAGGGGCTGTTCTCGAAGCTGCGTGACCGCTTCCGCCACTGACTCTCAGCCACAGATTCGGAGTGCCACCGTGCTGCACTTTCTCGTCGCCAGCGCATCGACGGCATCCGTCGGCGAAACGGTCTCGCTGACCGGAGCAGAGGCCAAGCACGCAGCTGTCGTGCGCAGGCTGCGCGTCGGCGAGTCCATCAGCGTGGGCGATGGCGCGGGCGTGTGGCTGGAGGGCAAGGTCACCGACGTGTCGGCAGCCCGCGTCGACGTCGAGATCATCTCGCGCTCGGAAGCAGACGCCCCGGCCACCCGGCTGGTTCTGGTCCAGGCACTTGCCAAGGGCGACCGCGACGAGCTCGCCGTGCAGGCTGCTTGCGAACTCGGTGTCGATGACATCGTGCCGTGGCAGGCGTCGCGCAGTATCTCGCGCTGGGACGGCCCGAAAGCTGTCAAGGGACGCCAGCGGTGGGCGACGATCGTGCGCGAGGCCGCGAAACAGGCGCACCGCGCGTGGGTCCCCGAGGTGACGGAGCCGCTGACGGCGGCGCAGCTGGTCTCGTTCGCGGCGGGCAAGCGGATGCTGGTACTCGATCCGACCGCAACAGCACGGCTCTCCACCGTGCGCGCGGATGACCGCGACATCGTTCTCGTCGTGGGGCCGGAAGGCGGTATCACACCCGAAGAACTCGAGAAGTTCGAAGCCGCGGGGGCCGAGCGGGTGCGCTTGGGTGAGACGGTGCTGCGCACATCAACGGCCGGGCCCGCCGCCATCGCCGTGCTCTCGAGTGCGCTGGGCCGCTGGTGAGCGCCACAGGTAGACTGAGACCATGACGGAGCCATCGACCTTCACACGCATCCTGACCGGCGAGATTCCCGGCGAGATCGTGGTCGACACCGGCACGGTATTCGCCATTCGCGACATCAACCCGCAGGCGCCGCTGCACATGCTGGTCATCCCCAAGACCGAGCAGTACCGCGACGTCACCGAGCTC
>NZ_JAJUFV010000039.1 GCF_029263575.1 Microbacterium sp. | reverse complement strand
CGGTGAGTCCGTCGACGAGCCGCCGAGCCAGGTGCGCTTCGTGGGCGGCAATACGCGACATCCCCACGCCCTCGAGATAGTCGACGGCCGCGGCGAGCGCGATCGCTTGCGAGACCTTCTGCGTGCCCGCTTCGAAACGCTGCGGGGGTGGCAGGTACTCGGCCGAGGTGGTCGTGACGGTGGTGATCATGGATCCGCCGGTCAGAAACGGCGGCATGATCTCGAGAAGTTCGCGTCGCCCGTAGAGCGCTCCGATGCCCGTGGGCCCGAGCATCTTGTGCCCGGAGAGCACGGCAAAGTCGACGTCGAGCTGTTTGACGTCCAGGGGCATGTGCGGTGCCGACTGGCAGGCATCAAGCAGCACGAGCGCCCCGACCTCTCGCGCGGCGGCGATGAGGTCGGCGATGGGGTTGACCACGCCGAGCACGTTCGAGACGTGGGTGACCGCGACGAGCTTCGTGCGCGGACCGATCGCTGTCTCGTCGAGGCGCAGGGCGCCGCTGTCTTCAAGCGGGATCACACGCAATGTCGCCCCGGTGCGGGCCGCGAGCTCCTGCCACGGGATGAGGTTGGCGTGATGCTCCATCTCCGTCGTGACGATCTCGTCCCCCTCCCCGAGGCGCAGCCGCTCAGCTGCCTCACCACCGCGGCCGGCAGAGGCGTTCGAGAGCGCATAGGCGACGAGGTTGATCGCCTCGGTGGCGTTCGACGTCCAGACGATCTCGTCGTCATCGGCGCCAATGAAGCGGGCCAACGTGCTGCGGGCGTCTTCGAACGCCTCGGTGGCCTCAGCCGCAAGAGTGTGCGCACCCCGGTGCACGGCGGAGTTCAGCGTCGTGGCGAACTCGCGTTCAGCGTCGAGGACGGCGAGCGGACGCTGCGAGGTGGCTCCGGAGTCGAGATAGACGAGCGGATGCCCGTTCACCTCGGTCTGCAGGATCGGAAAGTCTTCGCGGAGACGAAGAGCCTCTGTCTCGCTCAGAGGAGCGGCTGCTGACCTGCCCATCACGCCGGGGCGTCATCGGGGTTCAACGTCTCAAGCGTGTCCTGCTCGACGTCGTTGTCTGCGTCGAGTTGCTCTTCGGTCGTCTCGTCGCCGCCCAGCGGAGCGCGTGTTTGATCAACCTGAGCGGGGCTGTCGGGGTGGCGTTCCTCGGCGGGATCGGATCGGTGGTCGTCCATACTGGGCACGCTACGCGCATTCACGGACGGCGACAAACCCGTGTCGGGGCGATTCGACACCCGCGCGAGCAGCGATCGGCAGCGCCTCAGACCGCTTGACGCTCGTTCTTGATCAGAGCCCCCGCAGTGATGAACGCCAACGCCGCGACGAACTGCGCCATCGTCCAGACCCAGCCGCTGAATCCGAAGGGATACACCGGATTCCAGATCACGGCGACGGCGACGAAGACGACGGTCCACCACCACTGTTTCGCCTGCAGCGCGAACCACGCGACGATCAGCGCGAGGATCGCGACGACGAAGAGGATGATCGTGGCGACGATTCCCTCGGTGAACAACGGCGAGAGGAACAGCGCGATGGCCGCGAGCAGTCCGGGGGCAAGAGCATTGCGCTGCATCTGCGGGGCAGAGGAGGTCATACCCCCATCTTCCCGCACTTCCAGTTTACCTGCGGGGTGGGGGCTTGCGGCAAGGGCCCCTGCCTGGCGCATACTGGTCGATCGTGTGCGCCGAGCAGTCGGCGCCGCGACCGGATCGGAGCCTTCGTGAACGTGCCTGCCCTCAGTGCCTTTCGTCTTCCAGAACAGCTCTCGCACAAGTCGACTTCCGCCCTCATCGCCAGCGACGATGAGCACTTCGCTGAGATCACTGCGACCCTTCGCGACGCCGTCGCCGATGCATCCGCTCGTCTTGACCGCATGCTCCGTTCACCGAGCGGTATCGGAGGCGCAGCCGTCGAGCGCGATCTCGAGATCCACCGGTTGAACAGGCGCGTGGCGATGCTGCGCCGCTACGGCATCGACATGTGTCTGGGGCGCATGGTCACGGCGGCCGGCGAGCGCATCTACATCGGGCGTCTCGGGCTCACGGGTTCCGACGGCCGTCAGCTGCTGGTCGACTGGCGCGCTCCGGCTGCTGAACCGTTCTTCGGCGCGACGCATGCCGACCCGATGGGGCTCGCCAGTCGCCGCCGATTCCGCTGGAGCGGCGGTCGCATCACCGACTACTGGGATGAAGCATTCACGCCCGATGCTCTCGCGGCCGGTGGCGCTCTCGATGACCACTCGTCGTTCATCGCCAGCCTGGGTGCGTCGCGTTCGCCGCGCATGCGCGATGTGCTGGCGACGATCCAAGCTGATCAGGATGCCATCATTCGAGCGGGCTCTGCGGGATCTCTCGTGGTCGACGGCGGGCCGGGCACCGGCAAGACAGTCGTCGCGCTTCACCGTGCCGCCTACCTGCTCTACGCCGACACCCGCATCTCGCGGGGCAGCGGCGGCGGCGTGCTCGTCGTCGGCCCGCATGAGCCGTATCTCGCGTATGTCGACGATGTGCTGCCGAGTCTCGGCGAGGATCGCGTGCAGACCTGCACCCTGCGCGATCTCGCGCCGGAGGGTGACGCTGCCCAGCCCGAAGGGGATGCGCGCGTGGCAGCGCTGAAAGCATCGGGACGTCTGATCGACGCGGTCGAGACGGCCGTGCGTCTGTATGAGCAGCCGCCGTCGCGCGGCACCCTCGTCGAGACGCCGTGGGCTGATCTGCGCGTGCGCACGATCGATTGGGAGGAAGCCTTCGACACCGATTCGGATGCTGCGCACAACGAAGCCCGCGACGACATCTGGAATGCGCTGCTGGAGATCCTTGCCGACCGTTTTTCGGAGCAGATCCCTCGGGCGCAGCTGCACCGCGTGCTCGCCCAGGATGAAACACTCGTGCAGACCTTCAACCGGGCGTGGCCCCTGCTCGATTCTGCGGGGCTCGTCGCCGCGCTGTGGAGCGACCCCGGCTTCCTGAAGCGATGCGCGCCCTGGCTGACCGACGACGAGGTGCGAACCTTGCAGCGCGAGGATGCTTCGGCGTGGACGACATCCGATCTTCCCTTCCTCGATGCGGCCAGGCTCCTCGCCGGCGACCCGCACTTCGGCAGGATCCGCCGCGAGCGCGAGCGCACCAAGGCTGCCGAGCGCGAGTATCGCGCCGACGTCGCCGAGTCGCTGGCTGATGCCTCCGGTGATGATCTCGGGCTCATGTCGATGCTGAGTGGTGCAGACGTGCAGAACAGCCTCGACGATGACGACGCGCTGCCCCGCGCACAGCGCGATGCCCTCGCCGGCCCCTTCGCGCACATCATCGTCGACGAAGCGCAAGAGCTCACAGACGCGCAATGGCGGATGCTGCTTCGCCGCTGCCCCTCGCGCAGTTTCACGATCGTCGGCGATCGCGCCCAGGCTCGGCACGGGTTCACCGAGTCGTGGCACGAGCGACTCGAGCGTGCCGGCCTCACGGACCTCCGGCTCGCCTCGCTCAGCGTCAACTACCGCACGCCGGAAGAGATCATGACCGAGGCAGAGCCGGTGATCCGTGCCGCTCTGCCCGATGCCAACGTTCCCACATCCGTGCGTTCCAGTGGCGTTGCCGTGCGACACGCGCCGCTCACCGAACGCGACGGCATCGTCGCAGACTGGCTCGCGGGGCACGACGAAGGAACCGCGTGTGTGATCGGCGACGCCAGCTTCACCGCGACTGAGCGCGTTCGATCGCTGACGCCGGAAACGGCAAAGGGGTTGGAGTTCGACCTTGTGCTGCTCGTGAATCCTGACGACTTCGGCGACGGCATCGAAGGCGCGGTCGACCGCTACGTGTCGATGACCCGCTCCACGCGCGAGCTGGTCGTGCTGACCTGACGGTTCACCTCGAGGGCGGGAAGTGCGCGATCGGTATCGGTCGCGACGAGCGCGGCACGGCCGCCGCGAGCACCGCGGCATCCAGATCCGCCAGCAACTCGTCGAGGTCGACGTAACGCGAACGGGTCGGGCACGGGCTGAGCAGCCACAACACGTCAAACGTGCCCAGCTCATTCTGATCGACATAGGCGATGAGTCGCTCGGCTTCGGAGTGCGCACGCGCGCGATCGCAGATGCACCATGTGTTGTGTCCCATCGGCACCACTTCCCACGCGGATGCCGAGTTCAACGCGGCCGTGCTCATAGTGCCTTACCTCCGGTCACCGGCAGGATCGCTCCGGACACGTACGACGATTCGTCGGACGCGAGATAGACATATGCTCCGGCGAGTTCAGCTGGCTGCCCCGCTCGACCCAGCGGGGTGTCCGTGCCGAAAGCACGGACCTTCTCTTCGTCCCAGCCTGTTCCGGGTATCAACGGCGTCCAGATGGGACCGGGGGCGACCGCGTTCACCCGGACGCCGCGCGGGCCCGCTTCTTCGGCGAGCGCCTTGACGAATGCCACCTGCGCAGCCTTGGTCATCGCATAGTCGATGAGACCGGGCGATGGGTTGAACGATTGGATGGATGCTGTGACGATGATGCTCGCGCCCGGTTCGAGTTCGGCGAACGCCGCGCGGGCCGAGAACAGCAGACCTTCGAGATTGGTCTGGAAAACCCGTCGCATCTCGTCCGTGCGCAGGTTCGCGAAACCGTCAATGTCGTGCTGGTAACCAGCGTTGAGAACGAGTGTGTCCAGCCCGCCGAAAGCCTGCCGAGCTTCCGTCACGGCCTTGATGGCGAAGTCCTCGTTTCGAAGATCGCCGGCCAGGCTCATCGCCGAACGATCGGCTTCTGTGACGAAACGCAGCGTTTCATCGGCATCCGCCTGCTCTTCCGGCATATGCGCGATGGCGACGTCGGCGCCTTCTCGTGCGAACGCGATCGCAACCGCGCGACCAATCCCGGAATCACCCCCGGTGATCAGCGCCCGACGCCCGGCAAGGCGGCCGTGCCCCTGGTAGCTGGATTCGCCGTGATCGGGCTCGGGCCACATCTGCGCCGTCTGTCCTGGCTGGCTCTGAGCCTGTCCGGGGAACCGGTCATCATGATGCGCGTGCCGTGGGTCTGTCATGCTCGCTGCCCTTCTGATCGCGTTGTGTCGATGCTGTGAGGTTCGATGTGTGCGAGGTTCGATGGTGTGCCCTGACACTCGGCCCGACGGGGGCTTCTCACAAGGGGGTTGACACTGCTGCGTGAGCCGTCGACACTCTCTGCAACGCCAACGAAGGCTCCAACGCCAACGAAGGGACCTCCGAGATGAGTGATGTGACGATCCTCGCCCCGTCGCCGACGCTGACGGTCACCGTGGAAGACCACCCGCAGGGCTCGGAAATACATGTGCACGCTGGAGGTCAAGGCGTATGGCAGGCACGTATGCTCAAGAGGCTGCAGGCATCGGTCACCATGTGCTGCGTCCTCACCGGCGAGGTCGGCCGCACTCTGCGCCACCTCCTGGAAGACGAAGGCATCACGGTTGTCGGTCTGGAGCGGGAGGGGCGAGGGTCGGCGTATCTGCATGATCGGCGGCACGGCAAGCGCGTCGTGATCGCTGAGGAGGACGGCGACCCGATCGGACGTCACGATCTGGATGACCTCTACGGCGCCGTGCTGCACAGTGGCGCCGAATCGCACGCCGTGCTGCTGAGCGGGCCCGCAGGTGTTGACACCGTTCCCGCAGACATCTACCGACGACTCGCGATCGATCTGCGAGGCACCGGCTCGAAGGTCATCGCCGACCTCTCGGGCGAACGGCTGCGCGCCGTGGTCGACGGCGGCATCGACGTGTTGAAGGTCAGTCACGAAGAACTCATCGCCGACAGACTTGTGAATGAAGCCTCAGCACCAGAGATCACCCGAGCAATGCATCAGCTTCGAAACGACGGCGCACGGTCTGTGATCGTCACTCGTTCGTCTGATCCCCTGCTGCTCGCAGACGACGATGGCGTGATCGAAGTCTCCCTCCCCCGGTTCGAAGAGAACGAGGCCCGAGGAGCCGGGGACTCCCTCACCGCCGGCGTGGTCGCAGCGCTGACCCGCGGAGAGAGTCTGCGCGAAGCCATCAGCATGGGAGCCGCCGCCGGAGCGCTCAACGTGACCAGGCACGGTCTGGGCACAGGTGTCGCCGAATCGATCGCGCGACTCAGAGAACGCGTACGGATACGGGCGCTGGTCGGCACAGACGCGCACGGGCCCCGTGGCGATGGGCGGATGAGCCCCGACGAGCTCGCCGCCATGGCGGCCACTGATCTGACCGCCGCGGGTGCCGACGAAACGATCCCGGTCGACACGAGCACGAACGATGCCGGGGAGCCGTCATGACGCGAGTGCTGATCACCAACGACGACGGCATCGAAGCGCCCGGGCTCTGTGCGCTCGCAGAAGCTGCCGTGGGTGCCGGGCTCGAGGTCACCGTAGCGGCACCAGCGGCACAGTCCAGCGGGTCGAGCGCGTCGATCATGGCGACAGAGACAGACGGACGGATCGAGGTCGAGCGCCGAACGCTTGCCGCGCTGCCAGAGGTGACCGCGTTCGCGGTGCACGGCGGCCCAGGCCTGATCGCGCTCATCGCCGCACGCGGCGCTTTCGGACCGCCCGCTGACGTCGTGCTCTCCGGGGTGAACCACGGTGCCAACGTGGGGCGGGCCATCTTGCACTCCGGCACTGTCGGTGCCGCGCTCACGGGAGCGCTCAACGGTGCTCGGGCGATGGCCATCTCGCTGGATGTGGGGATGGACCCCGAATCCTTCCGCTGGGCCGCAGCGGCGGAAACCGCGATCGCGCTGCTTCCGGAGCTGACCGCGCGAGCGGCCGGCACCACGATGAACGTCAACGTTCCGAACGTCGACCAACCCCGCGGCATCCGCGAGGCGGCGCTTGCGCCATTCGGAATAGTCCAGATGGCGTTGGCCGAGAAAGATGACCGTTATGTGCGCCTCGCCGTGGAAGAACTGCCCCTGGTCACCACAGAAGGCAGTGACGCCGCTCAGCTTGCTGCGGGGTGGACGACGGTCACCGGCATCGATTCCGTCACCGAACGGCGGCTCGACCTCGTGATCAGCTGACGGAGGGCGCCTCGGACTCATCGTGCTCCGGGGCGTCGTCCGCCGCGGTCTCCGCCGGTTCTGGGACGAGGTAGAGGCCCGCGGGTGCGTTTGCCGTGAACGCGAGCGCGTCGACCCAGGCGCGGTTGATGGCGGGCTGTCTGCCTCCGTAGTACTTATAGACGATCGAGCTACCGGGGTGCACCCACACCGTGGTGCGCCCGCCGCCGACGCTCGCGTCCTCTCGCCAGCTGAAGGCGAAGGGCTCTCCGCGACGCAGCTTGGCGCCGATCACGAGCTGGATGTGCGTCAGCGCACGGTCTTCGATCTCGACCTTGACGGTGCCGTCATAGATGAACTTGCCCATGTGATTTCCTGCCTTTGGCATGTCCACGCGCATGCTGTTTCGAATTGTTCCCCCCAGTGCGTAGCCTATCCCCATGGGCATGATTTACTACGGTTCGGACACTGAGCCGATCCACATCGAAGATCGTGCGCTCGCGCACCTCAAAGTGGTCATCGCGACCAAGCTCCGCCGCAACGAGAGCTTCACGCTGTCATGGACGCATCCAGAAGGCGATGCTCCCGGCCGCTCGACGATCTGGCTTCATCCGTCCATTCCGCTGCGCTTCGTGTTCGACACTCCCGAATCGCCGGAACTCGTTGCGAAGTGGATCAACGCCATGGCGAATTCGGCCAGCACCACCGGCGGTATCACGATGGTGACGGAAGACATGCTGAGCGGACTCGAAGTGGACGGTCCTGACGCGCCGACTGCATAGCGCCGTCATTCGGTCAACCCCCTCGGTCTCTGCACGCGACGCGCAGTAGCGTTCACAACGCATCCACACGGAAGGGGCTGATGATCATGACCGACCCACAGAGCTACCAACCGACCACCACCCATGCTGAATGGGGAGCTGGTGACCCGCACCTGCGCGTGTCGCGCGGTGATGAACGTTTCGTCCACCATCTGGTCACCGATGAGGTGCGTATCGGCTCTGCAGAAGGCAACGAGCTGCGCCTCGCCGGAACCGATCCGCTGCACGCCACGATCACGCATGACAATCGCGACGAGTACGTCCTCACCCTGCATGGCACGGGCGAGATGAACGCGAATCCGCGCACGGCCGAAACGGGGGTCGGATCCGACGTCGGAGCGGGGTCGGGTTCTGGCACGGACGAGAATACGGAGATCCTCCGCACCGGCGCGCGCTTCACGGCGGGCGGGTGGACCCTCGTCTTCGGACGAGAAGAATTCGCCGACCACGGCCGCCCCTTCGGCGGGCGCGAAGGCGGCGAGTTCGATGATCAGCCGCCGCAGCCGGTCCGGCCCGATTACACCGGCGAAGGTGGCGACTCCGACGGCGGCCTTGAGGTGAAGGACGGCTGACATCGCCGTCTCCTGTGCCGCGGCTCACCTCGAGGAAGGCAGCTGTCAAGCCCCTTCTGGCAGGCGGGATGGCGCATCTAGCGTCGATTCCATAAGCAACCAGAGAGGAAAGAGATCATGACGCTCACCCGCGACATCATGACCGCAGCTCCCCGATGCATCGGTGAGAACGATTCACTCAGCATTGCGGCGGCGGTCATGTCTGAGTTGGACGTCGGCGCGCTGCCGATCTGTGGCGAGGACAGAAAGCTCAAAGGCATGCTCACCGACCGCGACATCGTCGTACGAGCCGTCGCAGAAGGACTCGACCCGGAAAGCACCCCGGCTCGAGCGCTCGCTGAGGGAAAGCCGATAACAGTGGAAGCCGCGGACGATGCGAATGTCGCGATGGAGCGGATGCAAGAGCATCAGGTTCGACGACTGCCCGTGCTCGAGGATCATCTGCTGGTCGGCATCGTCAGCCAGGCGGACATCGCACGCGCACTGTCGGCGGAGGCGACCGGCGTGACCGTCGAAAGCATCTCCCGGTAAGCAGCGTGCGTCATGCCGTCTACGCGAGCCGACATCGACCAGTTGAGCCACGTCGCACGTGCCCGTAACCTGCGCATCGCCGTGGTCGAGTCCCTCACCGCAGGAGGCGTCGCTCACGCCGTGGGTTCGGGAGAAGCCGCAAGCGAGTGGTTCGCTGGCGGGATCGTCGCCTACATGACCGATGTCAAACAACTCTTGTTGGGCATGGATGCGGGTGTCGATCCGTGTTCCGCGGATGCAGCCGAACAACTCGCGTCGGGCGGGTTGGAACTGTTCGCCGCTGATCTGTGCGTCTCCACGACCGGGGTGGGCGGCCCCAATCCAGAGGATGGCCACGCGGCAGGCACGGTCTACCTGGGGTGGGCGATGGAACATGTTCGTGGGCATCTGCAGCTGCAACTGCAGGGGGCGCCGGATGACGTGCTCGCAGACACCGTCGATGCCGCCGTGCATCTGCTCTGCGCACGCTCCCAAGACATCCAACAGGACACGCACGAACCGATGCACACCACGTGAACCACACCAATTGAACGACACCGATTGACCGACACGAAGGAGGAACATCATGCCCCGTAACGCGAATTCGCGTCTGAAGGATCCAGAGCTCTATGAAGAGCTTCGCGACGATGGCGCGTCCAAGGAGAAAGCTGCGCGGATCTCGAACGCCACGGGCGGGACGAAGAAAGGCCGCTCCGAGGTCGGACGTCGCGGCGGAGAATCCGGAGACTACGAGGACTGGACGGTTGACGAACTGCAAGACCGCGCGAAAGAGCTCGGCCTCACGGGCTACTCGAAAAAGCGCAAGGCCGACCTGATAAAAGCGCTCAGAAACCACTGAACCCCCATCGACGTGCTGGGGCGTCGTCGGCTGACCCGACTACTGGTCATTCGGCACGGTGGCCGCTTCGTCCGGCAGCCGATCCTCGGGGATGACGACGACGTCCTGAACCTTCCAATCGAGGTCCGCGATCTGTTCCGATGCACGGTCGAGTTGCTTGAGCGATACTCGTCGCCCCCGGGGCACGACGAACACCTCGACGTGAAATACCTGACCTTGGTCGCGTAGGCGAACTGCCGCGTCGGAGACCCAGGGCAGCGTACGCATCGTCTCGACGATCTCGGATGCGAGCGGGTGCGGCTCTTTGCCGTCGTACGTACGCGCACGTTGATCCATCAGATCGCCCACGGCAAGTTTCGTGTTTCGAAGCCCGTCCGCGACGATTCCGAGTGAGATGAACAGCGCTGCGACAGCGTCCAACCACCACAGCCCCATTCCGACTCCGAGCACGCCCACGATCGACGCGGCGTTCGTGTGCCAATCAGCCCTGGCCATGTCGGCGTCGGCGTAGAGAAGCTTGTTGTGCAGCACGGGGGCGAGCTTCAGCTTCGCGGGCCCGTATATCAATGGGCCGATGACGATGACGGCCATCACCGCGATCATGAGCCAGCCGAGCCAGATCGTGTGCCCGAAGAGGTTGACCGTGCCGATCGTCGGATGCTCGGCGGCAACGAGACCGCTCACAGCTTCGAAAGCGAGGCTCGCGCCGACAGCCAGCAGCGCCACGCCTGCGACGAGATGACCGACGCCCATCGCCCGGTGCTGTCCATACGGATGCTTGATGTCGGGCTTGCGGCGCACGAAGATGAGCGCCACGAGGAATGCGATCTGCGGGATCAACGACAGCATGTCCTCGATCCAGGCCGTGCGCATCGACTGTGAGTTTCCGACGACAGATGCGACCAGGGTGATCGTCAGGATCGTGTAGGCGATGGTGACGATTTCCCAGCGCACAGACTTTCGCAGCGCATCAGCCTGCTTCTGGGGAAGGGCCGCTCGACCGAAGTTGTGCACGCTCACGAACCGACCTCCGTGTCGAGGAACGATTCCAGTGTGGAGAGAAGGGCGTTCTCGCCGAGCGGTACCAGAATGACCAGAGCACGTCCGTCGGCGCCGTCGATCTGCGTATAACCCCGCGTCACGCCGGCCCGGTCCATCCACGGGGTCTGATCGGTGAATCCACCGATGGCGAGATCGATGTCGCCTGCCTCGAGTTCACCGATGAGCGACTCTTCCGCAGCAACGGTCCACTCGACTCGTGCGTTGAGCGATCCGGCGAACGTCTCGGTCAGGTCGACCAGCGGGCCATGCAGCTGCGCACCGTCCCGTTCGATCAATCCCGGCTCCAGCGACGCGCCGACATGCAACGTGGACCCCGTGGCCGATTCCAACGTGCCGTCCGGGTCGGCGGGAATGCTGACCCCACAGCCCGAGACGAGGAAAGCGGTGACGACGAGACCGACGAGAAACCACCAGATCTTCATGTCTCAGACGGTATTTACCATTTGCAGCGCCCGTGAGGGGGTTGACAGATGCTTACCTCGTAGCGGCCGACCATCGCCATTCGCTGATGGCCGGGTCGTCTTCGCCGTGTTCTCGTGTGTAGTCCCTGGCACGTTGTCGACGCTCCAGCAGCTCGGCGATCAGGGATTCATATGTGCTGTCAGCTCCTTGCACGCGTTCAAGCGCATCGGCTGCCAGGCGGAATCTATCCAGGTCGTTGAGCATGACCATGTCGAACGGAGTGGTGGTCGTGCCCTTTTCTCGATACCCGCGCACGTGCAGGTTCGTGTGGCCGTGACGCCGGTAAGCAAGGCGATGGATCAGCCACGGGTAGCCGTGATACGCGAAGATCACCGGTTTGTCCGCGGTGAAGATGGCGTCATAGTCATCGTCAGAGAGACCGTGGGGATGCATCGACGCGGGTTGCAAGCGCATGAGATCGACGACATTCACGACGCGAACCGACAGCTGCGGCACCTCGTCGCGAAGGATCTCTGCTGCCGCGAGCACTTCCAGCGTGGGTACGTCTCCTGCGCCGGAGAGAACGACGTCCACCTCACTGCCGTCACGTTCGGTTCCGGCCCATTCGAGAATGCCGGCGCCTTGGGCGCAGTGCTCGACCGCTTGTTCGATCGTCAACCATTGCGGCGCTTGCTGCTTGCCTGCGACGACGACGTTGACGTAATCCACTGTTCGCAGGCAGTGATCGTACGTGCTGAGCAGAGTGTTCGCGTCAAAAGGAAGATAAACGCGAACGACGTCAGCGCTCTTGTTCATGGCGAGATCGATGAACCCGGGATCCTGATGAGTGAACCCGTTGTGGTCCTGGCGCCAGACATGGCTGGAGAGCAGGTAGTTCAGACTTGCGATCGGATGCCGCCAGGCGATCTCGCGAGAGGTCTCCAGCCACTTCGCATGCTGGTTGAACATCGAGTCCACGATGTGCACGAAAGCCTCGTACGAGTTGAAGACTCCGTGTCTGCCGGTGAGGAGATACCCCTCCAGCCACCCTTGGCATTGATGTTCGCTGAGCACCTCCATGACGCGCCCCGCACGAGCCAAGTGCTCATCGAGACCGATCGTCAGGGCATTCCACTGCTTGTCCGTGGCCTCGTATACCGCCGGGGCGAGCTTGTTCGACGCGGTCTCGTCGGGTCCGAAGATTCGGAATGTACGCGGATTGCGGCGAATCACCTCGGCCAGGTATCCGCCCAGCACGCCCGTTGCCGATGCGTCCTCTGCCCCGTGATCGCTGACGCCTACTGCGTAGTCGCGAATGTCGGGCAGGTGCAGATCTTCCCTCAGCAGCCCGCCGTTCGCATGCGGCGACGCCGACATCCGACGCTCTGGAACCGGAATCAGCGCATCGATATCCTCCGACGGCACGCCGCCCTCGCCGAAGAGCTCATCCGGACGGTAGGAGCGCAGCCAGTCCTCCAGCTGTTGGAGGTGTGACGCATCGTCCTTCGCACCGGGCAGCGGCACCTGATGCGCCCGCCAGGTGCCCTCAACGGGCACACCATCCACATACTCCGGACCGGTCCACCCCTTCGGGGATCGCAGGATGATCATCGGCCAGCGTGGGCGCTTCGTCTCGCCAGCGCTCGCGTCAGCGCGAATGCTGGCGATTCGATCCAGCGCCTCGTCCATGACCGACGCGAATCGTCGGTGTACATCCGCATGATCGTCGTCGACGCCGATCTCTATCAGCAGCGGATGGTGACCGTAACCGCGCATCAGATCCAGCAACTCCTCGTCGGGGATGCGGGCGAGGACGGTCGGGTTCGCGATCTTCCACCCGTTGAGATGCAGAATCGGAAGGACAGTTCCGTCACTGACCGGGTCGAGGAACTTGTTCGCGTGCCACGCAGTGGCAAGTGGCCCCGTCTCGGCTTCACCGTCACCGATGACGCAGAACACGGTCAGATCGGGATTGTCGAAGGCGGCACCATAGGCATGGCTGAGCGAGTATCCCAACTCGCCACCCTCGTGAATGGATCCCGGCGTCTCGGGAGCGGCATGACTGGGGATGCCGCCGGGAAACGAGAACTGGCGAACCAACCGTGCCATTCCGGCTTCGTCCCGTGTGATGTCGGGATACACCTCCGAGTAGGACTTATCCAACCAGGCATTCGCCACCATGCCAGGGCCGCCATGACCCGGGCCGGTGATGTACAGCGCCTCAAGCTCACGGTCCTGAATGAGACGGTTGACATGCGCGTACACGAGGTTCAACCCCGGCACCGTGCCGAAGTGGCCCAGTAGTCGAGGTTTGATGTTCTCGCTCGTCAGAGCTGATCGCAGCAACGGGTTCTCCTGCAGATAGATCTGCCCCGCACTGAGATAGTTCGCAGCCCGCCACCACGCATCCAGCTGCGAGATCCGTGCGTCATTGAGTGTCATCATGCCGTCAGTGTGCAGGGCGGATCTCTCGCGAGAAACCCCCTTGACGTCAGAATCCGCTTGCACCACGTCGGGTTCTGTGTCCGCGAGCGGTCCTCAGCCGCGTGGAAGAACCGTCAGCACTCGCTGGATGTGGTCACGGAACTCCGCCATATACGCACGCAGAAATTCCTCGGTGTCCGATTTCAGAATCGTGCCGTCGTCTCGGAAGATGTCGTCCGTGAAGTGGATGTACGCTTCCGGGGAACTCATCAGACGTGCATTGCAGAACGCCAGCACGCCCCGAAGGTTCTGCTGTGCGACGGCCGTGCCGATGACGCCGATGGATGCCCCGATGATCGCCGCCGGCACATGATCGAAGGAGTTCTGCCCCCACGGGCGCGAGGCCCAGTCGATCGCGTTCTTGAGCGCGCCCGGAATAGCGCGGTTGTATTCCGGCGTCACGAACAGCACCGCGTCGCTCGCCGCGATCGCGTCCTTCAGCGCTCGCGCTTCAGCGGGATAGTCGCTGTCGTGATCCTGGCTGTACAGCGCAAGGTCTCCGATCGGGATCTCGGTGAACTCGAGATCGGCCGGTGCAACGCCTATCAGCGCTTTCGACAGCACACGGTTGACCGACGTGGACGACAGGCTCCCGACGAAGTATCCGACTTTGTATGTCATGGCTGCTCCTCACTATGGGTGTTGAGAACAGCGTGCGCCGCGGATGCCGTGCACAGAACCCCCTTGACGTCAGAGTTCGACGCGCATCACATCGGGTTCGGTGTCGGAGACCTCGGGGTGGCGTGCCAAGTTCACGATCGCGGCGACGAGGCCGCCCCAGACGGTGACCATGGCGATGATCATGAAAACGATCGCGGCAGCGGTCATGCGCCCGCTCCCTTCTGGTCGGCAGTTGCTACTCGGATGGTCTGCGTCTCCGGCTCCGGGTCGTACTGCTCCTCGACGAGGAAATCGTCGTAGTCGGGGTCGTCTTTCGCGTGCGAGCGCGCGCCCCATGGCAGCAGCGAGAGCAGCAGAGCGAGAATCACGAGGGCGATGACCATGCCCCAGCCGAAGATCCCCAGGAACCAGACCGGGTAGCCCGCATACGGCGTCTCGATCTTCGTGATCAGTTCGGTGATGAACAGGTAGCCCAGCACGATGGGCGCGAGCGCACCGACCAGCAGCTTCCAGATCAGTCCGACGCGGAAACTCGAACGCCGGTTGAGGTGCTCCTGCAGCACGGGCAGTCTGTGGAAGATCCACGCGACGAGGATGACGGCGACGAGCGCGACCGCCATGATGCCGAAGGCGTTGACGAAGGCATCCGTCGTGTCGAGCACGGCCAGTGCGGTCGTCGTCGAGAACAGCGCCATCGAGATGATCGCGAGGGGAATCGACACCGTGAGCGTGGTGCGCACGCGCCCCCAGCCGAGCTTGTCCTGCAGCGCCGCCACGATCACCTCGAGGATCGAGATGAGCGAGGTGACGCCGGCGAACACGAGCGCGCCGAAGAACAGCACTCCGATGATCGAGCCGCCCGTCGCCTGCGAGACGATCGTGGGGAACGCGACGAACGCGAGCCCGATGCCCGACGTCGCGACACCGGCGACGTCAGTGGCCTGCGCCTGTGCCATGAAGCCGAGCGCGGCGAAGACGCCGATTCCGGCGAGGATCTCGAAGCCCGAGTTCGCGAATGCCACGACGAGCCCCGAGCCGGTCAGGTCGGTCTTGCGCTTGAGGTACGACGAATACGTCACCATGATGCCGAAGGCGACCGAGAGCGAGAAGAAGATGTGGCCATAGGCCGATGCCCACACGCCCGGGTCGGCGAGGGCTTCCCAGTTCGGCGTGAAGAAGGCGTTCAGCCCGTCCATCGCTCCGGGAAGGAACAGCGACTGCACCACGAGCACCGCGAACATCAGCGTCAGCAGCGGCATGAGCACCATGTTCGCCGCGCCGATGCCGCGCTTGACGCCCAGCGCCATGATGACGATGACCACCAGCCAGACGACGATCAGCGGAATGCCGACCTGCGGCACGAAATCGGTGGACACGCCCGACGCGGCGACATCACCCATTTGCAGGAAGTCGGTGAAGAAGAAGTCGTTCTCGTTTCCCGCGCCCCAGGTCAGCTGCGCCGAGAACCACGTGTACATCGCCGCCCACGCGACGATGACGGCATAGTACGCGGCGATCACAACGCAGATGAGAACCTGCCACCAGCCGAGCGGTTCTGCGGCCCGGTGCATCCGCCGGAAGGCCAATGGCGCCGACCCGCGGAAGCGGTGGCCGATCGCGTAGTCGAAGAACAGCAGCGGGATGCCAGCGGTCAGCAGCGCGCACAGGTACGGGATGAGAAACGCCCCGCCACCGCCCTCATAGGCGACGTACGGGAAGCGCCAGATGTTGCCGAGCCCGACGGCCGAGCCGATGGCCGAGAGGATGAAGACGTTCCGAGAGCCGAAGGCCTCGCGCTTCTGAGTCTGCGTGGATGCTGTCGCCATGACGGAGACACTACTACCCGGCGGTCAGGAAGTGAGCACGGCCTGCCACGCACGCGCCAGACGGTCGACGCCGGCGCGCAGGTTCTCTTCGCTCTGGTCTGAGAACGCCAGCCGTACGAATCCGCGGAAGGGTTCGGAACCGGCCGCGAACCATTCGCCGCGCTGATAGCTCACCCCCAGGTCCTGGGCTGTTTCGAACAGCCGGGCGGCGTCGAAATCACCGAGCAGCCGCGCCCAGGCGAAGAACCCGCCGGTCGGATCGGTCACCTCGACCCGATCGCCGAATCGTTCACGCAGAGTCGTGGTGAGCACGTGCGCTTTGCGCGCGTACCGCTCGCCCGCCGCGGCGATCGCGGCCTCGTACTGCTCGTCAGCCAGCATCCGTTCGACCGTCGCCTGCACGACGCCGTTCGTCTGCCCATCGATGCGGTTTCGCAGTTTGGTGAAGCTCGCGCTCCATGCCTGCGGCACGGTCAGCCAACCCAATCGCAATCCCGGCCCGAGCGTCTTCGAGAAGCTGTTGACCGCGACCACCCGATCGGTGTCGCGCAGACGGGGGCGATCGGGGACATCGACGCCGGGGAAGACGATCTCGCGGTAGGGGTCGTCGGCGATGATCGTGAAGCCGTACTTCTCGGCCAGGTCGACGAGCGCTTCGGATTTCTGCGCCGACAACGTCACGCCGGAGGGGTTCTGGAACGTCGGCACCGTGAACAGCGCCTTCGGCCGCAGACCTTCGCCGAGTCGTGCTGCGAGAACGTCGACATCGATGCCGTCACCGGCGACCGGGATCGCCACGACATTGACGCCGACCAGATCGAGCACCCGCAGGAAGAGCGGATAGACCGGGTCATCCACGACGATCGTGTCGCCGGGATCGAGCAGGCCCAGCACCGCGAGCGCGAGACCGTGCGCACCGCCATTGCTCACGATGACCCGGTCGTCCGAGACCTGATCGCGCGCGGCGATCGCCTCGCGGAAGCTGGGAAGACCAGCGGATGCCGAGTACCGCAGCAGCCCGGCGAATCTGTCGCTCGCGGCGACCTCATTCGCGGCGTCACGATACAACTGTGTCGGCAGCAGATCGGTGTCGGGGTTGCCACCGCCGAGATCGATCGACCCATCGGCCAGTCGGATCAGCGTGGCGTCGCCGAATCCCTGACGCTCGGGCAGGCCTGTCAGCAGAGTGCTGAGACCGAGCGCGGTATCGGTGTGGAGGGCTGATTCAGTCACAGTTCTCATCCAATCAGTGAATCAGGGTCAGCCGTCGATGAATCGGCGTGCGATGCGGTTGCCGAGCAGCTGCACCAGCTGCACGAGTCCGATCAGGACGAGGATGATGAGGATCATCACACCGTAGTCGAACCGCTGGTATCCGTAGGTCAGCGCCAGGTTTCCGAGCCCGCCGCCTCCGACCGCGCCGGCGACCGCCGTCGCGTCGATCAGAGCGACGAAGATGAAGGTGAGAGACAGCAGGAGCGGGCCGAACGCCTCGCGCACGACGAAGCCGAACAGGATGTGCAGCGGCTTCGCGCCGACAGCCTTGGCTGCCTCGACGACACCGGGGTCGACGGCGACGAGGTTCGATTCGGCGACGCGGGCGATTCCGACCGACGCGGCGATCGTCAGCGGAAGGATCGCAGCGGACGGACCGATGCTGGTGCCGATCAGCTGGCGGGTGAGCGGGGTGAGCGCGATCAGCAGGATGATGAACGGAATGGGCCGGAGCGTGTTGACGATGATGTTGAGCACCGTGTGTGCGATGCGGCTGTGCAGCAGCTGCCCCGGACGCGTCGCGAAGAGGAAGATGGCCAGCACCAGGCCGATGATCGCGGCGAAGAAGAACGACACCGTGACCATGAACAGGGTCTCCCCGAGCGCCCGTGCGACCTTCGGCACGACCACGTCGGTGTCGATGAACTGGGCGACATCGACGAACTTCCCGACGATCACCATGAGACCACCTCCGTCTGACCCGCGAGTTCGGAGACGAATCGGTCGATCGCAGACTCATCGCCGTACAGGGCCAGGCTGAGCTGCCCATAGGGCTGGTCTTTCACTCTGGCGACGCCGCCCTGGATGATCGAGAAGTCCACGGCATGCTCGCGAGCGAGGCGAGAGAGCACCGGTCCGTCGACGAGGGCGTCGTCCACGACGATCGAGATGCGGCGTCCGTCGAACTGCTCGCGCAGGGCAGAACGCTCGTTCTCGGTGAGAGAGGTGCGTGTGTACGAGCCGACGAGGCCCGCGGTGACCGGATGTGTCGGACGCGCGAGGATCTGGTGGATCTCCCCCGACTCGACGATGCGGCCATCGCTGAGGATCGAGACGCGATCGGCCAGTTGGCTGATGACATCCATCTCGTGCGTGACGACGACGATCGTGATGCCGAACTCGCGATTCACCGACCGCAGGAGGTCGACGATCTCGGTGGTGGTCTGCGGATCGAGCGCGCTCGTCGCCTCATCGGACAGCAGAATGGACGGACGCCCGGCAATGGCACGGGCGATTCCCACACGCTGCTTCTGACCGCCCGAGAGCTGGCGCGGGCGCGCGAACGCCTTGCCTCCGAGGCCGACGAAATCGAGGAGCTCGCCGACGCGGCGGGCGATGTCGTCTTCCTTCCATCCCGCGATCTTCAACGGCGTGGCGATGTTGCCGAACACGGTGCGCGAGTTCCACAGATTGAACTGCTGGAACACCATGCCGATGCTGTGACGAAGCGTGCGCAGCTCGGTCGGCGAAAGGGTCTGCACGTTGACGCCGTCGACGTGGATCTCACCGCGGGTCGGCGCCTCGAGTCCGTTGACCATGCGCAGCAGGGTCGATTTTCCCGCGCCGGAGCGACCGATGAGACCGTAGATCTCGCCCGCCTGGATCGACAGGTCGATGACATCGAGGGCAGGCGCGGGCGTGGCGCCCCTCTTGCCGGGGTACTGCTTCGAAACCCTCGCGAGGCGAATGCGCTCTGTCATGCCTGACCTTCGGATGCCGTGTGGGCCGGATGCCGCGGCATCCGCCCGTGTCTACTGGGCCGTCAATTCGGCGAGCGCCGCGCGCAGATCTTCGACGGGGAGCTCGACGATCGTGGCCTCGCCGCGCTTCTCCTCTTCAAGAGCTGTGACCACGCGATCATCGCGGTAGGTCCTCTCCAGCAGAGCCCAGGCCGGATCGTCAACGTTGTCTGCCGTCGTGGCGACGACGATGACATACGGGCTCGACGTCGACGCTGCGGAATCCTCCAGGGAGAGGGCGTCGTCGCTGGTGATCTCGAGCGCCGGATCGAAGTCGTCAGTCGCGACGACCACGGCGTCGATCGTCGGGTCGGAGTACGCGGTCTGAACCGATTCGTGCGCGATGCGCACCAGCTCGATGTCTTTCGCGTTGGCGGTGATGTCCTCTTCGACGGGGAAGACACCGGCGTCGGGATCGACCTCGATGAGACCGGCGCTCTGCAGGATGAAGAGAGAGCGTGAGAAGTTCGCCGGGTCATCGGGCACGGCAATCTTGGCACCGCTCGGGATGTCGGCGACATCGGCGTGCGTGGCGGAGAACAGCCCCCAGGCGGAGATGACGGTGGAGAAGACCGGGGTGATATCGGAGCCGTTCTCCTTGTTGAACTGGCTCAGCCACGCGACGTGCTGGAACGAGTTGGCGTCGACCTCGCCCTCGACCAGTGCGGTGTTCGGAAGGTAGGGATCGTCGAAGTTGATGAAGTCGATGTCGAGGCCGTTCTCGCGCCCGACCTCGACGATCGCATCCTGGAAGTCGCTCTGGGCGGTGTCGGCGATCGTCAGGGAGATCAGCTCGGTCTCGCCGGCGGCGGGCTCGGCCGCGTTCTGCGCCAGGAGTGGAATCGCGACAGCTGCTGCGATGACGACCACGCCGACGGCCCCGACGATGATTCCGATGCGCCTGCGGGATCTGCTCTTGGCGAGGTGCGCCTCGATCTCTGACTGGGTCGAATTGTCGTTGGCCACGAGGTTCTGCTCCGAAGGGTATGGGACGGCGGGTATAGCCATCCGGTTACAGATTGGCGCGACGACGCGCTGGCCCCAAATCTCGTGACGCACGGCGTAATATCGCGCCGAGTCGAATCCCGGGAGTGCGACGGCGTCAGCGCCGATCGTCGAGCGGCTTCTCGTCGTGCTCGAGCACCAGCCCCTCACCGGCAGGTTCGGGCACGACGTCGCGTTCGATCGTGGTCTTCAGTGGCACTTCTCTGACGAAGCACAGCAGCACGAGAGCGATCAGAGCGAGCGGGGCCATGCCCAGCAGCAGCGGCGTGAGCGCATCGCTGTAGCCGTGCACCACGATGTCACGCACCTGAGCGGGCATCTCGAGAACGCTGTGCGGTGTGAGAGATGCGATATCGCCCACCGCCCCGGCGCCGTCTGACGGCAGACGATCGCTGATGATGTTCACCAGGCGCAACGCGAACAGACTGCCGATCACGGCGCTG